>CAKOIS010000005.1 GCA_934087065.1 uncultured Bacilli bacterium
AATGGCACAAATGACTTTGCAACACCTTTAACTGCAACTACAACAGGAACATTATTTACTTCAACAGAAAGTATAACAGGTATAACAAATTCGCCTAAAGAAGTATACTACTATGCAGGAAATACAACAAATAACTGGGTTAAATTTGCGGGATTCTACTGGAGAATAATAAGAACAAATCATGACTCTAGTATAAGATTACTTTATGTAGGACCAAGTCATGATACAACGAGTGGCAATATAGGGAAAAGTAAATTTAATACAAGTTTCAATAGTCCAAAATACGTAGGATACAAATACGGAGAAGACACATCACATGATACAATAAGAAACAATACAACAGATAGTACAATAAAAGCATTTATTGATTCGTGGTATAAAAATAACTTAACAAATTATACAAAATACATAAGTACAAGTGCAGTATATTGTAATGATAGAAGTCTAGGAACAGGACAAGAATATAGTGCAAGCGCTAACTTCAACTTTGCACCATACTATAGAATGGACTATGATACAGATGGTGCATCATCAAATCCATCATATAACTGCACAGATATAAGAGATGCATTCAGCGTAGATAATACAAATGCAAAATTAGATTATCCAATATCACTAATGACAGCAGATGAAATAGCCTTTGCTGGAGGAGTAGCATTCCAAGAAATGAACACTCCATATGCATGGTTTATTAGTAATAGTACTGGTTCTCAAGTATCAACATATTGGTGGCCCTTGTCTCCTGGCTCTTGGAAGAATGGGTATGCGTACGTGTGGAACTGGTATTCCGGCGATGCGTACTCGGGCAACTACCGCGTGGACTTCGCTAGCGCCGTCCGTCCCGTCGTTTCTCTCAAATCTTGCACTCTATATAGTACAGGAAATGGGACATATGAGACACCATATCAAATAGTGGAAACTTCAAGTGGATGCTAAACTGTGCCTCTTGAAGACCGTCCGAAAACCCTTTCGGACGGCTCCGCCGACGTTAGTTGGTGGTAAGAAAAATCACGTTAGTGATTTAAAACTTTCTGGCGCATGAGTGCCAGTGTCAAAAAAATGTAAAATTTGGTATCTAGTGCGATAAGCATTTTTAGATATAGGGAATAAGCTATTAAAGTACGCGTGGCTTCAGATTGCCTTACTCGTTCGGTCATTGTCGCCTATTAACTGGAATGGGTCTAACGCGAACGTGTGGAACTGGAATTCCGACAATGCGAACTTGAACAACAACAACGTGAATAACACTAACGCTGTCCGTCCCGCCAATTTCTCTAGAGTTTAAACTTGAAATGTATTGTAAAAATTATTTCGTTAATGAGTTTAAATTTAAAAGAAGGAGTCATAATAAAAGTTATAGTAGACTAAGAGATTAGTAACAAGTTTATTTCCTAAGTTAGTAATAACTTGAATACAGTAAATGTCAGTCTTTATTCTTTAGTAGGAAAACCGAAACAGAGTAAATAACTAACTTAGGTATTTATAACAGTAGAGCTGAAAACTCTACTGTTTTTAGTGTTGTTTTTTAGTTGTTTCTTTTATATGATGCTTTTAGCAAGTTCTTATTTTATGTCGTGTTGAAGTTGCTAGTAAAGACTATGAGTTTGTATTTAGTACATATAATAAGTTTAAGGATACTACTACAAATATATTTGAAAACTCTACTATAATGGAAGTGAAAGAAACTAACAATATAATTAATCAAGAAATATGTGTAAATTAGGAATGTTTTCTTGTGTAAAGTAAATACTATATTATGGAAAATATATGTGTTTTCTAGTAAAATATAATATGGAGATGGTTTTATGAAACTAACAAATAAAGTAGCTGTAGTAACAGGTGGGTATAAAGGTATTGGAAGGGGTATAGTTGATACTTTTATTAAGTATGGTGCTAAAGTAATTGTGCTTGATTATGACGAAAATGTAACTAGTATGAAAAGCGATAATATACTTCCTTATGTAGTTGATATTAGAGACAGACAAAGTGTTACAAAGGCAGTTAAAAGTGGAGTAAGTTATTTTGGAAAGTTAGATATTTTAGTAAATAATGCTGGAGTTGGTAAGCTATCTAGTTTTGAAGAGATGACTGACGAAGTTAAAGCTTTACATTTTGGAATTAATATTAATGGAGTGTGGAACACTACTAAAGTATGTTTAGAGTATTTAAAATCTAGTGGTGGGGCAATTGTAAACATGAGTAGTGTAACAGGCCCGATGGTTGCTGACCCTGGTGAAGTAGCTTATGCTACGAGTAAGGCTGCTGTTTTAGGTTTCACTAAGAGTTTAGCTGCAGAATTAGCTAAAGACAAAATTCGTGTTAATGCAATAATGCCAGGATATATTTTAACGCCTATGGTTGAAAGTATGAGTATAGAAAGTGACAAAGATAACCCAGATGGTGTTATTAATTCTATAGCAAGCGCTATTCCTATGGGTAGACTTGGGTTTCCTACTGAAGTAGGAGAATTAGCTGCATTTTTAGCAAGTGAAGAAAGCTCATATATTACTGGACAAGGTATTGTAATTGATGGAGGTAGTACTCTACCTGAAACATCTAGTATGGGCGTATAAATTGTAAAAAAGTACTAGACAACAGGTGTGTTTTGTGGTATTCTATTAAATGTAAAACAAATGAAAGAGACGTTACATATAAGAGTTTCTAGAGAGTTAGTGTTTGGTGAAAACTAATAATGAATATATGTATAAATCACTCTGGATGTGCTTTAAGGATAAGTTAAAGCCGGTTATATAAGCCGTTATAATAATTAAGTAAATACTAGGATGGTACCGTCTAATATAGACTCCTTATGTGCTATCCTTTTTATTTTGGAGGGAATGTATGTATAAAGAAATTAAAGAAAATACTAATGATTTGGAAAGTAACTTAGTAAGCAAGTGGAAAAGTGAAAACTTACTAGAAAAAACTATTAAAAACAGGGAAGGAAAAGAAGACTTTGTATTCTATGATGGACCAATATATGCTAATGCTAAACCTGGCTTGCATCACGTATTTGCAAAAACTATAAAAGATGCTTTTTGTAAATATCAAACAATGCAAGGTAAAAGAGTATTAAGAAAAATTGGACTTGATACTCACGGCTTACCAATTGAAGTTAATGTTGAAAAGAAGTTAGGCTTTAAAACAAAGGCGGATATTGAAGCATTTGGAATAGAAAACTTCTGTAAAGAGTGTAATAGTGAAACTGCTACAAATATAGATGAAGTTAATAAAATGACTGATATGATGGGTCAGTTAATTGATAGTGATAATCCATATATAACTTGTACAAATGAGTATATAGAAAGTGAATGGTGGCTAATTAAGAATATCTTTGATAAGGGTTTAATTTATCACGGTAATAAAGTTCTTCCATATTGTTATAGATGTGGAACAGAACTATCTAAAAATGAAGTTAGTTTAGGTTATCAAGAAGATACAGTTAATACTGTAATCGTACCATTTAAGTTAGTTGATAAAGACGAGTATATGCTTGTTTGGACTACAACTCCATGGACTCTTATTGATAACGTTGCGGCTTGTGTTAATCCGGATTTAACTTACTTAAAAGTAGAAAGTATGGGCTATAAATTCATTTTGTGTGAAAGTTTGGCTAATAAAGTGTTGGGGGACGAGTACACTGTTTTAGATAAGTTTAAAGGTAGTGATATGGTTGGTTTAAACTACGAACAACTTCTTCCTTTTGCTAAAGTAAGTGGTAAATCATTTGTAGTACTAGCAGACGATTATGTAACTGATGCTGATGGAACTGGTATAGTTCACATCGCCCCAGCATATGGAGAAGATGACTCGCGTGTATGTAGGGAAAATGGTATAGCTTTTGTACAAAGCGTAGGAAAAGACGGTACTTACACAACTGGACCATGGACTGGAAGAACAGTAACAGATCCAGAACTAGAAATTGAAATAATTAAATACTTAAAAGAAAATGATAAACTATTTAAGAAAATCAAAATGACTCATGAGTATCCTCACTGCTGGAGATGTAAAAGTCCACTTATTTACTATTCAAAACCTGCTTGGTATATTGAAACAACTAAATATAAAGATAAAATACTTGCATCAAATAAAACTGTTAACTGGTATCCTGAGTTTGTTGGAGAAAAGAGATTTAATAACTGGCTAGAAAATATGATAGACTGGGGTATTTCAAGAAATAGATACTGGGGTTGTCCAATGCCTTTGTGGACTTGTGAGTGTGGACACATCGAGTGTATTGGAAGTAGAAGCGAATTACAAAGTAAGATAGTAGAAGATACTGATGTATTTAAGATGGAACTTCATAGACCTTATATAGATAGTTTACACATCAAATGTCCAGAATGTGGTAAAGTTATGTCAAGAGTAACCGACGTTATGGATGTATGGTTTGACTCAGGTGCTATGCCATATGCTCAAATGCATTACCCATTTGAAAACAAAGAATTATTTGAAAGTCAATTTCCTGCAGACTTTATAGCTGAAGGTGTAGACCAAACTCGTGGATGGTTTAACTCACTTATTTGTATATCTACACTAGTAAGTGGAGTAAGTTCGTTTAAAAACGTTGTAGTTAATGATATGATGCTTGATGCTAAAGGTAAAAAAATGAGTAAAAGTACAGGAAACATAATAAATCCTGAAGAAATAATGAAAGAATATGGTGCTGATGCTGTTAGATTTTATATGCTATATGCAAGCCCTGTATGGACACCACTTAAGTTTGATATTGAAGGAGTAAAAGAAGTAAATAGTAAATTCTTTAGTACTTTAAAAAACACATATAACTTCTTTAGTATGTATGCTAATGCAGATAAACTAGAAACAAAAGACTTCATAAATAGTACAAGTTATGAATTAATTGATAGGTGGATGCTTTCTAAATTAAATAGACTTGTAAAAGAAGTGACTACTGCTTATAATGAGTACGACTTAAATAGAGTTGTAAAGCCACTTGTAAACTTTGTTAGTGAAGATTTATCTAACTGGTATATAAGAAGAAACAGAAGAAGATTCTGGAAAGGTGAATTAGATGAAAGTAAAAAGTCTGTTTACAAAGTAACTTATGAAGTACTTGTAACATTATCACAACTCCTAGCCCCAGTAAGCCCATTCTTAGCTGAAGAGATATATACTAACTTAACTAAAGAAGAAAGTGTTCACTTGAGTGATTTTCCTAAATGTAATGAAGAATTAATTGATTTAGATGTTGAAAAACAAATGGATTTAGTAAGAGACGTAGTAAGCTTAGGAAGAAACGCTAGAGAAGAGGCTAATGTTAAAATAAGACAACCACTTTCTAAAGTATTACTTGATAAGAAAAATGAAGGTGTAATTGGTAACTTGACTGACTTAATTAAGGAAGAGTTGAATGTAAAAGAAGTAATGTATACTAATGAAACAAGTGATTATTTAACTTATACAGTTAAACCTAACTTTAAAGAAGTTGGTAAGTTGTTTGGTAAAAATATTGGAGAGTTTAGTAAGTTTGTTAGTGAGTTTACTAGTGAAGACATTAAAAATATTGAAAGTAAAACTGTAACATATGACGGGGTAACATATAATTTAAATAAAGATATGTTAGATATAAGAGTGTCAGCAAAAGAAGGATATGACGTTACAAGTGACGGAGTAAACTTTGTTATACTTGATACTACTATCACACCTGAATTAAAGGATGAAGGAATTTTAAGAGACTTAATTAGACAATGCCAAGTTTTAAGAAAAAATATTGGTTTAGACATAAGTGATAGAATTAGTATTGAATTTAATACAACTGAAGAGTTAACTAACAATATAATAAATAAGTATGAGAGTGTTATAAGTAGTGAATTACTTGCAACAATTGAAAAAAATAACGGAGAAGTAAGCGAGTACATTGACGAAGAAGGTAACAAGTTTGAAATTAAAATAGAGAAAAAATAAATTCTCTATTTTCTTTTTAAAAAAATACCAAACAAACCGTTGACAAACATATATACTTATGGTAAAATCAAAATGTACAAAGGAAAAGTCAAAAAGTAAGTGACTTTAGTGAGTTTATATAATATAATTGAATTAGCGTAAAAAGGAAGTGAAAGAATGGATGCTTTAAAAAATAATAGTATACTTATAGTAGATGATACAGTAAAAGAAAGTGTTATTAGTGAGTTTAGAAAGAGTAATGAGTTAGTAGATGTTAAGTTTATAAGTTTTAGTGAATTTAAGAGGTTATATTATTTTGATTATGATAAAAAAACAATATTTTATTTAATTAAGAAATATCACTATAAGTATGAAGTGTGTCTAGTTTATTTAAAGAATTTATATTATATAGAAGATAAAGAATATAAAAGTGAAAAATTAAAGTTTTTAAGAGATTTAAAAAGTGAGTTAGATGAGCATGGTTTACTTACATATGACGAGTATTTTAAAAATAGTTTAAATAAAAAGAATATTTATGTTTATAGTAAGAAAAAGATAAGCAAGTTTTATAAGAGTGTATTTGATAAGTTAAGTGTAACTTATTTAGATAATGAAGTAGTTAATAATAAAGAGTTTAATATATATGAATGCAAGAGCGTGGAAAGTGAAGTAAACTTTGTATGTAATAAAATAGTAGATTTAATTAAAAGTGGAATTGATATAAACAATATTAAACTATTAAATGTAAAAGAAGAATATATGTATTTAATTAGAAAACTATTTGGTTTTTATAATATTCCAATAGAAAAAAAGAAGACAACAAGTCTTTATAGCACAAGAATTGGAAAGTACTTTTTGAGTGCATTAGATGGTAGTAAAGAAAGCATAGTAGAAAATTTAACAAATGAGTTTAAAAATAACACGGAAGAAGTAAACATAATTATCAATATAATTAATGATTATACTTGGGTAAATGATTTAACAAGTGTCAAAGAAATGCTTATACATGACTTAAAAAACACTTATATAAAAGAAGAACAACTAAAAAACAAAGTAAGTTTTATTAGTTTAGGAGAAGTAGTAAATAGTAAAGATTATGTGTTTTTAATGAGCTTTAACGAAGGAGATATACCACAAACTTTTAAAGATGAAGAATATATAAGTGATAACATCAAAAGTGAAGTGAATATTGAGACTACTTTAGAAAAAAATATTAATAGCAAGAATGATGCATTGAACTTCTTAAATAGCATAGATAACTTAATTATATCTTACAAGTTAGAAGAAGGTAGTATCAGTTATAATATCTCATCACTTAGTGAAGAAATGAATTATAATGTACTCAAGTTTGAAGACGTGTATAATAAGTCAAATATATATAATAAAATAAGATTAAGTAACTTACTTGATTTATATTCAAAGTATGGAGTAGTTACTAAAGAGACAAGTAAACTACTAAGTAATTATCCGGATATTAATTACCTAAGTTATGATAACAAATTTAAAGGAATAGACAAAAACAAACTAGATAAGAATATACTTTTATCTTATTCAACGCTTGATAACTACTATAGATGTAGTTTCAGGTACTATATTGATAGTGTGTTAAAACTTGGTATATTTGAAGAAACATTTATGACATTTATTGGAAGTTTATATCACTACATACTTTCAATTATGGATAAAGAAAATTTTGACTTAGATAAAGAATACGATAATTTTATAAAAGAAAGTAATAAAGTCTTTAGTAAAAAAGAAGAGTTCTTTTTAGAAAAATTAAAAAGCGAGTTAGCTTTCGTTGTAAAAACAATAAAAGAACAATATAAGTACTCTAGTTTAGATGATAAACTCTATGAAGAGAAGATATACATTAATAAGAATGACAATAAAACTTTCATGGGAATAGTTGATAAAATCATGTATAAAACTATAAACGATAAAACAGTAGTCTCTATAGTAGATTATAAAACTGGAAACCCAATGATAAGTTTAGATAATGTTGCTTACGGAATAGGAATGCAACTACCCATATACTTGTATCTAGTAAGTAAAAGTAACAAATTTAAGAATGTAATAATAGGTGGCTTTTACTTACAAAAAGTACTTAATACAGTGGTAAATAAAGATAACTCTAGTAGTTATGAAACACTAAAGAAAAATAATTTGAAATTACAAGGATACTCAACAAGTAATGAAGAAGTACTTGATTTAGTTGATAAGAGTTATAATGACAGTTTAGTTATCAAAGGACTAAGAACTTCAAGTAAAGGTTTTTATAGTTATAGTAAAGTGATAAATGAAAGCGAGATTAACAAACTCGTTAGTGAAGTTGATGATAGAATTGAAGATGCGTTTGCTGGTGTTAGTGAAGGCAAGTTTGATATTAACCCAAAGAGAATTGGTAAAATCAACAAGGGTTGTGAGTTTTGTAAATACTATGATATTTGTTATAGAAAAGAAAATGATATAGTTAATTTAAAAGAAGTTAAGTTTGGAGGTGAAGAAGAGTGATACCTATTAAACCAAGTGATGCAATATGGACGGATGAACAATGGAATGCAATATATGATAAAGGACACAATATAATAGTATCTGCGGGTGCTGGAAGTGGTAAAACTGCTGTTTTAAGTGAAAGAGTAATTGAAAACTTAAAAAGTGGAATGAGCATAAAAGAAGTATTGTTGCTTACATTCACTAAAGCAGCAAGCTTAGAAATGAAAACAAGAATTAGAAATAAAATTAAAAAGAACCCTAGTTTATCTAAAGAACTTTCATTGATAGATGAAGCATATATAACAACATTTGATAGTTTTGCATTATCAATTGTAAAAAAATATCACTATATACTAAACATAAGTCCAAACGTAAGCATTATTGATGAGCCAATAATAAGAATAAAAAAGAAAGAAATACTAACTAATATATTTGATAAGTATTATGAAAATAAAAATGAGAAATTTTTAAAACTTATAAGTGACTTTTGTATAAAAGATGATAAAGAAATATTTGAAAGTATTTTGTCTATTTATTCTAAAATAGATTTAAAATATAACAAGAACGAATACTTAGATAACTATATAAATGAGTACTTTAATATTGATAGAATTAATAATGATATAAATGATTACGAAAAACTTTTAATGAGTAAATTTGAAGAATTAGATTATCTAATTGAAGATATGTCTTATTATACAGATAGTGACTATATAACTAACTTAAGGCTAAGTGTTAGTAACCTAATGAGTTCTAAAACATATGACGAAATAGTATCAAACTTAAGTGTTGAAATACCTAGACTACCCAAAGGAAGTACTGACGAAGTAAAAGAAAAGAAAGAACTTATTAATGATGTAATTAAAAATATAAAAAGTTTATGTTCTTATAAAAATAGAGAAGAAATAATGAGTAGTATTTTATCCACTAAAGAGTACAAAGAAGTAATTATTGACGTATTAAAAGAATTTGATAAATATGTAATGGCTTATAAATATGAAAATGATATTTATGAGTTTACAGATATAGCTAACCTAGCAATAAAATTAGTTAAGGAAAACGTGAGTGTTAGAGAAGAACTAAAGAATTCCTTTAAAGAGATAATGATAGACGAGTATCAAGATACAAATGACTTACAAGAAATACTAATTAACATGATAAGTGATAATAATGTCTATATGGTTGGAGATATAAAACAATCTATTTATAGATTTAGAAATGCAAACCCAGATATATTTAAAGAAAAATATAATAAGTATAGTAACCATATAGGTGGAGAGAAAATAGACTTAAATAAAAATTTCAGGTCAAGAGAAGAAGTACTTAATAATATTAATTTACTATTTAATAAAGTAATGGACGAAAGTATAGGTGGAGCCGATTATATTAAAAGCCATCAAATGATTTTTGGTAATAAAAGTTACATTAAAAAAGGAAAAACTCTACAAAACTATGACTTTGAATTATATAGTTATATGTATGATAAAAAGAGCGAATACTCTAAAGAAGAAATTGAAGCATTTATTATTGCAAAAGATATACTTAGTAAAGTAAAAAGTAATTATCAAATATTTGATAAAGACACAAGTGTACTTAGAAACGCAGAATATAGTGACTTTGTAATACTAATGGATAGAACTACTAACTTTGACTTATATAAAAAGATATTCTTGTATTTAGGTATACCACTAGAATTATATAAAGATGAAACAATGAACGAGGACACTGATATAATTGTATTAAATAACTTAATAAAATTTACTATTAAACTTGATTCAGGAGTATATGACAAAGAACTTGAGTACTTGTTTACAAGTGTTATGAGAAGCTTCTTGTGTGAAAGTACTGATGAAGAAATATTTGATACAATTAAAAATAAGACAATACTAAGTAGTAACTTAGCTAATAAAGTAAAGAAGATTAAGTTAAATAATAAATCTAGTTATGAAATAATAAATGATTTAATTAATGAATTTGATTTTTATAATAAACTTATTACAATAGGTAATGAAAGTGCTTCAAGCGTAAAAATAGAAAACATTTTATCTAATGCAAAAACCACAAGTGGTATAGGTTACGATATAAATAGTTTTAGTGACTACTTAGATAATGTTATTAAAGAAAAAATAGACATAAAATACACAATTCATAGTGGTGTAAGTAACTCGGTTAAAATAATGACTATTCATAAATCAAAAGGACTAGAGTTCCCAATATGTTATTTTTCAGGACTTTATAAGCCATTTAATATAAGTGACATAAAAGAGAAGTTTACATATAGTAATAAATATGGAATAATAACTCCATATTTTGATGAAGGGGTAGGAGAAACCATTTATAAAAACTTACTAAAAAATGATTACTTAAAAGAAGAAATTAGTGAAAAAATAAGACTATTTTATGTAGCCCTTACTAGAGCAAAAGAAAAAATGATTCTAGTAATGCCTTATGAAGAGATAGTAAATGGTAAAGAAAGTGATTTAGTAAGTAGTGTAGTAAGAAGTAAATATAAAAGTCTTTTAGATATAGTATCTAGTACTTTAGTAAGTTTAACTAAGTATGTTACAGTAATTGATTATAATAAATCAGGAATTTCAAAAGACTATAGTTTACTTATTAAAAAAGACTTTAAAAGTGGAATAGAAAAAAGTAGTGAAGTATTAAATGTAAACGAGCTTTTAGTTGAAAATGAAACTTTAATAGATAAACATTACTCAAAAGAAAACAATAAACTAATTACAAATGACATAAAAAAGAATATTGAGTTTGGTAAATATGTTCATGAAGTTTTAGAATATTTTGACTTAAAAAAGAAAGATTATTCTTATATAAAAGATGAGTTTATCAAAAATAAAATCATATCTTTTAGTAATTTACCAATATTTGATAATGTAAGTGAGGCTAATATCTTTCATGAATATGAGTTTGTTTACACATTAGATAATACTAAATATCATGGAATAATAGATTTAATGCTAGAATATCCTGATCATATTGATATAATTGATTACAAATTAAGTGATGTTACAGATATAAACTACATTTCACAACTAAATGGTTACAAAGAATATATTAGTAGTATTACTAAGAAACCAGTTAATGTTTATTTATATTCAATAATTAATGAAAAAATAAGTAGTTTGTAATAGACAAACAACAAAAAAAGTAGTATACTATAAATGTAAGGAGTTGATTGTATGAAGTATAAATTACTAAATATTATTAATTCCTTTGTTTGTTTTTTTTGCAGGGCGCTTTAGCGCCTTTTTTTGTAACCAAAAAGGAGTGCGTGATTATGAAACAAGTAACAAAAGACATGATACATATTTATAGACTTAATAAACTTAAATACGATTTTGCAGGATATAATTTTAACAATAATCGTGAATTAAGTTTTCATCATTTAATAATAGCTAACAGAGATGGTGGACCTTGTATAGTAGACAACGGAGCCATTTTAAAACAAAGTACTAGCCATGATTATATCCATAGAATTGAAGAGTTAGATCCAGAAATATTTTACTTAATCACTAGTGAAATGATAGACGAAAACATTAAAGGTTATTTAGACATTCAAAATCTAAGAAAAATAAGAAGACTACTAGAATATTTTGAAAAAGAACACTGCAGCACTAGAACTAAAAATGGAAAACTACTTATAAAAGAAGCTTACATAAGAGATAGAATAAAACTATAAAGTACGGCAAATAAATGTCGTACTTTAAATTTTGTTATTCTTTATAAACTCTCTATATAATTTAACTAAAGCTCTCTTTTCAATTCTACTTACATAACTTCTACTGATTTTTAAATCTTTAGCAATCTCTCTTTGTGTTTCTTCCTCTTTATCAAGTAGTCCATATCTCCTTATAATAATTTCTTTTTCTCTTTTAGTTAATACACCAATATAAGTCCTTAAAAGTTCTACATTATCTTTTAAATTAATAATTTCTGAAGAGTCAACATACTCACTTTTTAAAACTTCACCTAAAGTAATCTCATTTCCATCTTTATCATATCCAATACTATCATCTAAACTTAAATTATTCATGTTCTTTTTATTTTGTCTTATATACATGAGTATCTCATTTTCAATACATTTAGCAGCATAAGTAATTAACTTAACTGGCTTTTCTGGATTATACGTGTCAATTCCTTTAATTAACCCAATTGTGCCTATACTAATTAAATCGTCTGGGTTCTCATTAAAGTTTTCATACTTCTTAACAATATGCGCAACAAGTCTTAAGTTGTGTTCAACGAGCATATTTCTAGCTTCCTTGTCTCCATTTATAGATAAATAAATGTACCTTTCTTCCTCTTCTGTACTAAGTGGGTCTGGAAAAACATTAATACTATAGCTTGTTGTAAGAAACCTTACTTTTTTTAAAAATTTCAATAATAAATCTATCATACTAAAATATATGAAAAAACAAATAATTAATTACACTTGATTTTATCATTCTTTTGTAGTACAATATATTGTACAGAAAAAGGGGTTTGTATATGTTTAGCGATAACATTAAAGATTATATATTAAATAATATTAATGAAAGAGATTTTTTTGATAATAAGTTTTTAAATTTATTTAGATTAGAATTATATAAAGATGAACCAGATATTAAATATTCTTTTAATTCGATTTATACTGGAGATAAATATACTTATTCTTGGTATGACGATAAACAAATATATATATCTAGTAAAACGATTAACAAATACATAAAAGATTATAAAATAAAATATCCTAAAGGAATAATTGACAGTTATTTTTTTAGAAATATGTGCTTATTAGAATGCTTGATACATGAAGTTATACACGCTTATCAGTTTATGTGGTGTTTTACAAGTGAAGGATTAATATGTGATGTGTTAAAAGACGGAGATGAAGTATTTGAAGAAATCGTTAAACTTCCTTTAATAAATAATTTACTTACAAAGATGTTTTATGAAACATATCATGATATTTTCCCATTTGAAATACACGCGGATAATTATGCTTCACTATTTTTATTTGATATATATGATAGTGCACAAAACAAAAGCGAGTTTCCATTTTTTAAATTATCTAAAGCTGAAAACATATTGGGACAATACACTTACAAAAATAATGAGCTAGTTAGTCCACTTTACAAGTTTTATAAAAAAGCTCATATAACAAGCAAGTTTAAAAAGTATAACTTTGATACTTTACCAAATATTGATAGGCTTATGATAGGAGAGTTATCTGATATTTCTAAAATTAACGAAGAGATAAATAAACTTATGAGTACTGGTAACCATGACTATTCTAGGCTTATAAAAAAACGTTAAAAATAATTGAATTTTTTCTTCAAGTGCGCTATAATTTAGGTATGGGTGGGGTGAAGTAAAGAATGTTACACTATATTAAATTGATATTTTAAATATTGTTTAGTATGGTGTTTTATTTTTAAATCTCGCTACAATTAAGAAAGGAGTGTATGTATGGGAAAAGTTAAGTATGTATTTCTAACAATTTTATCTATATTCTTTATAACTGCTTGTAGTTGTAGTAAAATAACTTACACTGTTACATATGACACTGATGGTGGAACTAAAGTAAGTAAAGAAATAGTAGAAAAAGGAGAAAAAGCAACTGTACCAGTTGACCCAACTAAAGATGGTTACACATTTATTGGTTGGTACCTAGAAGACGAAAAGTATGACTTTAATAGTGAAGTAACAAAAGACATCACATTAAAAGCAAAATGGGAAAAGAAAGCTGATACAACTGGTGATGATTCAAAAGAAGATAATGATAAAAATGATACTAAAGTAACGTATACTTATTATAAAGTGACTTTTGACTCTAATGGTGGAAGTAGTATTCCTAATAGATTTGTCATAAAAGGTATGAGTACAAATAAACCAGTTGATCCAACTAGAGAAGGATATACTTTTGTTGGTTGGGTATATAACGACGAAATTTTTGATTTTTCTAGCAAAATATACAAAAACATCACACTAAAAGCTATTTGGGAAAAAGTTGTAACTGAAAAAACTTACACAGTTAAATTTGACACAGATGGTGGAAGTGCAATAAAAGATATAATTGTTAAAGAAAATACTAAAATTAAAAGTCCAGGCAACCCAGTTAAAGAACACTATAAATTCCTAGGTTGGTTTGTTAACGACATTGAATTTGACTTTAACAATGTAATTACAAGTGACATTACATTAAAAGCTAAATGGGAATACGTTCCAACAATTAGTTACATCAAAGAAGACATTAAAACTTCTGTAGTTGATCAAGTCGTAATCTATGTAACTAAAGATGATGTTAAAGTTGATGGATACGTTACAATTACAACTACTACAGGTAAAACAAAAACTGTGTCTGTCCCTAGTAGTGGTTACATAACAAATGGAAAAATAATAAAAGAAATAACAGACGCAAAAATTAAATAAGAAAGGACAAAAAAATGAACAAAATTAAAAAGATATTATTTACTTTAGTTTTATCTTTATTGTTTGTTGTTAATACTGATGCAATTATAAAAGAAGACCCTGCTAATTTTACTGAAGACACTTATATAATTGGTATAACTAAGTTTGATAAAAACATCACAGTAAATGCATCAATGGCTAATCAAGCTGGAATAGATTATGCTAGTTTTATGCAAAGTATCAATAACGATGATTTAACAAGTGATGTGTATTTTTATAGTAAACTAACTGATGAGTGGTTTAAAATAAGTAAAAACACAAATGAATATAAATTGTTAAATGAAAATGAAAAAGAAGAATTAATAAATAATTTAAATATTTTCTATGTAAATAATGAAGAAAAAACTACAACTTTAGATTATAATGGAAATGTTTCTAAAATAAGTAATTCTAAAGTTAAGTTTGAAAATAATAAGTTTATTATACCAGTAACTTTATTAAATTTTAATTTTACAACTATAGATGACATTACGCTTGATGTTGATTTAGCAAAAGATAAAGATGGTATTAATAACTATGGTGAATATTATATTCCTTATATAGTAAGCTATTATGATGAAGAACAAAACTTAATTGGGACAATTAAAACTAACAAAGATGGTTCTTTAAATTTAAGTAATTTTACTATTCCTACTAAAGATGGTTACAAGCATGAATTTGTTAATAATGAAGGAAATGTAGTAGACATCAACACTTTAGTAGTAAGTGATAACCTTACTAAAATCTATGATAAATGGACAAAAGTTGGAAGTTTAATGGAAAACAATGTTAGTATATTTGATAAAGACAGTCTTACATTAAAATATACTGGCTTAATTGATAGAAGAGATAACTCTAACTATATATATGTAACAATAGTCGCACCTATAAACTTTGATACAACTAATACTTTAGTAAATGGTGAAAGTGTTAAATGGATAAGTGGCGTTAAAAATACTGCCGAAATCAAGCTTGATGTTAAAGACAAGTCTAGTCAAAAAATTACTGTTAAATGGGACGATATTGACACAACTACATTTACAGTAGATTTAAGTGAAAGCAAGTTTAGTTATCTTATCACTTATAAAGAAGGAAACATTACTAAAAATGTAGGATTTATAACAGAAGGCGAAAAACTAAGTAATATTTATGAATATACTAAAAAAGGTAAAATATTTGTAGGACTAACTACTATTAAAAATGGTAGAGTAAAATTTGATACTAATACTCCTATTACAAAAGATTATACATTCTATCCAATTTACATAACTCCAGTATTAAGTTACAATAATGAAGTAACTAAAGAAGTTGAATACGCTTTTGTAAATGGAGAAGAAAGCAATCAAATATTTAAACTAAATTATCAAAAAGTGACAAGTGGTAAATTTAAACTTGTTGTTGAATTTAACGATACTAATGCTGTATATGACGAAAATGATTATATAAAAGCAAAAATTAATGATAAATGGGTAGACTTTAAGGATGGTGTTATATTTGACGTAAACGAAAAAGGTTATACCGAAATACCTTTCAAAGTCAAAATGACTAATAACACATCTACTAGTTATAAGTATTCAATTTATTATAATGATAAACTAGTACTATCTAAAACTATAGTTAACGGTCTAACTAGTGAAGAAAACTTAACTTTAAGTATTGGGAAACACAAATTCACTAATACAAAAGCAAGTAAAATAATGAAATATGGAACAGCAGAAACTCCAGTAAAACTACTAAAAGATGTAACATTAACTGGTGTAGCCGGTATATCAGGAAATTCTTATATTGATTTAAATGGATTTACTTTAACAAGTGGAAAAAGTAACAGTATATTTGAATTTTCTACAACTATTGCTACAAATGATAATAGTTTAAACATATATAATGGTAATCTAAATTTAGTAAGTACTAAAAAAGACACTTATGTTGTCAATGGTGGCAAAAAGTCTGGAAAAGGCAAGTTCACTTTAACAATGACTAATGTTGAAGTTACTTCAAATAACGAAACATTCTACATGGCTGGAACTAACAGTAAAATAGAATTAAATAATGTTACAGTTAATTCTAAAAATAATGCATTCTTTATTGAAGGAAAGAATCCTGTAGTTGTTATTAATGATAGTAAACTAATTACTGATCAAGTTGCAATTTATACCAATGGTAGTACATCAAGTGATACAAATATTACTTTAGATAATTCTGATATTGTATCAAAAAGTATGGGTATATATCAAGCTTCAAGTGGAGTGCTTACTATATCTAATAATTCTAGTGTAACTGGTACAACTGGTATAGGACTAAAAAGTGGACAACTTAATGTATTAAATTCAACTATCGTTGGTAATGGTACTTCTGTTGAAACTCCACAAGTAGAAAATAGTGGTATATCTGATACAGGAGATGCTATCTACGTTGAAGTTAACAGTGGATACCAAAGTGTAACTAAAGAGAATAGTGATATTTCTATTAGTGTTACTAATAGTGAACTAACAAGTAAAGCTAATAATTCAATAAGAGTATTTAACCCTGAAGAAATAACTGGTACAATAGTACTAGCAAATGACTACAACATATTCGCTGAAAACACAGAAGGAAAATTTTATACACTTAATAAATAGAGACTTAAGGTCTCTTTTATTATTTGACAAAAAGTGCGTTTTATGGTACAATTAATTTAGTTAAGGGGGAACGTATATGTTAGATAAAGAAGTGTTAGAGTTATTTTGTGAGCAAATGAATAATGCCAGCATCTTTAATAGAGTATTTATAGAAAAATTAACAAGTCTGTTAAAACAAAGTAAATACTTTGAAAATTTAAACCCTATACTATTTAAAAAAACAAACTTTTTAACTGAAGCTGACACCTTTGATAATGAAATAACTATGCACCCAGAAATAATCAACGCAAGTTATCAAAACTCTTTAGATAAATATGGTATTCTTAATGATACTTTATTTACAAGGAACATCTATAGAACTATTTCTCTACTACATGAACTTACTCATGTATATCAGTTTAACTTAGAAATGAACGAAATTAAAAAAGTATATCTAGAGTGTCTAAAAGTAAAAGAAGGATACGTTTTAATGAACAACAATCTAGATAAATTAATAGTCAAACTTCTTAACAAGCTAAATCTAAAAACACAAAGTGAATTATATGTAGCTTTAAAGTCTTACGGTTTATACATGAAAAATCATGATATGTTTCCAATTGAAAAAATGGCAGATGGGTATGCTTATAAATATTTGATAGAAATATATCACATGCTAGGAAAGGAATACTTTAAAGATTTTGATAGTTTCTTAGACATAATGATTTATCATATTATAAAAGATTACTACCAAGAAGGTGATTTAGTTAGTACACCATATAATAGATTTTTAACTTTAATTAAAAGACATGGATACACTTTTAAAGACATAAATATACAAAACATAAATGCATACGATAGACTACTTATTGGAATGGAAGAAGATAAAAATACTATAAATAATATAATAAATACTAAAATATTAAGGAAATAAGAGTAAAAAGGTCTTGTAAAGAGTGTAAATATTTGTTATAATTTTTAATGTAAAAAAAGGAGGCAAGAAGAATGGCAAAGAAAGAAAATAGAGAAGGAGTAGCTCTTCAATGTACAGAATGTAAAGAAATTAACTATTTAACAAGTAAAAATAAGAAAAATACTGAAGGAAAACTTGAGATAAAGAAGTTTTGTCCAAGATGTAATAAAACAACTTCTCACAAAGAAAGAAAGGCTAGTTAATTATGTTTAATGTAAATGATATTAAAAATGGAATGACTATTAGTTATGAAGGTAATATATATCAAGTAGTTGAGTTTCAACATGTAAAACCAGGTAAAGGTAGTGCATTTGTCAAAACTAAATTAAAGAATTTAAGAACACAAACTACACAAGAAATTACTTTCAACGCTGGTATTAAACTTGAAAAAGCAAATGTTGTAAAAAACGATTTAAGTTATTTATATAGTCAAGGAGACTCTTATGTATTTATGGATAATAATACTTATGATCAAATTGAAATAAATAAGAGCAAGCTAGGCGATAATGCTAAATTCTTAAAAGAAGGATTAGTAGTTAATGTAATGAATTACAATGGAGAAATTGTTGGAGTAACTTTCCCAGATAAAATTAGCTATAAAGTTGTTGAAACTGAACAAGCAGTTAAAGGAAACACTACAAGTGGAGCTCAAAAAGATGCTACATTAGAAACAGGATATACTGTTAAAGTTCCTTTATTCATTGAAGCTGGAGAAGAAATAATTATTACTACTAGTGATGGTAAATATTCAAGTAGAGCATAAAAGCTCTTTTTTGTGTTGAATTTTTATATAATTTATGTTATCATTTTAATGTAATAAAGATAGGAGATAAACATATGAAAGATACATTTTTAGTACAAAGTAAACTACAAAATGGGGGGGGTTATTTAAGTAAAGTAAATAACTTAAGTTTTCATATGTCTAAATATAATGGATAGAATAAGTCTACCCATTTTTTGTTGTGTAAGAAAGAAGGAGTATGATTTATGAATAAGAAGAGTATAACAATATTAGTAGTGTGTTTAATAGTGACTGTGTTGTCAGTCAGTTTAGCATACTATAGTGCTAGAATAATAGGTGATGGGAAAAACGTAAGCGTGAATGCAAAAGAGCTTACAATAAACTTTGACAATAATAACGAAATAGCGAGTGGTATAATTGAACCAGGTTGGAGTAGTTCTAATACTTTTAGTGTTACTAATAAAAGTAAAACTAACTTTACATATGATATTGTATTAAAGAACTATAAAAATACTACTAAGACTAATGGATACCTAGTTTATAAAATAACTAGTACAAATGGTTACAATATGACTGAATATAAAGATATGCCAAAAGATGGAGATAATACATATGACCTAGTAATTGCTAGAGGCATAACTATTGAACCAGGAAGTAGTAATAAACAAAGTTATACTTTAGAAATAAAATACCTAGATAGCACTGAAGACCAAAGTATAGATATGGGGTCAACTGTTACAGGTAGTTTATATATAGTAGAAAGTACAACAAACGAAAATAACCCATATACTAAAGGAACATTAGGTTATCAAATAATGGAAGATAACTCAAATATTAAAACTAGAACAGATTTTAGTAAAACCTACACAGATGTAAATATTGGAACAATGTATAAAGCACAAGAAGAAAATACTGACGTTTATTATTTTGCAGGAGATGCAAGAAACAACTGGGTTAAATTTGGAACATGGAAGGAAGATAAAACCATAATAGTTGGATATTACGACACATCAGCTTTTCAGGGCAAACTTTATGATACGTTAGAAGAATGTAATACGGCTAGTTCATATAATAAAAATTGTCACTCAGTTACATTGGCTAAAAAAGGAAATGCAATGTACTGGAGAATAATTCGTACAAATAATGATGGAAGCATAAGACTATTATACGCAGGGACTAATCCGTATGGTAATGAAGCATATGTAAATATAAGTGTATATAATTCTCCATATAATAACCCTATGTATGTAGGCTATATGTATGGAACATTAGGCTCTTTGGAAAATAATAGACAAAACACAACAGATAGTTCGGTTAAATCAGCAATTGATAATTGGTATGTAAATAACATGACATCATATACAAAATATTTAAGCACAAGTGCAGTATATTGTAATGACCGTAGCATACCAAATTCAGACTATAACACTGATAAAACAGGTTTTAATTATAATTCAGTGTATAGGTTAAATACTAACAAAACTCCAACATATAATTGCGAAAGCGAATATGACGCTTTTAGTGTAGAAAATGCAAATGCTAAACTAACTTACCCAATAGCCTTAATGACAGCAGACGAAATTGCATATGCAGGTGGTTTACACAACACTCGTTCTGAAACGTGGGTATATAAAAGTGCTGTACTTAATTCTGACAATGAAAATATTATAAGTGCAACAGGAATTACAAGGTGGTGGACAATGAGCCCTGGAATTTGGGAAGGAACAATATCTAGAACATATTTTTTAAACACTGTAGCTTGGCCAGGACATTTAAGTACGCAATATATTAATTATGGATATGGTGTAAGACCAGTAATAAGTATAAATAGAAATAACATATGGAAAAGTGGAGATGGAAGCGTAGAACATCCATATGAAATTAGTAATTGAATAGCAAACAAAAAGAGAAAAACTAAAATTTTCTCTTTTTAAGTGTCACAGTTTCTTCTTTTTTTAGTGTTTCTTTTTCTTTATGTAGTGTATCCATTTTATTATTAACTGATAACACAAATATTAAAGCAAAAACTAAAGCAAGAAATTTCTTCTTATTATTCATGAGTCCTCCATCTACTAAAATTATAACACAAAAAAACCACTATGTTAAGTGATTTATTTTTCTAAACTTCTGATTTCTTTTGTAGTTAATCTAACTTTTTTACCATCAATTTTAACTGTTTGTAAATTAACTTTTTGAGTCTTCTTAGTAGCCTTTAAACTGAAAGGTCTGTTGTTAGCACTCATATTTTTTCTATCTGATACATTTTTTGCCATTCTTCTTGCCTCCTTAAACTTCTCTAATAATTTACCACAAAATACTGGTTTAGTCAACAGATTTTTGATATAATTACACTATTGGAGGTAAAAATTATGTTATATATTGGAAGTCATACAAGTTATTTAAAGGATAAGGGACTATTGGGGGTAGTTAACGAAAGCATTAGTTATGGTGCTAATATCTTTATGTTTTATACAGGAAGTAACCAAAGTACACTAAGGTTTCCTATTGATAAAGAACTTACTAGAAAGGCACACGAAAAAATGCTAGAATATAAACTAGATAAAACAAAATGTATTGTACACGCTCCGTTCATAATAAATCTTGCTAATAATAGTAGTGAAGAAAAGTATGAGTTTTACATTAATTTCTTAAGACAAGAACTAAATAGGTGTATAGAACTTGATATAAGAAATATTGTTCTTCACCCGGGAAGTTATACTACTCTTGATAGAGAAACTGGAATTAAAAATATTGCTAATGGTTTAAATATAGCACTAAAAGATATTGAGGGGGTTAACTTACTATTAGAGTTTATGAGTGGAAAAGGTACAGAAGTAGGTACAAGTATAAGTGACTTAAAAGGTATATTTGATTTATTAGATGAAGACATTAAAGAAAAAGTTTTTGTTTGCTTAGACACATGTCATATGAATGATGCAGGTATTGATATAAGTAAGTTTGATGAGTTTTTGGATGTTTTTGATAAGACTATTGGAATTGATAAAATTAAATGCATTCATGTAAATGATAGCATGAACCCAATTGGAAGTCATAAAGATAGGCATGCTAACTTAGGCTATGGCACTATTGGATTTGAAAATTTAATAAATGTAATTTATAACAAGAGACTAGATGATATTCCTAAAATACTTGAAACTCCTTGGATAAATAGAAATGAAAAAGATGCATATGCACCTTATAAGTATGAAATAGAAATGATTAGAAATAAAGAATTTAAAGACTATATTAATTCTAAATAAATTTAGAGTATTTGTCTAATAGTTCATTTAGTTTAAGATACACTCTTTCACTAAATGAGCTTTTTTTACTTTCTAACACTTCTTTAGCGTGCCCATTAAGTATGTAGTCAATATTTTCTTTAACAGTACTTACAAATATATCTGCCTCATTAGTAGTTATTTGAATTCCTTCTTTAATCCCGTACCTAATTACATCTTCACTAGTTAATTTTAAAGCGTATTGCTTTACTAAATTCTTCAAAATATCACCTATATAAAAGTATGTATAATTTTTAAAATTATGAGTAGAATATTAATGGTAAGGAGATATCTTTACCATAGTTAGATTATAATCGGGAGATTAATGTAGTAGTCTAACAAAAAGCTTAAGAAAATCACTTCTTAAGCTTTTTTGTATACGTTTTATAGTTAGTTACAGTTTGAAATTTAAAATATCTTGATTTGATATTATCTATTTCGTTTTCATTTAAATTCCATACTAGCACTTTGTAATTTATTTTATCATATTTATCATATAAATCATAACTTGCTAGAATATTCCCACAGATATTGTTAAATATTTCTGCTATATTGGATTCTACAAATGGGTCAAAATATAAAACTAACCCATCACTTATATTAACTCCCACATAAGTATTATTGTATTTAAAACTAAAATAACTCGCTGTGTGGTATTCATTAACTATAATATTATTTAAATTACTTTTTAAATAATCTATTAAATCATTAATAAATATTTCACTTTTTAAAACATTATTATCTATATAAAGATACTTATATTCTAAAGATAATTCTATTAGTTTTCTGTCCATTTTATCACCTTATAAATTATATGAATATAAATAAAAAAAGTTCCATACGGAACCTAAATTTCTTAATGGCGGAGTGAGAGAGATTTGAACTCTCGCGCCAGTTTCCCGACCTACACCCTTAGCAGGGGCGCCTCTTCAGCCTCTTGAGTATCACTCCATAAATTTCACTGACTACTAAATCATACCTTATTTTTTTATGATTGTCAAGAGTTTATATGAAAATTCTCTTTAAAAAAATAGGTAAATATGATATACTTTAAATCGGATGTGAAAGTTATGGATAAAAGTAAAATTAGAAATTTTAGTATAATTGCTCATATAGATCATGGTAAAAGTACTTTAGCAGATAGAATACTTGATGTGTGTGGTAATGTAACTGAAAGAGAAAGAAAAGAACAACTTTTAGATAATATGGATATTGAAAGAGAAAGAGGCATCACTATTAAACTAAATGCAGTTGAACTTAAGTATAAAGGCTACACTTTACATTTAATAGATACTCCAGGGCACGTAGACTTTAGTTATGAAGTAAGTAGAAGCTTAGCTGCTTGTGAAGGAGCAATACTTGTAGTGGATGCAACTCAAGGAATTGAAGCCCAAACTTTGGCTAACTTGTATTTAGCACTTGATAATGATTTAACGATTATTCCAGTTATAAATAAAATAGATTTACCTAATGCAGACCCTGAGAAAGTAAAAGACGAACTTGTTAAAACAATAGGTTTTGAAAAAGATGAAATACTTTGTGTAAGTGGAAAAACCGGTGAAGGTGTAAAAGAGCTTATGGATGCAATTGTTAAAAGAATTCCATCACCAAAAGGCACTGACGATAAATTAAGAGCTTTAATATTTGATTCATACTTTGATAGTTACAAAGGCATAGTTGCCTTAATAAGAGTAGTGGATGGAACTGTTAAATTAAAAGATAAAATTAAAATGATTAGTACAGGTGCCGTGTATGAAGTAACATCTTTAGGTAAAACAACTCCAAAAGACAGCCCAAGAGATAGTTTAAGTTGCGGAGAAGTTGGATATATTACAGCGAGTATTAAGAGTATAGAAGACGTAAGAGTAGGAGACACTATTATACATGAAGGCGATGAGTTAGAAGCTTTACCTGGTTATAAGCCTATGAAACCAATGGTATTTAGTGGAATATTTCCAATAGATAGTAGTAAATATAATAACTTAAAAGAAGCTTTAATGAAACTAAAACTAAATGATGCAGCACTTACTTTTGAACCTGAAAAATCTGATGCTTTGGGGTTCGGTTTTAGATGCGGTTTTCTAGGACTTTTGCACATGGAAATCGTAGAAGAGAGAATTGAAAGAGAATTTAATATAGAATTAATTGCAACAAGTCCAAGCGTAATTTATGAAGTAGAGTTAACAAATGGTGAAACACTTAATATTGATAGTCCAAGTAAAATGCCTGAACAAAGTAAGATCAAATGTGTTAAAGAACCTTTTGTTAAAACAGATATATTTGTACCAAATGAGTATGTTGGTTCAGTAATGGAGTTATGTCAAGACAAAAGAGGTATTTATAAAAGTGTTAATTATATAGACGAAAAAAGAGTAGATGTAATATATGAACTTCCTTTATCAGAAATTGTATATGACTTCTTTAATAAGTTAAAAAGTTTTACTAAAGGTTATGCTTCATTTGATTATGAGTTTATAGGTAATAGGGAGAGCAAACTTGTTAAGTTAGATATTCTATTGAATGGAGTTGTAGTGGATGCATTAAGTGTAATCGTGCACAAGGATGACGCTTATAACCGTGGTAAGACTGTTGTTGAAAATTTAAAGAAAATTATTCCAAGACAGATGTTTAGTGTTCCCATTCAGGCTAGTATTGGTACGAGAGTAATTGCAAGGGAAACTATAAGCGCAATGAAAAAAGATGTACTAGCTAAATGTTATGGGGGAGACGTAAGTAGAAAAAGAAAACTACTTGAAAAGCAAAAAGAAGGTAAAAAACGTATGAAACAAGTTGGTAGTGTTGAAGTACCACAAGAAGCATTTTTAAGCGTTTTAAGTGTTGATAAGAAAGAATAAGACTAGTTTTTATTCTTTTTTTTATGGAATTTTTTTTAACAGATTTTAAAAAATGATAACAATTAATATCTGAAATTGTATTTAATTTATTACAATTGTAGTTAATAAGGTTCAAAAATGTATAACAATTTTTAAAATCTGTAAATTTGACAGTACTTTTAATATATGATAAATTTAGGAAGAAAGGAGAAGATAGAATGACTAGTTATATCATGGAAAAGTCTTTGGCTGATAGAATAGATGATGTTCTAAAAAACATATATGAAAGAAATCCTGTGAGATTAAAAAATAACACGCCAGATGTATTAGTTGATAATGGAGTGAAAAATTTACCGATGTATGAAAATCCATCTCACGTAAGAAAAAATATTTTGACAGAACAAGAAGCTAGAAATTTAGGAATTACAGTAAATTCAAGAGATCATTATCATGGCTTAGGAAAAGATTTATATATAAAAATAATTATAGCTTTAGATGATCCGAGAGTAATATTTAAAAATAAAAACGAAAAAGATTATTTAATTCTAACAACAATTAAGGACAAAAACAAAAATAATGTGCTAGTACCAATAGAAATAGAAACAGGCACAACTGTCAATAAAATCACAATTGAAATAAATAGAATTAAAAGTGTGTATGGATATAATATAAAAAAACCAAACCTTAACAGTTTTATAAAATATAATATTAAAAATGGAATTTTTAAAAAGATATATGAAAAAAAAGAACTAAGTACGGGCAATAGCAACCGCAGTTAGTCCTTCTGATAGATAATTTATCACTTTATAACGCTAATGTCAACAAAAAAAATGAAATACTGAATGCAAATGTGAAAATTTAGTTGTTTGAAATCAGTAATGATAATGTATAAATTTATTACGAAAGGAAAGGAGAGAATAAATGAATTACTATAATGAAATAAAAAATATTTTAATAGATAATGCAATTGGAAGAAAGGTAAGAGAATATAAAAGTAATCAAAAAGACTTAGAAAGTTACTATAACGTGGGAAAACTTTTGGTTGAAGCACAAGGTGGAGAAGAAAGGGCTAAGTATGGAGATGGTTTGATTAAAGAATATTCTAAGAGACTTACTAGTGAACTTGGTAAGGGTTATTCTGCAAGGTCTTTAGCAAATATGAGGTCATATTACTTGTTAACACAAAAATTGCAGCCATTGGCTGCAAAATTTAGTGCTTCAAATATAACGTGGTCAAACTTATGCGAAATATTAAATTTAAAGGATATAAACAAAATAAAGTATTACTTAAATTTATCTGGGAGATACAATTTAACAAAAAGAGAATTGAAAAATAAAATTAAATCAAAAGAGTATGAAAGACTTGATAGTAAAATTAAAGAAAAATTAGTAAAACAGGAAGAAGTTCCAGTAAAAGATAAAATACCAGACCCGATAGTATTGGAAGGTTTAGAATATAAAGAAAGACTTACTGAAAAGATGGTACAGAAATGGATAGACGAAAACCCAGCTTCATTTTGTAAGTCATTGGGTGAAGGTTATTCTTATATAGAAAGCCAATATAAAATTAAAATAGGTTCAAATTATAACTATATAGATATATTACTATTTAATTACATATCTAATTCATTTGTAGTAGTAGAGATAAAAGCAACAGAACTCAAGAAAGAACATATAGGACAAATAGAAACTTACATGAATTACGTTGATGTTAATCTAAAGAAAGACTTTCACAATAAGACAACAGGGATACTTTTAGTTAGAGAAAATAATAAATGGCTAATAAAATACATAAATAATGATGGAATATTAGTAAGAAACTACATAACAAGTGACGAGCAAGTTAGTGAATGTTTAGGAGGTTTAAAATGAATTATTACAATGAAATAAAGAATATACTAGTAGATAATGCAATTGAAAGAAAAGTAAGAGAATACAAAAGTAATCAAAAAGACTTAGAAAGTTACTATAACGTGGGAAAACTTTTAGTAGAAGCACAGGGTGGAGAAGAAAGAGCAAAGTATGGAGATGGACTTATTAAAGAGTATTCTAAGAGACTTACAACTGAACTTGGAAATGGATATTCAACCAGAAATCTAAAATATATGAGAAATTTTTACATTGTTTGCCAAAAACGGCAATCACTGATTGCCGAATTCAAGTTTCACAATATTTCTTGGACATGTATTACAAAATTGTTGAAATTAGACGATATTAATGCAATATTCTATTATGTTAAATGTATTGGTAAAATGAATTTAACTACAAGAGAGTTAGATTTAAAATTAAAATCAAAAGAATATGAAAGACTTGATAGTAAAATTAAAGAAAAATTAGTGAAACAGGAAGAAGTTTCAATAAAAGATAAAATACCAGACCCGATAGTATTGGAAGGTTTAGAATATAAAGAAAGACTTTCACAATAAGACAACAGGGATACTTTTAGTTAGAGAAAACAACAAATGGCTAATAAAATACATAAATAATGATGGGATATTAGTAAGAAACTACATAACAAGTGACGAGCAAGTTAGTGAATATTCAGGAGGGTTAAAATGAATTATTATATTATAATGAAAGAATGGTTTATTAGATTTATAGAAGAGCAAAGAAAAGGATACTTTATAAGAATATTAAAATATTTAATTATCCAAAACTTGCAGTCAATAGCTTTCAAATTCAAAAGCTTTAATTATATATTACAAATTGTAACGAGTTAGTAAAAGATTTATTTAAAATGTAGTAAAATCTCAACTTTTAGCATTAAAACTACAAAAAAACACAACTTTATCATAATTCTCTTAAAAAGACACTTGAAAAAACAAGCATTTTGTGATATTATTTACCTTGAGTTATATATTTATTATGTAACTAAAGAAGTGGAAGAGTTTTGGATTACTTGTGGACCACTCGCGAAAATTAACTAGAATATTAAATTTTATAGGAGGTGTTTTTCGTGGCAAAGAAAGTTACTAAAGTTGTAAAAATTCAAATTCCTGCTGGAAAGGCTACACCAGCTCCACCAGTTGGTACAATATTTGGACCTCTAGGAATTAACTTACAAGAATTTTGTACAAGATACAACGACGCAACTAGAGACAAAATGGGAGATATAATTCCATGTGAAGTTAGTGTTTACGAAGACAGAAGTTTTGACTTCGTATTAAAGACACCACCTGCTGCTAGTTTACTTTTAAAAGTTGCTGGTATTCAAAAGGGTGGAGTTAAAGGCGCTAATGATATAGTTGCTACAATTACAAAAGATCAGTTAAAACAAGTTGCTGAAATTAAGTTACCTGACTTAAATACAAATGATATTGAACAAGCTATGAAAATAGTTGCAGGTACTGCTAGAAACATGGGTATTGCTGTTAAAGGACTTAATGATGTAGAACTTGAAGAACAAGCTGAAGAAGCAAAAGAAGCTGAAGCTGAAATGGCTAAATTAGATGCTGAATTTGCTGAAATGGAAGCTGAAGCTAAAGCTAATGCTGATGCTGAAGTTCCAGAAGTAGAAAGTACTGAACAAAAAGCTGAAAGCGTAGAAGAATAATAAGTAATAAAAAAAGTCGAGTAAGATAAATAATCCAAATACCACATAAAGGAGGTAAAATTATGAAACGTCGTGGACGCTTATATGTGGAAGCTTCAAAGAGTGTAGACAAAAATAAATTATACACACCAGAAGAAGCGGTTAAATTAGTTAAATCTCTTTCTAAAAGAAAATTTGATGAAACAGTAGAAGTTGCTATGAATTTAAACGTTGATACTACTAAAAGTGATCAACAAGTAAGAAGTTCATTCACACTTCCAAATGGTACTGGTAAAACTAAAAGAGTTTTAGTTGTAACTAAGACTAAAGCTGAAGAAGCTAAAAATGCTGGTGCCGACTTCGTTGGAGACGACGACATCATTGAAAAAATAGTTAAAGAGAACTGGTTTGATTTTGATGTAATGGTTGCAACACCTGAAATGATGGTTAGTTTAGGTAAAATTGGTAAAATTTTAGGACCTAAAGGTTTAATGCCAAACCCTAAAACTGGAACTGTTACTACAAACGTAAGTGATGCAATTGCTAACATTAGAAAAGGTATGGTAGAATACAGAGCTGATTCTAATGGTAACGTACACGCACTTGTTGGTAAAGTTAGTTTTGATGAAGATAAATTAACTGAAAACCTAGTTGCTTTTATTAATGAAGTAATTAAAAATAAGCCTACAGGTGTTAAAGGTTCATTCGTTAAGAATATAAGTATTTCTTCAACAATGGGTCCTGGAGTTAAAATTGACACAAATTTATTTAAATAGTATTTACAAAATTAACTTTTTGTAGTAAAATACTATTCATGAGTTCGCCGTAGACCGTAGGTATACAAATAAATCCTACCGAGGAAGACTAATCTTTTAAGAAGTTTTCCTTGTGCGGAAAACTTTTATTAATATTATAAGGAGGAAAAAATGGCAAGCGAAAAAAATCTAAAAGTTAAAAAAGACCTCGTAAGTGAAATCAATTCTAAGTTAGATACTGCTAGTACAGTTCTACTAGTAGACTATCAAGGAATGAGTGTGCTTGAACTTAATAATCTTAGACAAAGTTTAAAAAGTACTGGCAGTGATTTAAAAGTATACAAAAATACTTTAGCTAGTATAGCTTTTAAAGAAAAAGACATTAAGTTAGATGACTACATGACTGGACCTAACGCTTACATCTTTAGTAAAGATATCATCGAGCCTATTAAAATAGTTAGCGAAGCTGCTAAGAAAAATGAAAACTTAACAATTAAAGCTGGTTATATTAATGGTGAATTTGCTGATACAAAAACTATTGGTGAATATGCAAGTATTCCAAGTTATGAAGGACTTCTTACAATGTTTGCTGGTGGCTTAATTGAACACGTAAGAAATTTAAGTATTGCACTTAACTTATATGCCGAAAAATTAGAGAATGGAGGAAATGAATAATGGCAAAAATTGAAAACAAAGATATTATCGAAGCAATTAAAGAAAAAACTATTCTTGAAGTTAAAGAATTAGTTGATATGATGAAAGAAGAATTTGGAGTAGACCCAAGTGCTGTTGCTGTAGCTGCTCAACCTACTGCAAGTGCTGAAGACGAAGGAGATGTAACTAAGACTGTAGTTCTAGCTAATGCTGGAGGACAAAAGTTACAAGTAATCAAACTAGTTAGAGAAATCACTGGTTTAGGATTAAAAGAAGCTAAAGACTTAGCTGATAATGGTGGTAATATCAAAGAAAACGTTTCTATGGATGAAGCTAATGATTTAAAAGCTAAATTTGAAGAAGTTGGCGCTACTATAGAATTAAAGTAAGCAAAAAAATTACGGCCTTTACTATTAGAAAGGCTTTTTTGCGTTAATAAGAAGGGAGTATTTTATGGAACATTATTTTACAAATAACGAAAACTTAAAAAGTGAATTTAGGAGTGTGAAGTATGTCTATAAAGATACTCCTTTTGTATTTACTAGTGATTTAGGAGTATTTTCTAAAGACAAAGTTGACTATGGAAGTAAAGTGTTACTAGAAAAAGTTTTACAAATAGAAAGTACTGGTAAAAAAATACTAGATGTTGGATGTGGTTATGGTTTTATCGGAATAGTTTTGTCTAAAATATTAGACAGTACAGTAGATATGGTAGACGTTAACAAAAGAGCTTTACATTTAACACAAATGAATATAAAAAATATGAAAGTAAATGCTAAATGTTTTACATCAGACGCTTACAAATCTGTTACAGAAAAGTACGATATAATCATAACAAACCCACCAATCAGGGCAGGCAAAGACAAAGTTTTAGAAATACTTTTGGGTGCAAAAGAACATTTAAATATAGATGGTACACTTTACTACGTAATAAGAAAAGACCAAGGTGCTAAAAGTATAACTAAGGTGTTAAGTGAAACATATAAAATAGAACTATTAGAAAAAAATAAAGGTTTCTATATTTATAGTGCAAAAAAACTTTAAGAAATTAACTTTAGATAGTTGACTTCTTTACAAAAATCAAGTAAAATTATATATTGCGATACATGTAGTTTCTTGACTCTATGTGTTTTAAATCTAAGGGATTGGGGTGACTAATTTTGGCTTATAAAGTTGAAAAATTCGGTACAAAAAGAGAAAGAAGAAATTTCTCACAATTAAGAAACAAATTTGAACTTTCAAACTTGCTTGAAATTCAAAGAGATTCGTTTCAAAAGTTTTTAGATGAAGGGATAAGAGAGGTATTTGACGATATTTTTCCAGTGGAGAGTTTCAGTGGGAGTTTATCGCTTGAATTTGGTGAATACACTTTAGAAGAACCTAGGTATAGTGTAATTGAATCCAAAGAAAGACGTGTTACTTACGCTGCTCCATTAAAAGTAAAAGCAAGATTATTTATTAATGAGACAGGTGAAGTAAAAGAACAAGAAGTATTTTTAGGTGACATTCCATTAATGACTGAAAATGCAAGTTTCATTGTTAACGGAGTAGAAAGAGTTATAAACTGTCAACTTGTACGTTCTCCATCTATTTATTTCAAACGTGAAATAGATAAAAATGGTAGAAATATTATAACTAACGAAGTAATTCCTAGTAAAGGTACATGGTTAGAGTATGAACTTGATGCAAGAAATATTTTCTATGTAAGAATAGATAGAACAAGAAAAGTAACTATAACAACTTTCTTGCGTGCATTAGGTTTAAGTAGTGACGATGACATTCTAAAAGTATTTGGAGAAGACGAAATTCTTGTTAATACTTTAGAAAAAGACTCAACTAAGAATACAGATGAAGCATTAATTGAAATTTATGAAAAATTAAGACCAGGTGAACCTGCAACACTTGATTCTTCTAAGAACCAATTAATTACAAGATTCTTTGATAAATTTAGATATGATTTAGCAAAAGTAGGTAGATACAAATTTAATAGAAAATTAAATGTAATGGATAGACTACTTAATAATCGTATTGGTGAAGATATAGTAGTAGATGGTGTTACATACATCAAAAAAGGTGAAGTTGTAACTAAAGAAAAATTAGAAGAATTAAAGCCTATCTTTGAAAATGGATATGGTGTTCATGAAGTTAAAATCAATGAAGAATTAGATACATATAATAAAATACAAGAAGTACTTGTGTATGCTAACGATGGAAGTGATAAATTACTTAAAGTTATAGGTAATGATCAAAGTATAGATACTAAACGTCTAACAATAAGCGACATTTATGCATCAATTTCATACTACATTAACTTACATTATGGAGTAGGAAATTATGATGAAATAGACCACTTAGCCAACAGACGTGTTAGACAAGGTGGAGAATTAATTCAAAATCAATTTAGAGTAGGTATTGCAAGAATGGAAAGAGTTATTCGTGAAAGAATGACTACACAAGAAATAGACTCTGTAACTCCTAAGACATTAATCAATATTAGACCAGTTACAGCTGCACTAAAAGAGTTCTTTGGAAGTAGCCAATTATCTAAATTCATGGATCAAATTAACCCATTAGCAGAATTATATGATAAACGTAAACTAAGTGCCCTAGGGCCAGGCGGTTTATCAAGAGATCGTGCTGGTATGGAAGTTCGTGACGTTAACTCAAGTCACTATGGTAGAATTTGTCCAGTAGAAACTCCAGAAGGACAAAACATTGGACTTATCACAAGTTTAGCAGGATACGCAAAACTAAACGAATATGGTTTCATAATGACTCCATATAGAAAAGTAGTAGACGCTAAATTAACAGATGAAATAGTATACATGACAGCTGATGAAGAAGAAAACTATTACATTTGTCCAGCTACAATTAAAGTAAGTGAAGATAATACAATAACTGATGAAATGGTTCCAGTTAGATTTAATAGAGATAACTTAATGGTTGAAAAAACAAAAGTTGACTTTAGTGATGTAAGTCCTAGTCAAATAGTTTCAATTACAACAAGTTGTATACCATTCTTGGAACACGACGATGCTAACCGTGCACTAATGGGTGCCAACATGCAAAGACAAGCTGTACCACTTATGAAAACAGAAGCTCCAATTATTGCAACTGGTGTTGAATACTACGCTGCAAAAGATTCTAGTGCTGTAGTTAAAACAAAAATAGATGGTGTAGTAGACTATGTTGATGCTAAAAGAATAGTAGTAAAAAATAGCAAAGAAAAAGCTGAATACCCACTAATGACATTTGAAAGAAGTAACGCTGAAACATGCTATACTCAAAGACCAATCGCACATGTAGGTGATAAAGTTAAAGCTGGAGACATCATTGCAGATGGACCTAGTACAAATGATGGAGAAATGTCTTTAGGTAAAAACTTAACTGTAGCATTTATGACATATAATGGTTACAACTATGAAGATGCTGTTATATTAAACGAGAGAATAGTAAAAGACGACGTACTAACAAGTGTACACGTTGAAATGCTTGAAGTAGAAGCAAGAGACACAAAGCTTGGACCTGAAGAGTTTACAAGAGACATTCCAAACGTTAGTGAAGAAGCTAGAAAGAACTTAAACGAAGAAGGTATCATTAGAATTGGTACTGAAGTTAAAGAAAACGACATTCTAGTTGGTAAAATCACTCCAAAAGGAGTACAAGAATTAACTAGTGAAGAAAAATTATTACATGCAATATTCGGAGAAAAAACTCGTGAAGTAAGAGACACTTCTTTAAGAGTTCCACATGGATCTAGCGGTATAGTACACGATGTACAAGTATTCACAAAAGATAATTCTGATGAGTTACCAGCAGGTGTAATTAAAATTATAAGAATATACTTAATAAAGAAAAGAAAGATGCAAGTCGGAGACAAGATGAGTGGACGTCATGGTAACAAGGGTGTAGTAAGCTTAGTATTACCAGAAGAAGATATGCCTTACTTACCAGATGGTAGAACTGTAGACGTTATCTTAAACCCACTAGGTGTTCCATCACGTATGAACCTAGGACAAATATTAGAAGTTCACTTAGGTATGGCTGCTAAAACATTAGGCGTACATATTGCAACTCCAGTGTTTGATAGTGCAACTGAACAAGATATAATAGATATGACTAAAGAAGCAGGACTAGACCCTGACTACAAGACTTGGTTATATGACGGACGTACTGGTGAAAAATTCCACAAACGTGTAAACGTTGGAGTCATGTACATGATTAAACTTAACCACATGGTAGATGATAAGATGCATGCAAGAAGCACAGGACCTTACAGTTTAGTAACACAACAACCTCTAGGTGGTAAAGCACAATTTGGTGGTCAAAGATTTGGTGAAATGGAAGTATGGGCATTATATGCATATGGTGCTGCACATATCTTACAAGAAGTTCTAACAATTAAGTCAGACGACGTTGTAGGTCGTGTTAAAGTATACGAACAACTTGTAAAAGGAAAAGCTGTTGACCAAGCAGGAGTACCTGAAAGCTTTAGAGTATTAATGAAAGAATTCCAAGCATTAGGTTTAGATATAAGTATACTTACTAAAGATGGAATGAAAGACTTAAAAGAATTAGAAAGCATTGAAGAAAAAGAAGATATTCCAGTATCAATTGAAGAAGTAGATACTACAAAAGATATGGAAGAGTTTACAACAAGTTTAGAAGATGAAGAAGAAGACTACTACGATGATGATGAAGAGAGTGAAGACTTTGAACTTGATGATTTAAGTGACGAAGATTTTGAAGAAGATATGGAAGAGGGTGACTAAAAATGATGGATGTAAATATGTTTGAAGGAATCAGAATAGGTATAGCAAGTCCTGATAAAATACGTTCATGGAGTTATGGAGAAGTTAAGAAACCTGAAACAATAAACTATAGAACACTTCGTCCAGAAAGAGATGGCTTATTCTGCGAGAAAATTTTTGGTCCAACAAAAGACTTTGAATGTGCTTGCGGTAAATATAAAAGATTAAGATATAAAAATGTAGTGTGTGATAGATGTGGAGTTGAAGTTACTCGTTCTAACGTAAGACGTGAAAGAATGGGACACATTGAACTTGCAACTCCAGTTGCGCACATCTGGTATACTAAAGGAGTTCCACCTAAAATAGGACTAGTACTAGATAAAAGTCCAAGAGATATAGAAGAAGTAATTTATTTTGTTAGCTATATAGTACTTGACCCAGGAAAAGCTCCACTTGAGAAAAAACAAATCTTAAGTGACAAAGAATACCGTGCATATTATGAAAAATATGGTAACTCATTTAAAGTAGGAATGGGTGCAGAAGCAATTAAGACTTTACTTTGTGAAGTTGACCTTGAAAAAGAAAAGGAAGAATTAAAGAAAGAAATAGAAAGTAGTCAAGGGCAAAAGAAATTAAGACTTGTTAAAAGACTTGACTGTATAGAAAGTTTTATTGAAAGTGGTAACCGTCCTGAATGGATGATACTAGATGTACTTCCAGTATTACCTCCAGAATTAAGACCAATGTTACAACTTCCCGGTGGAAGATTTACAACAAGTGACTTAAACGACTTATATAGAAGAATTATAAATAGAAATAATCGTTTAAAGAAATTACTTGAACTAGGTGCACCTACAATCATCGTACAAAATGAAAAACGTATGTTACAAGAAGCAGTTGATGCTTTAATAGATAACGGTAGACGTGGAAGAAGCGTAAGTGGCGTAGGAAATCGTCCATTAAAGAGCTTAAGTTCTATGCTTAAAGGTAAACAAGGAAGATTTAGACAAAACCTACTTGGTAAACGTGTAGACTATTCAGGCAGAAGCGTTATCGCTGTTGGTCCAACACTTAAAATGTACGAGTGTGGTATACCAAAAGAAATGGCTCTAGAACTATTTAAACCACATGTTATTCATGAAATAGTAGAAAGAGAACTAGCTCACAATATTAAAGGAGCTAAAAAATTAATAGATGCACAAGATGAAAGAATTTGGGATATCGTAGAAGACGTAATTCACGAACACCCAGTAATGTTAAACCGTGCACCAACACTTCATAGATTAGGTATTCAAGCATTTGAGCCTAAACTAGTTGGTGGAAAAGCAATGAGACTACACCCACTAGTATGTACAGCATTTAATGCAGACTTTGATGGAGACCAAATGGCAGTACACGTTCCACTTAGTGAAGAAAGTCAAGCAGAAGCAAGATTACTAATGCTAGGTGCAAATAATATTCTTTCTCCTAAAGACGGAAGCCCAATTGTTACTCCAGGACAAGATATGGTATTAGGTAACTACTACTTAACTCTTGAAATAGCTGGACTTGAACACGAAGGTAAAGCTTATAAAAACTCAAATGAAATACTAATGGATTACGAAAGAAGAAATATAACTCTTCACACTAGAGTATGTGTTCCTGCAAAAAGCTTTAAACATAAAGTTTGGACAGACGATAACATGGAAAAATACCTAGTAACTACTCCAGGTAAAATCATTTTTAACGAAATACTACCAGATGCATTTCCATATGTAAACGAAGCATCTAAAGATAATTTTGAAGGTATGACACCAGATAAATTCTTCTTAGAAAAAGGTACAGACTTAGTTAATGCTGTTAAAGAGATGCCAGTAGTTAATGGATTTGTTAAGAAAGACTTAGAAAAACTAATCGCTCAAATATTTAAGAGATTCAAAACTACTGAAACTAGTATATTCCTAGATAAATTAAAAAATCAAGGATTTAAATATAGTACTCTATCAGGTATCACATTCAGTTTAAGTGATATTCCAGTTAGTGAAGCTAAACAGGAGATTATAGCTAATACTCAAGCTACAGTAGATAAAGTAAATAAACAATATAATCGTGGTTTAATAACTGACGAAGAAAGACATAGAAAAGTAGTTGACCTATGGCTAGCTGCTACAAAAGATGTTCAAAAAGCAGTTATTGCTGAGATGGCTAAAACAAGAGACTCTAACCCACTTGCAATGATATTCACATCTAAAGCCCGTGGTAACGATAACCAATTAGGACAACTTAGTGGTATGCGTGGTATCATGGCTAAACCAGATGGTGAAGAAGTAGAAATACCTATCACAACATCATTTAAAGAAGGACTAGACGTTCAAGAATTCTTCTTAAGTTCACACGGTTCTAGAAAAGGTACAGCCGACACTGCACTAAAAACAGCTGACGCTGGATACTTAACTCGTAGACTTGTTGATGTTGTACAAGACTTAATCATAAAAGAAGAAGACTGTGGTACTATTCAAGGACTTGAAGTAAGTGCATTCGTAGACGATAAGTCTGGTAGTGTACTAGAAAGCTTTGAAGAAAGAATAGTAGGTAGATTTACTAACCAAAAAGTAGTTAACCCTGAAACTAAAGAATTAATTATAGATAAGGGAGAATTAATTACTGAACAAATAGCTAAGAAGATAATTAAAGCTGGAATTGAAAAGATAGAAATAAGAAGTGTACTTACTTGTAAGACACACAATGGATTATGTCAAAAATGTTACGGAAGAAACCTTGCAACTGGAAATGTTGTTGAAGTTGGTGAAGCTGTTGGTATTATGGCTGCACAAAGTATCGGTGAACCTGGTACACAACTTACAATGCGTACATTCCATACTGGTGGTGTTGCCGGAGCTGATGATATAACTCAAGGTCTACCTCGTGTAGAAGAATTATTTGAAGCTAGAATTCCAAAAGCTAAAGCTACTATTGCTGAAATAAGCGGTAAAGTAACTAAAATACAAGAAGATAAAGGTAAATTCAAAATTTATATTACAAACGACGTAGAAGTAAGAGAACATATAACTCTATATAATGCTAAGTTAAGAGTTGAAAAAGGTTCTATAGTAGAAGCAGGTCAGGCATTAACTGAAGGAAGTATAAGTCCAAAAGAATTACTTGCAGTAACTGATCCAACTACTGTTGAAGAATATATCTTAAGAGAAGTTCAAAAGGTATATAAATCACAAGGTGTTGATGTAAGTGACAAGCATATAGAAACTGTTGTAAGAAGAATGATTTCAAAAATGAGAATAGTTGATGCAGGAGACACTGACTTTGTAGAAGGTACTACTGTTTCAATTAGAGAATTTGGAGAAAGAAACAAACCTTACATCCTTGAAGGTAAAGTTCCTGCAACTGGTAAAGCTGTAATGCTTGGTATTACTAAAGCAAGCTTAGAAACTGATTCATTCTTAAGTGCAGCTTCATTCCAAGAAACTACAAGAATTCTAACAGACGCTGCTGTAAGAGGTAAGATAGATCATTTAAACGGACTAAAAGAAAACGTTATCCTAGGTAAACTAATACCTGCAGGTACTGGTGCTAGACAATATAAGGACATTGAAATAGAACTTCAAAAAGAATTCCTAAGCGATGACCCAACAGAAGTACTAGAAGAAACTTTTATGTCTGAAACAAATGACGACTTACTAATAGATGACGGAGTAATGAATATAGATAACGAAGAAGAAACAGAAGAAGAAAAATAACTTCTTCTTTTCTTTTTGAAACAAATTAAACATATATATTGACAACTTCTTTATTTCTGCTATAATTAAATCATAAAGGAGTGTTATGTATGAAGAAAAACGAAATATGTCTAGACAAAGTAATATTAAAAGAAATACAACAAATAGAAAAAGATATGAAAGAAGCAGCAGAAGAAGTAAGAAAGATAGAAAACCACGAAGGCAACTATAAAGTTTATGACGATGTTAAAAGCTTTATGGAAGATTTGTCTAAGTAAGTAAAATCTTTAAGTTTACTACTTGACAAGGCTCACTAAAAAATGCTAAAATTTAAGAGTAAAAAGATAGGAGAAGATATATATGGAATCTAACTCTTTAGTACAAAATGAAGTACAAATGGGGGGGGGTATTTAGTTTAGTAAATACCACTAGTTTTCATATACTTTTAATGAGATAGAATATTTTTCTATCTCTTTTTCGTGTCTTTAAAAAGAAGGGAGAGCATAAAATTATGCATAACAAACAATTAACATTAGTTGTAGTAAGCCTTTTAGTAGTAGTACTAAGTGTATCACTAGCATGGTTTACAACACAAATATTGGGAAAGGGGAAAGACGTAAGTGTAAGTAGTGCTAACTTACAAATAATATTTACAGATAGTGACGGTGCTTTATCAGCAAATGATATAGAACCAGGATGGAGTGCAACAAAAACATTCACTGTACAAAACAATAGTAAAGAAGAATACAAATACAATATTATTATAAAAGATTTGGTAAACACATTTGTAACAAACGGATACTTACAATACAAGATAACTAGTACAAACGATGGATATAATATGACAGAGTATAAGGATATACCAAAATCTAGTACAGCTAAAGATATAATACTTGCTTATAGTGTATCTATACCAAAGGGAGAAACTCAAACATACACAATAGAATTTAAGTATGCAAATGACGAAAGCAAAGACCAAAGTGTAGATATGAATAAGAAACTGAGTGGAACTTTATTTATAACAGAAGGAATAGAAGAACCAAAATCACTTGCAACATTAATACAAACAAATGCTATAAATGAAAATGGATATAGATATGAAGGAACAGACCCAAATAACTATATACAAATGGAGAAGACTGATGGCACAACAGAAATATGGAGAATAATAGGGTTATTCCCAGATGGAGAAAATGGAGAAGATGTAATAAGAGTAAGAAAAGTAGAATATGAGAGTGCTCCTTATGACTCAAATGATACAAACCATTGGCCAAATACAACGCTATATACATATTTAAAAGATACATATTCATTAACAAATTATAAAAACACAGTAAACTATAAAATGTACTTAGGTGGTGCAAGTAGTATATCAAGTTATACATCACAAGACTTATATGATATGGAAAGAATGTTAAATAGTAAAGGAACAGCAGGAAAAACATCACAAAATAGTTATTCTAGCACAACAACATTTACAGGAAGTGTAGGACTAATGTATCCAAGCGATTATGGGTGCGCTGTACTAGCAAGTGACTGTGCAAGAACAATCACGCCTGAAAAATATACTGAACCAGCAGCATGCCACGATAACAACTGGTTATTCCAAGGTTCAAATATTCGACAATGGTTAATAAGCCCAGGCGTCTCTTTTAATAATTATGCGTTCATTGTCCATGCTAATGGGTATGCCACTCACATGTACATCGTAACTGTTTCCGTCTCTTATAGCCCAGTTATGGCTCTAAAGTCCGATGTAATCGTAACAGGAAGTGGTACACAAAGTGACCCATATGTAATGAATTAAGGACTAAATAAAGTACAAGATAAGGAATTCAAGAAATTGGGTTCTTTTTTCTTTATTGTTTTGTGTTTTTATGGTATAATTTTAGGGAAGAAATGAGTGATGTTTATGTTTATAGATGAAGTAGTTATAACTGTTATAGGTGGACACGGAGGAGATGGGTGTACTAGTTTTAGACACGAGAAATTTGTTGAAATGGGTGGACCAGATGGTGGCAATGGTGGAAAAGGTGGAGATGTTGTTTTTGTTGCCGAAGAAGGCCTTAAAACTCTTATTGATTTAAGATATCAAAAGAAAATCAAAGGAGAAAAAGGAAATAACGGAAGTGGAGCATTAAGGACTGGTGCAAGTGGAAGTGATACTTTTATTAAAGTTCCTGTAGGTACAACTATTACCGATATTGAAACTAATCTAATTATAGGAGACTTGACTAAACAAGGAGAAAAATGTGTAGTAGCTAAAGGTGGAAAAGGTGGAAGAGGTAACGCATCATTTAAAAGCAATAAAGATAAAGCGCCTAAGATAAGTGAGCACGGAATGGCTGGAGAAGAAAGAAAGTTAAAGCTTGAGTTAAAACTTTTAGCTGATGTTGGACTAGTGGGCTTTCCAAGTGTAGGGAAAAGTAGCTTAATCAGTGTTATAAGTGCATCTAAACCAAAAATTGCAGACTACCATTTCACAACATTAACACCAAACTTGGGTGTAGTATCAACTAAGAGTACTAGCTATGTAGTAGCTGACCTTCCAGGTATCATAGAAGGAGCATCAAATGGCGTTGGTTTAGGAGATAAATTCTTAAAACACGCAAGTCGCTGTAAAATTGTTGCCTATGTAATAGACGCTTCATGTATAGAAGGAAGAGACTTAGTAAGTGAATATCAAATTTTATTAAATGAAGTAAAAAACTATAGTGAAAAACTATATAATAAGAAAAGTATAGTAATAGCTAATAAAATGGATATCTTTGGTAGTAAGGAAAATTTAGAAAACTTTAAAAAAGCATTCCCTGATGTAGAAGTACTAGAAACAAGTGCAGTTACGCACCTTGGAATAGAAGAACTAAAAAGTCGTCTAGGAGAACTTGTTTTATCTACTAATGAAGAAAATATGTATAGCGATGAAGAGTTTGAAAGCTATGTATTATATGAATTTAAAAACAAAAGACCATATAACATTACAAGAATAGATGATCACACTTGGGTATTATCTGGAGAAAAACTAGAAAATTTACTTAAGAAAACAAGATTTAATAGTGATGAAGCACTACTTAAATTTGCAAGAAAACTAAAGAACATGGGCGTTGATGACGAGTTAAAAACTATGGGTGCCAAAAGCGGGGACACAGTTAGAATATTAGATGTAGAGTTTGAGTTTAGTGAGAAACTTGACTATTAAGGAGGAGTTATGATAGATAAGTTTGTACCTGATATGTTTTATCAAAGTATTTATAGAGTTGACTATGAAAAATTAAAAAGTATTGGAATTAAACTAATAATATTTGATTTAGATAATACAATTGCAACCTATAGTGAAAGTATTCCTAGAAGTGAAGCTAAAGAATTAATTGATAAACTAAAAGAGATGGGTTTTAATGTAATACTCATGAGTAACTCAAGTAAATCTAGAGTACTTCCTTTTAGAAATGCTTTAGAAATAGACTCATGCGCTGGTGCTAAAAAGCCTTTAACAAGTGGATACAAAAAAATAATGAAAGTATATCATCTTGACGCAAATAAAATAGCTTGTATAGGAGACCAATTAATCACTGATATATGGGGTGCTAATAAAATGGGAATGACTAGTATTTTAGTTAATCCTATGTCAAAAAAAGATAGAAAGATTACTTATATAAATAGATTTTTTGAAAAGATATTATTTAAAATAATGGATAAAGAAGAATTATTTAAGAAGAGGAATATGTATGAATAAAGTATGTATTGGATGTGGTAGTAAATTTCAAACTTTAGATAAAAATAAAGAAGGATACATTAACCCTAAAGTTTATGATAAAGCTACACTTTGTGAAAGATGTTTTAAAATAAAATACTATGGAGAAACTTATGTAACAGATAATCCTAAAGATAAAACTACACTTATTAAAATGATAAATGACTCTAAAAAAAGTGTAGTCTATTTAGTAGATACTCTAACACTTAGTAAAGAGTCACTTAGTGTGATAGATTCACTTTCTAACAAAGTATATTTAGTACTCACTAAAAGAGATTTGCTACCAAAAAGTGTTAAAAACAGCAAATTAAAAGAATACATAAGTAACCTAACATTAATAAAAGACGTGTTTGTAATAAGTGCTCTAAAAAATAATGGAGTAACTGAGTTATATAATGAACTTATTAAAAATAATGAAAAAAGTGTTTATGTAATAGGCTACACTTCAAGCGGAAAATCTACATTTATTAACAAGTTACTTAGGATTAATGGTAAAAGTGGTAACATTACTACAAGTAGTTTACCTAACACAACACTAGAATGCATTAATATTAAGTTAAACGATAAACTTACACTAATAGATACTCCAGGTTTTGTAAGTGAAAACTCTTCATATAACTTTATAGATGTTGATATATATAAGAAATTGCTACCTAAAAGTGTTATCAAACCTAAAGTATACACTATAAAAAAGGACTTCATGATAATTCTAGGAGATATACTTAGAATAGAAAACAATAGTAATGAAGACGTTAATTTAGTGTTTTACTTTAAAAATGAGATTAAACTTAATAAAATGAGAAGTATTAGAAATGAATTATTAAAAGATAAAGATAAACTTGATGTTAAAGTAAGTGATAAAGACATTATTTTAGAAGGTCTTGGCTACATAAAAGTAGTAAAAGATGCTAATTTAACAATGTACACTTTAAATAAAAAAATGATTAGTATTAGAAATAAAATGATATAGAGGTAATTATGGGACTAATAAAAGTAATGGATGAAAACCTATCTAACAAAATTGCAGCTGGGGAAGTTGTAGAAAAAGTTAGCAGTGTTGTAAAAGAACTTGTAGAAAATTCACTTGATGCAGGCAGCACTAATATTGAAGTAAGCCTAGTGGATGCTGGAATAAAAGAAATTAAAGTAATAGATAATGGTAAAGGAATGGACAAAAGTGACGCAGTACTTGCTTTTACACCACACGCGACTAGTAAGATAAAAAACGAAAATGATTTGTTCTTCATTAATACCCTAGGTTTTAGGGGAGAAGCTCTTCCTTCAATTGCAAGTGTAAGTGAAGTAGTACTTGATACTAGTAATGGAATAGATAGTACTTTAGTTAATATAAAAGGTGGAACACTTCTTTCAAAAACAGAAGGCACAATGTCTAAAGGAACTAAGGTAGTTGTAAAAAACTTATTTTATAATACTCCAGCTAGACTTAAATTTTTAAAAAGTTATTATACAGAATTAAATGGAGTAGTTAACTTAATAGAAAAGCTTGCCTTAAGCCACCCTGAAGTTAGCTTTAAACTTAATAGTGATAATAAAGACATGATTAGTACAAGTGGAAGTAATGACTTACTTAAAACAATTCACGAAATATACGGATACAACGTAAGTAAAAACATGGTTTATATTGAAGGAAGTAACAGCGACTATGACATTAATGGTTATGTTAGTAATATTAATATAGTTAAAAGTACCAAAAAAGATATGATTATCTTAGTAAACGGAAGAATTGTAAATAATAGCTATGTAAATAAAGTAATAAAAGACGCATACCATACATACTTAGCTGTAGACAAATACCCTATAGTGGTAATAAACATATTAGTAGACCCAACTATAGTAGACGTTAATATCCATCCTACTAAACAGGATATAAAGTTTAGTAAAATGGACACACTAGAAGATATACTATTTAGTACCATAAGAGACAGGTTAATGAATATAAACAATATATTTAAAGCATATGACGAAACAGATAACTATGTTAGTAATGAATACTCTTCTGGTGTAGACTACTCTGTAAACGAAGATTTAGTAGTGAATACTCCTAGTGTAGAAAAACCTATAATAGAAGAAAATAAAATGAATTTTCTTATGAATGAAGACACTACTGGATATGAAACTGTACTAGATACTAATTTAGAAGAAGAAAAACCAAGTTTGCTTCACCCAATTGGACTTGCTATGGGAACATACTTGTTTGCAACAGACGAAAGTTGTGTCTACATGATAGATATACATGCTGCTAATGAAAGAATAAATTATGAAAAACTACTAAATGCTTTAAAAGAAGATACTGTTAGTACTACTAGTATGTTATTTCCTATTACGATAGAATTTACTAAAAATGAATATATGATTATAGAAAGAGAAAAAGACTTTATACTTAGTTTAGGCATTAAGTTTAGTGAGTTTGGAGTAAACACAATAAGAGTATATGAGCACCCTACATACTTTAGAGAAGGCTATGAAGAAGAAAGTTTAAGAAGAGTATTTGACCTTATTGTAAGTATGGATAAAAAGTTTGACAGAGTTAAATTTAACGAACAACTAGCAATAAACTTATCTTGCAAAATGAGTGTAAAAGCAAACACCTTCATTGGGCCACTTGAACAAGAAACACTATTAAAAAGACTATTTAAGTGTGAATTTCCTTATACTTGTCCTCATGGAAGACCAACTATTATAAAATACACTAAATATGAATTAGAAAAACTATTTAAAAGAGTAAATGCATAAAAAGAGTAATGTATAAAATAAAGTACTTGATTTAATTAGTAAAATTTGTTATAATTAAATTGTCTTAAATGACATATAATATTAATGGACAAACAAAAAGAGTAGTACCAAGCTTTGGGATGTTAGGTGTTCACTCAGTCCAATAATTGACGTAGGAACACCGTCTCAGTAGTTGATACGGTGTTCTTTTACATTTTATGTTTTTCGGTTTCTGTGGTTAAGTGTTTAATTACATCTAATTGCATTTGTTTTCCATATAAAAGTTCTTCACGAGACAAATTCAAACTATCAGCTATATCATAAATTAACCATTCATTATTGCATTCACTTTTTCTTACAATTTCTAAAAATACTTGTACAGCTTGAGCTCTTGACAGATTAAATTTCTTAGCTATAGTTTCCATACATCCTCTTACAAATAAATATGAAGATATATAAGATAATCTAAATGAACAAGATTTATAACTTGAAATCTTCTCTATACCATATGTATTATCATTTTCTGAAACAAGTATTTCTTCTGCACTTAGAATTTGTTCTTCACTTAAATTTAATAATATGTTTTTATGCTCGGTGAAAACTTCTTCTAAATTTAACGCATATAATGGTAATGCTTCAGCAAACCCTTCGCTAATAATTAAATCTTTACTAAAAAACTGACTATGTACTATATGTGATAACTCATGAATTTCATTTTCAATTTTAGAAATTCCTATTTCTTTAAGTTCCTTGTTTTCTAACATATTTTGACTTAGCCCATAAGCCCATGAAAAGCCATCTAAGTCATAACACATTACTGGCTTTCCTCCGCCTTTTCCATTATCAAATTTTTTTGGAATATTTAAAAGTTCTCCATAATTTTCATCTGGTACAATATAAACATATAATATAGGGTGTGCATTTGCTGGATATTTAATTCCAAGAGTATTTATCATTTCTAAACATTTACTCATGTTATTTAAATACTCATTATAGCTACCATTATCATATTTAATTGCTAATTCTTTAGATAATCTAACTTTTATTGCACTACTAAAAACTCTTAGTTCTGAATTCTTAATATATTCTCTCATTTTATTTTTTTCGTACATTTTCTTTACCTCCATGATTAAATTATACTTTGTTTTATAAGGAGGGTCAAGTGAAAAATACTCCTAAACACTTGAAAATATAAGACTTTTCGTATATAATTTAAATATAATTATTTAATTAGGTGGTGTTATCATGTTTAATTTATTTAAAAAGAAGAAAGTAAGTGGACCGGTAAAAGATGAAGCATATTATAGAAGTTATGACGCTTACGAAGATGAAGAAGATATTTACTTTGAAAAAAGAAATAATCAAAAAGCAAGAGTATTTTTAGTTATGGGACCAACTTGTAGTGGTAAAACTAAAGTGAGTATTGAAATAGCTAAGAAGTTTAACGCTGAAATAATAAATGCAGACAAAGAACAAATGTACAAGCATCTTAATATAGGTACTGCTAAAGTAACTAAAGAAGAAATGAAAGGTATAAAACATCATTTGATAGATTTTCTTGATTTAAGAAGTAACTATACAGTAAGAGATTATCAAAGAGATGGTAGAAAGATACTAGACGAGTTATTAGACCAAGGAAAAAATGTTGTTGTAGTAGGTGGCTCAGGACTATATATAAAAGCACTTTTATTTGACTATAGATTTCCTGAAGAAGACCCAGAATTTTATCCTGAATGTGAAAATTTTGATAATGGATACTTAAAAACGAAAGCAACACAATTTGAACCTTTTACTGAAGTACACGTTAATAATAGACGTAGACTTGAAAGAATATTTACTCGTGTATTTGCATCTAAAGAGCGTATTCATAATAACTGCGGTAAAAATCTTCCTTTATATGATATTGACTATGTAGAATTATGTCCAGAAAGAGAAGAGTTATATGATAGAATTAATAAAAGAGTAGACCAGATGTTTAAGAGTGGTCTAGTAGAAGAAGTAAAAAAATATAAAAGATATCCAAAACTTAAAACAATAATTGGATATAAAGAAACACTACAGTATTTAAAAAATGAAATAACTTTAGAAGAATGCAAAACACTAATAAAAAGAAATACTAGACATTATGCAAAAAGACAAATGACATGGTTTAGAACACAATTTATGGAAAGTGCATCCTATAGTGTTGACTACAAACATTTTAATTACTCAATAGAAAGGATCCTAAGATGTTTAGGACCCCTCAACAAAAAATGAGTTATCAAAGTTATGCTCTTTAGTATCTAAACTAAGGAGTTTTTCTTTTGTTATTAAAAAGTAATTATCTCTATATCTATTATTATCTATGTCATCCCAAGTAAGATCAAGATGTAACCAATTATTATCTAAATAAACTAAATTCCACACATGATTAGTACTGCTTATTTTTAAATTAGGAATATTAAATTTATCAAGAAATAATGCCATCGCGTCAGAGTACCCACTACAAACTGCATGACCTAAAATTAACGAACCATAAGCACTAGTAGTATCTAAATTATCACTTTCACTATCATATACAGTATTACTTAAAATATAATTATGTACTTTCTCAATTATTTCTCTATCACTTAAATTTTCAACATTTAACTCAGTAATAACTTTATTTACCTTATTATCTAAAACTTTGATTTTCTCGTCATCATATTTAGGCGTAACGCTTATTTTAATTTCTCTTGTACTAGAAATAGTAGTCTTAATATTTTCAAAACTATTAAATGGGCTAATATAATTATTAATATTACTCATAAGTGTATTGTCATTACCAACAGTTTCAACATCATCCATACACGTTTTATATTCCTTAGGACAATAGAAAGTAAATTCTTTCCAACCATTATTTAACACATTAAAATAAATATTAATAATATCATCTTTAGTATAAGGAATGTAATTAATGTTATAGTTAAAATTAACATAATTATATTCTCTCTTAAAGTTATTTGCTTCTTTTATAGTAACTTTTTCATTACTAACAAGTAAATCAGTAAAAAATTCGCTTATAGTATCTATATTTCTATAAACTAATAGTATAACTAAAATTAATAAAATTGTATATATTATATCTCTTATCTTTTTCATAATTAAATTATATATTAAATTTACAAGTATAGCAAGTATAAAAATAAAAAGTGTAAAACTTCTTTACTTTAAAGATAAATAAATATATAATTAAAGTGTGAGGTAATAAGTATGAATGAGGTATTAAGTAAAAATAATTATAGGAAGTTATTAGTGGAAAATGAAGTAACCGTTTTTAATAATGAAGAAGAAGTTACTTTTAATGCTGATAATAAAGAGAAAGAAGAAGTAGTTGATTTCTTTCTAAGAAACCATAGAGTTAATGTTATGAAAGTAGGTTTAAAAGACTATACTTTTACATCTGCTAGTGCTTGTATAGATAATTATAATAAAAACTTAGTTAATCTTATAAGTGATGCTAGTATGAAGTTAGGTATTAGTACAAACATATCATTAAAGATAAAAGCTATTAAAAAGTTTTATAACGATAGATTATATAGTTTATATAAGAGCAATGCTAACAAAGTAAGAATAGTAATGGGTTATAACACATCAAAATATATTACTTTATTTGATAAACTATTAATAGAAGTACTAAATAACAAATTAGATTTATCTTTTATATATGAATATATTTCTAGCTTAACAAAAGGAGATAAATTAGAAATCAAATATAAAGAAATATATTGGTTTCCACTTGAACCAGATAGAACTAGAGGGTACAGTAACATGCCTTACATAACAGGTTTAACAAAAGTAGTAGAGTTTGATAACATATTACTACCTTATATGGAAAGACTAGTTAACGAATATAATAGTGAATTAAATAAATTTAATACGTTACAATTTAAACTAAAAGAATTTTAAAAGGGTGTGAATTTATGAATATACTAATGGATTTTGTATTTTTTAGTATTATTGGTTTTATAAGTGAAGTTATTTACTGCAGCTTAAACAAAAGAAAAAGTGGTAAAGCTCTTTATGGTCCATGGTGTCCATTATATGGTTTAGGTGGTTTATTAATTATAAGTGTAGTTAGTCATGTGCCTGAAAATATGTTCATCATATATTTAGTAAGCGTACTAGTATCAAGCTTTACTGAATACTTAGTAAGTGTTGTATTAGAAATGATTTTTGATATGAAATGGTGGGACTATAGTTTTAAAAAGTTTAACTTAAATGGTAGAATTTGCTTAGAAAACTCACTATTATTCGGTGTCCTAGGTATTCTAATATTTTACTTCTATTTACCACTTAAAGTTTATATGATAAGTATATGTGACCCACTTTTACTAAAGATTATAGTGTATTTACTATTTACAGCAATGTGTATTGATGGGGTTATAACTATAATTGAAGCATTTGAGGTTAAATATAGATATCAACTTATAAAGAAAATTGGACTTAATAACAAAGATAAACTAAAGAGCAAACTTGCTAAATTAAAAAGTTCATTTAACTTTAAAAGACTTATCTATGAATTTGATTTTGATAATAAAGAGAAGATTAAGTTTTTAAAGAAATTTTATAAGAAGAAATAATAAAAAACTAAGTTTATACATAATTGAATGAACTTAGTAACTTAAAATTCTAAGCATTGTGACTTATAAAATTTATCAATATTTAAAATTGTACTTGAAAAATAGTACTTTTTTTGATAAGATTATCTTGTAATAAAGATAGGAAGTGAAGTACATGAAAATTAACTCTTTGGTACAAAATAAAGTACAAAATGGGGGGGGGTTATTTAAATAGTATAAATAACTATAGTTTTTCATGTGCAATTAAATGGATAGAATAACTCTACCCATTTTTTCGTGTCTTAAAAAGAAAGGAGAACATTAATATGCAAAAGAAAAAATTAACACTTGTAATAGTAAGCTTACTTGTAGTAGTACTAAGTGTATCACTAGCTTACTTTACAGCACAAATAATAGGAAAGGGTAAAAATGTAAGTGTAACAAGTGCTAACTTACAAATAGTATTTACAGATAGTGATGGAGCTTTAACAGAAACTGGTATAGAACCAGGGTGGCAAAAAACTAAAACTTTTACTATTAAAAATGATACTAAGACAGAATACAAGTATAATATAGTAATAAAAGACTTGTTAAATACTTTTGTAACTAATGGATACTTACAATATAAGATAACTAGTACAAATAATGGATATAATATGACTGAGTTTAAAGATATTCCAAAGTCAAGTGCACCTAAAGATAAAATACTAGCTTATAGTGTTAGTATTCCAGTAGGAGTAACACAAAGTTATACTATTGAATTTAAGTATGCAAACGATGAAAGTGTAGACCAAAGTGATGATATGGGTAAGAAACTAAGTGGAACACTATTTATAACTGAAGGAACAGAAGATCCAAACAAAACACTTTTAACTCAATTATTTGCAGACAAATCAACAGTATTAACAAGAACAGACTTTAGTACAGTATTAACAACAGATAATACAAAAACATTATATACGGGAACAGAGAATGGAACAACAGTATACTATTTTGCAGGGAATGCAACAGATAACTGGGTAAAGTTTGGAAAGAATGCAAGTAATGAAGACTTATACTGGAGAATAATAAGAACAAACTCAGATGGTAGTGTAAGACTTTTATACCATGGAACAAGTACAACAGCAACAGACGCATATATAGGGACATCAGCATTTAATAGTAGTAATAATGATATAGCATATGTAAGCTATATGTATGGAAATTTAGGAAGTGTTGCAAATGCTAGAGAAAATACAACTAACAGTACAATAAAAACAATAATAGATAACTGGTATAAAGATAATTTGAATACAAATTATGGTAAATACCTAAGTACAACAGCAGTATACTGTAACGATAGAAGTACATCAGATAATGCATCCTTTGGAGCACGTACAAGACTACAAACAAATAAAACACCAACATATGACTGTTCAGTAGCAGAAGACAAATTCACAGTAGACACAAGTACAGGAAATGGGAAACTAACATACCCAATAGCATTAATGACAGCAGACGAAGTAAGTTTTGCAGGTGGAGTATGGATAGTAAATGCACCTACATGGTATTATAAAAATAGTGCAAACGAAAGCTCTACAGACTCAACCTGGTGGTGGTTGTTGTCTCCTCGCGGTTGGTATGACAGCGTCGCTTACGTGTTCTACGTGTCCGGTTCGTCCAAACCTGGCTACTTGTACGACAACAGCGTCAACTACACCACCCGTGTGCGTCCAGCCCTATCACTAAAATCTTGTGTTAAATATGCAAATGGAGATGGCTCAGCAAGCGCACCATACACAATAAAAGAAACTTCAAGTGGGTGCTAAACTGTGTCTCTTGGGATCCCATGCTAGATTAGGAATTTAGACAGTTCCTAATCTTTTTTATGTGCATGAATGTACTTATTATAAGTGTAACTATTATTGAAAGTATTAGAGAGTACATTCCTATTTTTAGAAGGGAAAGTAATGTTAATAAGACTAGTTTTGTTATGGAAGTAATTAGAGTGATATTCATTTCTTCTTTAGACATATCTAGTGCTTGAAGAGCGTTTGCAAGTGGTGTATTTATGAAGTAAAGTAAGAAGAAAGGAGCTAAAACTTTGATGTAGTTAGAACCTAGTGTTGTTTTATAAATTAGATTAAGTAAGTATTCAGGTATAGCAAAAATAATTCCTGTTGAGAAAGCTCCAATTGCTAAAGATAGTCCTGTTATTTGGTATATTCTTTTTTTACATTGTATGATGTTTTTAACTGAGTAGTTTTTAGCAAGTTCTGGAATTAGTGAAGTAGATATGCTCATTGTAAAAAATTGTGGAATTAAGAGTAGTGCTAAAGCGTACCCGTTAATGATACCATATTCTCTAACTATAAAGTCATTTGAATATCCTACAAAGTTTAGTATGTTTATTAGTACTATTGGTTCTAGAAAGTGAGCTAGACTTCCTACAATTTTACTACTAGTACTAGGTACACTTATATTCATGATGTCTCTTATGTATTCTTTTTTGGGTTTTATATCTTCTTTTGATAATGTAATTCCCTTAGGTAAACCTAAGAGCATTACTATGATACTTGATGTTTCACTAATCATATTTACTAAGATTATCACTGAAATAGTGAGTACTAAACTTTTTTCTATTAGTATAGGTATTAAGAAAATAAGTATAGCTATTCTAACTATTTGTTCAACTATATTAGAAAGAATATATACTCCCATTCTTTGTTTACCCCAGTAGTAACCTTTTATTATTGAAGACATTCCTATAAATGGAAGAGTAAAACCAATAGATAGAAGTGGAATGTATAGTCTAGCGTCTTTTAAAAAGTAGACTGCTAGTGGTTTTGCAATTAAAAAGATTATTAGAAGTGTAATTAGGTTTAATAGTAGTGATATTGGTATAATAGAAAACACCGCACTTTTAGAACTTTTCTCTCTTACATTTATAACTTTACTAATGCTTGCAGGGTAACTGAATGTCGCAATTGTGATAAAAAGACTAAAAGTAGGCGTGATAAGTGAGTATAAGCCAATTCCTTCAGTACCTATTTGTCTAGTAATGATTATTCTCAAAACAAAACCAAGTAACTTTGATAGAAAGCCACCAGTAAGGAGTATTAGTGTTCCCATAAAAAAGTTGTTTTTTAGTAATTTTTTAATCATACTTAAGTATATTCTAAATTAATTTAAAACTTTACTTTTAATGAGTAAACGTGTTATAATTTAGACATGCAACAGTATTTTAGTAAAAAAAGAGAAAATGATATTTTGTATTTGGATAGTTGTGACTTTCATCACATTAAGAACGTTATGAGAATTAAAAGTCATGACAGTGTTATTGTGGGCTACGATGGCATTCTTTATATGTGTTTGATGAACGAGGACTTAACAAGCGTGACTATTAAAAGTGTGTATAAGGAAAGTGACGATGCAAAAGTAATAGTCTATATGCCAGTGTTAAGTGATGAAAAGATGTCTTTTATAATTGAAAAAGGAACAGAAATGGGTGTTACTAAATTTGTGCCTGTACAGTACGAAAGATGTAAATTTGTGATTAATAAAGATAAGGTAAGTAAGAAGTTAGAAAGGTATAATAAAATAGCTAAAGAAGCAAGTGAGCAAGCAAGAAGAACACGTGTTACTGAAGTGTCTGATATTATTAAGGTTGACACTATTGATAAGATAGATGGTGTAAATATAGTGTGTTCACTTGACAAAGATAATGTAAAAAGAATAAAAGAGGTGTTAAATGATAAGACTATTTGTGATACAATTAGTATAGCATTTGGACCTGAAGGAGGACTTACAAGTAAAGAAGAAAGTGTACTTGTAAATAAAGGTTTCATAAAGACTTCGTTAGGTAGTAATGTGCTTAGAACAGAAACTGTAGTAATCGCGGTGTGTTCAATAATAAACTATGTAAAGGGTGAATGAGTTATGAAAAATGGAATAGATAATTTTATAGAGTTATTAGTTAAAGGAGACTTCTTTTTGATATTCTTAATAGTAATGATGATAGTGGTTACGTGTATTATTGCTTACTTAATCAAATTACAAATGAGCGAGAAGTATTATGATGAAGATGAAGAAGATGATGAAGATAGTAACTTTGTGGAAAAATATATTCCATTAGAAGACAAAGAACCTGTTAAAAAGGTAGATCAAAAGAAGTTTGATTTTGAAAATAATACCATAGAAAGCTCTATTAAGAATTATGAAAGTGACCAAGAAGAAATGGCTATTATAAGTGCTGATGAGTTAGACAATAGAATTAGTAATATGAAAGAAACTGGTGAGTTTGACCGTCATTTAGAACAAATAGATGAGTATGAAGCTGAACAGGAAAATAAAGCTATCATTAGTTATGAAGAACTACTTAAAAGAGCATCAACTAATACAGTAACTTATGAGAGTACAGAAAACTTAGGCGGTATTAAAGTTGGAAAAGTTGATACTTCTAAAATAGATATAACAAGTGAAGAAAATAATACTCCATATTATAAAGAAGAAGCATTTTTAAGTGCTTTAAAGGAGTTTAGGGGGAGTTTACAATGACATTTTGTATTAAGACACTTGGTTGCAAAGTTAATACATATGAAAGTGAATTAATCCATAACCTTTTCATTAGAAAAGGTTATGTTTATTCTAAAGATAATGCTGATGTGTACGTAATTAATACTTGCACAGTAACAAATATGAGTGATAGAAAATCTAGACAAATTATAAACACTACAAGAAGGGATAATAAAAATGCAATAATAGTGGTGTGTGGTTGTTTTAGTCAAAACGCTTTTAATTCAGGAAGGTTAGACGAAATAGATGCAGATATTATTATAGGAAATAAAGATAAAAGTAAAATAGTAGAGTATGTAGAAGATTACATCAAGAATAAAAGTAAGACTACTAAATTTTATAACATGGACGAAGTAGAATTTGAAAATATGGAACTAGATAGTATGGAAGGAAGAACACGTGCGTTTGTTAAAATTGAAGATGGGTGTGAGAACTTCTGTACTTACTGTATTATTCCTTATGTAAGGGGTAAAGTTAGAAGTAAAAGTCATGAAATGGTAATAGAAGAAGTGACTAATTTAGTTAATAAGGGTTACAAAGAAGTAGTGTTAACTGGAATACATACTGGGCATTACGTGGATGAAGATTATAACTTTGAACATTTACTTAGAGATTTAGTTAATATTAGTGGACTACTTAGACTTAGAATATCTTCCATTGAGATAAATGAGTTAACTGATGGAGTACTTGACATCTTTAGTAAAAGTGATGTACTTGTACCACACTTACATATACCACTACAAAGTGGGAGTGACCATATTTTAAAAGAAATGAATAGAAAGTATGATAAGGAATATTTTATAAATAGGATAGAATATATAAAGAGTATCAAAAAAAACGTTAGTATCACAACTGACGTAATCACTGGTTTTCCAGGAGAAACTGATATGGAACATTTAGAAAGTATGGAAACTATAAAGAATATAGGCTTTACTAAAGTACATGTTTTTCCATATAGTGACAGATACAATACAGTTGCAAGTAAGATGCCCAACAAGGTAGATGGTAATGTTAAAAAAACGAGAGTGAAAGATTTACTTGTGTTAAGTGATGAATTAGAAAGTAGTTTTAATTCTAAGTTTTATGGTAGAGTATTGCCGGTGTTAATTGAAGAAGAAAAAGATGGATACTTTTACGGACACACTGCAAACTTTATAAGAGTTAAAGTAAGTGGTAACTACAAACATAATGAAATATATAATATAAAACTTAGTGAAGAAAATATAGTTAGATAAGTCTTGTAAAAGGCTTTTCTTTTTGCTACAATATTTATTACTTGGGTGGTTTTATGGAAAAGTATTTGATTAATATTTTAAAAGATAAAGATTTTGACGAAATCGTAATAGGAGACGCGTGTATTTATAAAGAAGGAGAATATTTTATAGTAAGTGCATCTTACAGTGAATACAAGTTATCTAAAAAATTATACAGATATTTAAAATTAAATGGGTTAAACACTAAAGTGCGTATAGCTGACAATAAAACTCCCAATAAGAAAAAGATAGATAAATTATACCAAGGCATTCCAAAAAAAGACATTAGTTTTTTGTTTTATGCTGCTGATGGAATATTTAGTATATATGACTATGAAGGCTTAACTGAAGTTCAAAATTTAGTTAATTATTATAAATCGTTTATAGGTAAAGATATGTCAGCTCTTGAAAGATTATTAATGGCTTATGATATTGTGAAGAGCATTGTTTATGACTTTGAAGACGTTGACAAAGTGTATGGTGGTAATATTAAATATTACATGGATACCGGACGTATTGCCTGTGCTGGTTTTTCTACTTTACTTTCTATGATACTTGATAAAAATAGTAAAGACTTAATTGTTAGATGTGAAGGAATTTATGGACGTACTGAAAAAGACGATGGTCACGCTAGAAGTGTCGTTATTATAGATGATAATAAATATAATTTTAAAGGACTGTTTGTAATGGACGCAACATTTGACTCAAATTTGGTAGATAATAATATTCTTATAAAGAGGGAAGATAATTATAATTATTTTTTATTAAATGTGAAACAAGTAAATCGTGAATATTATAATTTTTTAGATAGTGAATTTTTTTCTAAAGTTAAATCTTATATGAAACTAAATAGTAAAAAGAATAAGTACAACCTTACTAATACTTTTGATGAAATGTTTGATGTAAGATTAAATAGAAATGAAATGGTTGAGCTTACTAAGAATTTTAGAAATCAAGAGACGATATTGAAGGCACTTGTAAGAGTGAGAAAACAAGAAGGTTATTCTGAATTTGAAACAATAAGAAGTTTACATAGATATTTGAGAGAAAATATTCCTAATACTAAAAAGATATTTGCTAGAAAAGTAAGAGATATTGTGAAAGAAAATTATTAAATAAGTGATGAAATGCTGTTTTAAGTTTAAATTAAAGACTTATTGATTAAAATAACTTGAAGTTTCAATTTGAAACTTCAAGTTTTGTAATTGTGCAAAAGTCGCATTATAATTTACAATGTGAATGTTAAAGAACTAGTTATGAAATATGCTAAAATATATTCAAACTTGAAGTCACAAATTGTGACTTCAAGTTGTAATAAAGCCAAGATACAAAGCATGACAATTATTTGAAAAAGCGCATAAAACTGTAAGTTTTAAAGATTTTTTTTAAATAAAAAAGTTCAAACTTGAAGTCACAATTTGTGACTTCAAGTTTGATAACATAATATAAAAAATATAACAGTTATTAAAAAAGCAACGTAAAATCGTAAGCTTTAATAGAATTTTTAAACCGAAAAAGTGAAAACTTGAAGTTTCAAATTGAAACTTCAAGTTTGTTACTTAAAAAATTACGAAAAAAGACAAACAATTAGTTGACAAACGAACGAGCATTTGTTAAAATAAAAGTGTAGTTACAAAATAAATAAAGAAAAGGAGGTTTTGATAATGGAGAATAGTATAATTTTAAGAGAAAATGAAGTAATAGAAAATTTAATTTATGAAATTAGAGGAAAACAAGTAATGTTAGACTCAGACTTAGCAAAATTGTATGAATGTAAAAACGGTGCAAAAGTTATTAATCAAGCAGTGAAAAGAAATATAACTAAGTTTCCAGAAAGATATTGTTTTCAATTAACTGAAACTGAGTATAGAAACTTGAAGTTCCAAAATGGAACTTCAAGTTTGAATACCTATGGTGGAGTTAGAAAAATGCCGTTTGTATTTACAGAACAAGGTGTTGCAATGTTAGCGACAGTTTTAAAAACTCCTGTTGCTGACGCGGTTAGTATGAAAATAATAGATGCATTTGTGTATATGAGAAGATATTTATCAGGTGTAACTGGTAGTAATATGTTAGTTAATCATGAAGAGAGAATATTAAAACTAGAAGAACAATTTAATAGGTTCTCAAGTAAAAGAAATACGATTATTTATGAAGGAAAAATATATGACGCTTACAGCGTGATGTTAGATATATTTAATGAAGCTAATGACGAAATGATTATAGTGGATAATTATGTAAATAAAGAACTATTGGATATTTTAAGAGAAGTAGATAAAAAAATAATAGTCATATCAAATAATATGAATAATGAATTAATTAAGAAATATGAAAGTCAGTATGATAATACTCAGTTTGTTAGTGATAATCCATTTCACGATAGATATATCATACTTGACAGAAAAGAAGTGTACGTAAGTGGAATGTCATTAAAAGATGTTGGTAAAAAATATAGTTATATAAATAAGATAGAAGAGAGCATTTTTATAAATGAATTAATTAAAAGAATTATAAAAATATTAAAGTGAGCCATGAACTTTCAAATTTGCCCTTGTATTTAAGGGAAAACTATAGTATAATTAAATTACTTGAAAGGAGTGGCAGAAACGAGCCACTCTTTAATTTATGTATAAGGAGGATGTATGAAAGAAAAACTTATGGAAGAATTAACTCCACTGTTAAGTGAAGTAGGAGTAAAAATTTATGATATTTCTTTTGAAAAAGAAGATGGAGTAGATACATTATTTATTAAAATTGATAGTGATAAAGAAGTTGATACTGATTTATGTACTATGGTATCTAATATTGTTAACCCTGTAATTGACAAGTTAGATTTAATTAAGGAAGAGTATGTTTTAGACATATGTAGTAAAGGAGAAGAAAATGAATAATCAAGAATTTAAAAATGCGTTTGACTATTTAGTTAAAGAAAAAGGTTTAGACCCAGAATTAATAAAGGAAGCAATGACTAATGCGTTTACTGCAGCATATAAAAAGAATACTGGAGAAGACGCTGATATTAGATGTGAAATTAATACAGATAATGGAATGATTAGAGTATTTAAAAGAATGACTGTTGTTGATGGAGAATTAGAAAATCCCGATGCAGAGTATACATTAGAAGAAGCACAAGAAGAACACGAGGGTGCTCAAGTTGGAGATGTATACGAAACTGAAGTTGAAACCGAAGACTTTGGACGTGTTGCAATAAGTGTTGCTAAACAAGTTGTTTTACAAAAAATTCGTGAAGCTGAAAGAAATCAAGTAATGGACGAGTTTAGAGATAAAACAGATGAATTGATGATAGGTTTTTTAGCTATGGAAGACTCAAGAAACTATTATGTAGACCTTGGAAAAGCAAGAGGAATATTACCTAAAAACGAATTAATTCCAGGAGAAAAACTAAATATGGGAGATAGTGTTAAAGTTTACGTTACTAAAGTTGAAGAGACTAGTAAAGGACCAAGCATTAGATTAAGTAGAAAACACTATGGTTTTGTAAAAAGATTATTTGAAAGTGAAATACCCGAGTTTAAAGATGGTTTATTACTTATGCATGGTGTTGCTCGTGAAGCAGGTGTAAGAAGTAAAGTCGCAGTATCAAGTACAAGTGCAAACGTGGATGCAATTGGAAGTTGTATTGGAGAAAAAGGTAGACGTATTGCTTCAATTATTAAAGCTTTAAATGGAGAAAAAATAGACTTGGTTTTATATAGTGAAGACCCAGAAGTTTATATTGCAAATGCCTTAAGTCCAGCTAAAAATTTAAATGTAAGTATAATGGACGAAAAGAAAAAAGAAGCACTTGCTATAACTGATAAAGAAAATTTGAGTTTAGCTATAGGAAAACAAGGAATAAATATTAAGTTAGCTAGTAAGCTTACTAAGTATAATATACAAGTTAAAACTTTAGATGATATAAACAAACAAATTAATGAGTAAAATATAAAGGAGGTGTGTTTACTTGAAAAAGATACCTATGAGAACTTGTGTTGTAACAAGAGAAAAATTAGAAAAGAAAGATTTGTTAAGAGTTGTTAGAACTCCTGAAGGAAATGTAATAGTAGATGACACACTAAAATCTAATGGAAGAGGTGCTTATCTAAAAAAAGATATTTCTGTAATAGAAAAAGCTAAGACTTCTAAAATTCTAGATAAACATTTAGAAGTTCCTGTTCCATTAAATATATACGAAGATTTAAAAGAAAGGGTGTGAGATGTATGACTGTAGAAGAATACGCAGTAGACACTAATAATAGTATAGATGTAGTACTAAAAAAATGTAAGGAATTAGCAATTGATGTTAGTTCTAAAGACGATTTTCTAGAAGATGATGATATAATTATTCTAGATAATGAGTTAAATGGCGAAGAAAACTTACTTAGTGAAGAGTTAGAAAGCAAGTATGACTTTGAAGACCGAGCAGAAGAATTAATTGTAAATGAGAACATTAAGACAGAGAGCCCTGTTAAAAAGATTAAGTTAAAGAAAAAAGATAGTACTAAAGATATAGAAAACTTCAAGAAAGAAAAGAAGAGTATCTATAAAAATAAGACTAAACTTCAAAGTAATATGAATGCTGAAAATAATGTTATTCTATATAAAGAAGGAATGACTGTAAAGGATTTAGCTAAAGTTTTAGGTGTAGGTGACGCTGACTTAGTTAAAAAGATGTTCATGATGGGACTTATGATTAATATTAACTCAAGCATTAGTTTTGAAGACGCAGAAGTAATTTGTATGGAATATAAAAAAGAGTTAAAGAAAGAAGCTAGTGTTGATATTAGTAACTTTGAAGAATATGAGATTATTGATAATGAAAATGACTTAGTAACTCGTCCACCAGTTGTAACTATTATGGGTCACGTTGACCATGGTAAAACTTCACTTCTTGATTATATAAGAAATACGCATGTAGTTAGTAAAGAAGCAGGAGGTATAACACAAGCAATTGGTGCATATCAAGTTGAAATAAATGGAAATAAAATCACATTTATAGATACACCAGGGCACGCAGCATTCACCGAAATGCGTGCTAGAGGTGCTAAAATAACAGATATAGTTGTAATAATAGTCGCAGCAGATGACGGGGTTATGCCTCAAACTAAGGAAGCTATTGACCACGCTAAAAGTGCTAAAGTACCAATTATTGTTGCTATAAATAAAATAGATAAAACAACAGCTAACGTTGATAAAATAATGAGTGAAATGAGTGAATATGGTTTAACTCCTGAAGAATGGGGTGGAGATACAATATTTGTCAAGTTAAGTGCTCATACTGGTGAAAATGTTGACTTACTTCTAGAAAACATTATTGCTTTAGCTGAGATGGAAGAGTTAAAAGCTAACCCTAAAAGATATGCAGTTGGAACTGTTATTGAAAGTAAACTAGATAAAAACAAAGGTGTAACAGCTTCACTTTTGATAAACAACGGTACACTGCGTTTAGGAGACCCAATTGTGGTAGGAAGCTCTTTTGGTAAAGTAAGAACACTAAAAGACTCTAACGGTAAAGACTTAACAAGTGCTGAACCTTCAATGCCTGTAGAGATAACTGGTCTTAATGAAGTACCAGTAGCTGGTGATAAATTTATGGCTTTTGAAGATGAAAAAACAGCAAGAAGCGTTGCTGAAAAAAGAAGCGTATTAGAAAAAGAAAAGAAATTTACTAAAAAAGCGGTAAGCTTAGAAGACTTGTTTGAAAGAATAGAAAGTGGACATAAAGAAATTAATGTAGTACTTAAAACTGATGTTAAAGGTAGTGAAGAAGCTGTTAAAAATGCTCTTGAAAAAATAAATGTTGAAGGAGTAAAAGTAACAGTTATAAGAAGTGGTGTTGGAACTATTACTGAAAGTGATGTAGTTCTTGCAAGTGCTTCAAATGCAATTATAATAGGCTTTAATGTAGTGCCTAGCTCAAAAACAAAAGAAGCAGCTAAAAATTATAACGTTGATATAAGACTATATAATATAATCTATAAGTTAGTTGAAGAAATAGAAAGTGCAATGAAAGGTATGTTAGACCCTGAATACGAAGAAGTGACAACTGGTGAAGCAGAAATAAGACAAATATTTAAGTTCTCTAAAGTTGGAAATATTGCAGGTGTACACGTTACAAGTGGTGTAGTTAAAAATAATAGTGAGTGTAAACTTATTCGTGATGGAGTGATTATAACTACTACTAAGATAAAAAGTTTACAAAGAGAGAAAGATCAAGTTAAGGAAGTTAAAAGTGGATTTGACTGTGGTATAACTCTAGAAAATTATACTGATATTAAAGTAGGAGATACTATACTTACTTTTGAAATGAGAGAGGTAAAATGAAATTAAAAGGTGAAAGAGTAGCAAGTGATGTAATAAAAGAATTAAGTAATATCTTACTTACAGAAGTAAAAGATGATGACTTAAAAAAAGTAACGATTACATATGCAACTGTTACAAATGATTTATCAAGTGCCAAAATATATTTTACTACACTAGATGACGATAAACGCGATAAAGTAATTAAAGATATGAATAATGCAAGTGGTTACTTTAGAAGTGAACTAGCTAAACGTTTAAATATTAGACATATACCAGAATTACATTTTGTATATGATACTTCAATTGAATATGGACAAAAGATAGAAAGTATTATTAAAGAGATTAACGAAGAAGAAAGTTAATCTCTTTTTTAAATACAAAGTATACCATAGTAACCATACCCAAAAGAAAAAATTGTGTTATCATATAATTAGAAATAAAGAGGTTTGTAGTATGGTTAATTTTGTAATAGTTGAAGATAATAAGTTTCATATGATTAGGACTAAAGAAATAGTTTTAGAGTTTATGATGAAAAATAATTTTGCTTTTAAAATAAGAGAAGTGCCTGAAGTTGATGACAAGTTTTATGAAATGATTAAGTATGGGAATGCTAAGCAATTTATTTACATATTAGATTTTGAATTAGGTAATACTAATGCAATAGATGTTGCAAGAAGAATAAGAAAGTATGACTGGAAAAGTCCAATAATAGTTTTTACTGTTAATGGTGGAATGGCTTATGATACGTTTAAGAAAAGACTACAAATACTAGACTTTGTAAACAAACAATATGATGCAGAAAAGAATTTACATGAATTATTTGAAATATGTTTTAGAATGTTAAAAATTAGTAAAGAGTTTAGAGTTAACACTAATAAAGGAACATATTGTATAGATTATGCTGATATAAAATATTTTTGTAAAGACGCTACCGGTAGAAAAAGTGTTATTGTAACAGATGTAGCTGAATATAAAATACCTTTAACACTTAGTCAAATTAAAGGTTTAGTAGACAATACATTTGTCTATACTCATAAATCATACTTAGTAAATAGAAAGAGAATACATTTGCTTGACTGGCAAACGCTTGAAGTAAATTTTGATAATGGCACCAGTGCTAGACTTTTATCAAGAACACACAAAAAGGAACTTGGAGAACTTGGACTTCCTTTTAAGCAACCACCTAAAGTAAAATATAAAAAAACCAATTTAAAAGACAAAGTAGGGTTTTAAAAATCCTTTTTTCTTTACAGATATTTATCACTTAGTATTTGCATAAAATAAGTTTTATGATATAATTTAATTGTATATAATTAAGTAGGAAAGAGGTGTTATATGTTAACACATTATCAAACAGACCCTGGAAAGGTTAGAAGTCATAATGAAGACTCAGTAACAATAGTAAGAAATTTAAGTGGAGACTACTTACTTATGGTAGCTGATGGAATGGGCGGACATAAAGCTGGAGAAGTTGCTAGTTCAATGGCTGTTACTACTATAGGAAGTAGATTTCAAAGTATGAGCACACTTGGAAATAAAGTAGACGCGATTACATGGCTTAAAGAAATAATAGAAGAAGTAAATACAAGCATTATTAGATATGCAAACGAACATGTTGACTCAATGGGACTTGGCTCAACTTTAGTATGTGCCGTTTTAAGTAAAGACTATCTAATATTTGCAAATGTTGGCGACTCTAGTGGTTTTGTAATAAAGTCAGGTAAACTATATAAAGTAACAAAAGACCATACACTAGTAAACGTACTTGTTGAAAGTGGAGAATTAAGACCTGAAGAAGCAGTAAATCACCCACAAAAAAATGTCTTAATGAAGGCATTAGGTGCAGGGGACAAAATAGACGCTGATATATTTGATGTTGAAACTACAGTAGATGGAATATTCTTATGTAGTGATGGACTAACAAATATGGTAACAACCGAACAAATTGAAAGAGTACTAAATGATAATAGTTTAGATATAGAAGAAAAAGTAGATAAACTTATATTAAAAAGTAATTTAAGGGGAGGAAATGACAACATTTCAATTGCTTATTTAAGTAGGGAAGGAGAATAGTAGTGATAATTAAGGGAACTAAAATTAATAATAGATATTCTATAATAAGAACACTAGGAGAAGGTGGAATGGCTAATGTTTATTTAGCGTATGACACAATACTTGATAGGAATGTAGCAGTTAAAGTACTTAGAGGTGACTTAGCAACAGACGAAAAGTTTGTAAGACGTTTTCAAAGGGAAGCTTTGAGTGCTAGTAATTTATATCATCCAAATATTGTACAAATCTATGATTTTGATAGTGAAGATGGACAATACTATATAGTAATGGAGTATGTAGAAGGTAAAACTTTAAAGCAACTTTTAAAAAGAAGAGGAAGTTTAACTATAACTGAAGTAATTGATATAATGAGTCAAATAACTGATGGAATGGCACACGCACATGACTCCTACATTATTCATAGAGATATAAAACCTCAAAATATAATGATACTTGATAATGGAATGATTAAGATAACTGACTTTGGTATAGCAATGGCTCTAAATAGCACTCAACTAACTCAAACCAATTCAGTAATGGGTAGTGTTCATTATTTACCACCTGAGCAAGCAGCAGGCAAGGGTTCTACCATAAGAAGTGACATCTATTCAATGGGTATTTTGATGTATGAGTTGTTAACCGGACAAGTTCCATATAAAGGGGATAATGCTGTAGAAATAGCTTTAAAACATTTAAAAGAACCACTTCCAAGTATCAGGAAGATATTACCAGAGTTACCACAAAGCATTGAGAACATAATATTAAAGGCAACTGCAAAGAACCCACAAAATAGATATAAAGACGCTAGAGAAATGCATCAAGATATAATAACTGCAATGGATGAGTCTAGAATAAATGAACCTAAGTATGTATATCCATATAAAGAAAATGACTTAGAAGAGACAAAAAGCTTAGATGAAGCAGTAGCTGTTATAAAAAAACAAGAAAAGGAAGAAAAAGAGAATATGAAAAAGAAAGAATTAGAAGAAAGTAAATCTGAAAAGAAAATACTTATTATATTTGCTAGTATATTCACTGGACTTATAGTACTATGTGCAGCTTTAGTATTCTTGCTTCCATATTTAAGTAAAGGAAAAACAGTAAGCGTGCCTGATGTTAGTAAGTTAACTAAGGTTGAAGCAACTAATAAACTTGTAAAAGAAGGGTTTACTGTAAGTTGTGGAGAAGAAGACTATAAATATGACTCAAGCGATACTATAGAAGAAGGCTACGTTATTAAGTCTAGTCCTGAAGCTGGCACTATGGTTAAAGAAGGAAAGACTATATGTTTAACAGTTTCCAGTGGAGAAAGTAGTTTTGAGTTAGAAGACTATACCGGAATGAATTATTTTGAAGCAAAAGGTATACTAGACACTAAATGTAAAGACTTATGTAATGTCGTAATAGAAAAACAAAAAGTAAAAGAAACTGATAACTATGAGGATAATACTGTAATTAAAACAAGTCCTAGTAAAGGTGAAATGGTTAAAAAAGGAGACACTATAACATTATATATTCCTGATAAAGAGATACTATATCCAAACTTTTCAACTTATACTGAAGAACAATTAGATGAATTTGCTACTAAATATGGTATTACTGTTGAAAAGAAATATGTAGAGAATTCAAGTATTGCACCTGGAACAATTACTAGTCAAAATAGAAAACAAGGAGACCCAGTAGTTGCGGGAGTAACACTAACTGTTACAATTACAAAAGCGCCTGAAGTTGTGGAGGGTATAATTTTACCAAATGAAGAATAGTTTAGGAAAAATAATAAGCATAAATAAAGACTTATATTCTGTACTTTGTGGTACAGAAGTTTTTCCATGTTCAGTCAGGGGAAAACTAAAAAATATCAAATTAACTGTAGGAGATAATGTTAAATTTGATAAAGATAATAAAACTATTGAAGGAGTACTTGATAGAAAGAATACACTAATAAGACCACTTGTATCTAATATTGATAAACTTTTTATTGTAACTTCTAGTGTAACACCACTCTTTAGCTCGTATTTACTTGATAAATTTGTAGTACTAACTGTACACAACAACATCACTCCTGTAATAGTTATAACTAAGTTAGATTTAGTAGATAGAAAAACTAAAAAAGATATACTAAATACTCTAAAGTACTATAAGAAACTAGGTATTCATGTATATAAAAACACTAATACTTTTATGATAAAGAAAGAACTAAAAAACTGCGTTAGTGCACTAGGTGGACAAACCGGGGCAGGAAAAAGCACTCTTTTAAACAAGTTAGATAAAACTCTTAACTTGAAAACAGGAGAAGTGTCTATGGCTTTAGGAAGAGGGAAACACACTACAAGACTAGTTGAATTAATGCCTTTATGTAAAGGTTTAATTGCTGATACACCAGGTTTTAGTAGTCTAGAATTAGATTTAACAGAAAATGAAATAAGAGACGCGTTCACAGAGTTTGGCTTTAACTGCAAATATAACACTTGTAATCATACTCATGAAAATGGGTGTGACGTTATTAAAAGAGTTAAAGAAGGAAAGATACTAGAAAGTAGGTATAATAATTATATTAAACTAATTAAGGAGGATAAACATGTTAGTAAGTGGTAGCTTTTTAAGCAGTACAATTAGTCCAAGAGACGCTATAAGTTATTTAGATAAGTTTGTAGACTTAATGCACGTAGACATTATGGACGGAAAATTTGTAGAAAATAAAACATATACAACTGGTGAAGTAATAAAGTTAAGTAAATACACCACAAAACCTTTAGATATTCATTTGATGGTTAAAAACCCTATTAAATATATTGATGAGTTAGCTATGTTAAACGTAAACAACATTACTTTTCACTATGAGGCAGTTAAAAAACCAATGGAAGTGATTAATCATATTAAAAGTATGGGTATAAGATGTGGACTTGCAATTAATCCAGAGACTAACGTAAGCGATATAACTGAGTTCTTGCCTTTCATAGATGTTATATTAGTAATGAGTGTACATCCAGGAAAAAGTGGACAAAAGTTTATAGAAAGTGTCACATATAAAATAGAAGTACTTAGAAAACTAATAGAAGAAAATAGTTATAACTGCAAAATAAGTGTTGATGGTGGAGTAAACGAAGAAAATATTGATATGTTAAAAGAAAAGAAAGTAGATATATTAGTAAGTTCTAGTTATTTATTAAACGGGGAAACTTTAAAGAAAGTTAAGTATATGAAAGGAGTTTGAGTATGAAATTCTTAAAAGACAAAATAGTGCTAATTTTACTAGTGTTGGTTCTAATAGTTTTGTTTATCAGTATAAGTTTTGTACTTAAAAATAATAAAGAAGAAGAGACTACTATAACACCACAAATATACGAATATTCTTTAATTTCCAGTAGCACTAATGGAATACCTTTTCAAGTAAAATGCGCAAAAACAAGCGTGGAAGTTAAAACTGACAATGGAACTCTTTTATATAAAGGAACTAAAGCAAATACTCAAACTGTTTTATGTAATAATGTAATTGTGTTTATACCAACTAATATCAATGAAAGTAAAGTTACATTTACAAAAGAGAGTTACACCAAGACTTTCAAAATTGTTCATGATAATCAAAGTAATTTATATAAAGTTGTAACTGAATAAATAGTCTATAAATTAGGCTGTTTTTTTCATAAAAAATCATGTTATTCATAAACTTAAATGGGTGAAAATTTATGAATATGGATATAGATAAAATTAAAAGTGATTTTGGTTATGAAGGAGTAGAAAAGAAAAAAGATCATAAAAGGACTGTAAGATATGAATAAGATTAAGTTAGGACTTATATATGGTGGAGTGAGTACAGAACACGAAGTAAGCATATCTAGTTATGAAAGTATCCTAAAGAATATAGATAAAGATAAATATGAGATAACTAGTTTTTATATTTCCAAAGATGGAACTTGGTTTACAGATGGTAAAAGAGTAAAAGACGTGTTTAACTCACTTAAAAAAATGAATTGTGTTTTTCCTATACTTCATGGAAAAAACGGGGAAGACGGAAGTATTACAGGAATGTTAGAAATCATAGGCACACCTTATGTCGGATGTAAAACTTTATCTAGTGCAATATGTATGGATAAAGTAATTACTAAGAAACTTTTAGAAAAAGCTAATATTAGTGTCGCTAAATATATGTTTATAAAAAAGTTAAACGAAAACTTCTATTGGGTACAAGACAATTATGACTATGTTTTACTTGATAAAGAAATTCTTGATTTAAGTGTAAGCACACTTCTAAACTATCCAGTTGTTGTTAAACCAAGTAGAAGTGGCTCTTCCATTGGTGTATGTGTTGCAAATGATTATTTAGAGTTAGAAAATGCTATAAACGAAGCGAGTATATATGATGAGAAGATACTAATTGAAGAATTTATTGATGGTAAAGAACTTGAAGTTGCAGTTTTAGGCAATAACGACTTAATAGTCTCTAACATAGGAAATATTATTCCTGATGAAATAGTATACTCATATAATTCAAAATACAAGAAAAACAGTAAAACTGTAGTACTTAATACAATTGAAGAAAACCTAGAAAGTAAAATTAAAAACATAGTATTAACTACATATAAAGTGCTAGACTGTAGTGGACTAGCTAGAGTAGACTTGTTTCTTATTGGTAATGAAGTATTAGTAAACGAAGTAAATACTATGCCAGGCTTTACTAGTATTAGTATGTATCCTAAATTAATGGAAAGTATTAATATAAACTATACAGATTTAATAGATAGGTTAATTAGTTTAAGTTTAAACGACAAAAAACGCGATTTTTCTTAATTTAAAAGTGTTATCATTTATTTGAGGTGAAGTGTATGTTAAAAGAAAGAATACTTTTGATTTTGTCTATTTTAGTAATAGCTTTTAGTGTTGTAGTTATATATTTTAAGATGGAGTACATTACTAGAAAAGAGTTAAAAGTTATAATTTTAAAAGATTTAAGTACTAAAAAAGAGAATTTAAACAACTATAAAGTTAAGTTTTTAAAGGAAGGTGAAACTTATATTTATAAGATAAACTTTAAGTATGAAAATAATGAGTACCATTATGAAGTTAACGCTAAAAATGGGTATATTTTACTAAGTGATAAGGTTAGTGAAATTTGACAATTAAACTCGCTTGTGCTAGAATAATGCATATTTGAGGTGGTAATATGGAAAAAGAAATATTAAATCGTTATTTACCAGGGGACTTGGAATTTAAGTTCTATGGTTGCTCTAGTAGTGAGTTCAAAAGTTATATTAAAGCTTTAATGGATGATGTTAATAATATATTTGATAATTATGACGTTATAAGTGATGAGGAGTATATAAGAATTTTAAGTAGATTTGTTCTAGTTAAAACTGATGAAGAGATGTGTGAGAAAACTATCTATGACTCATGGACTCCAATTGGAGGGTATGACTATCATAGCGAGTTATACTATGATGATATAGTAAAAAACAAGAATGTTATTACAAAAAATGATATGATAGACTTATATAATTTTGTAAATGATACTGATTATAAATATTTAACTACCCTTAAAACTAAAATGAAATATAGTTATCATATGAGTGATGGCTGGGGTAAAGATAGAGACGAGATAGTAACTCCAACAAGAGTAGATATTATTATTTTGACTAGTGAAATGTTAGATAGAAATAAAATTTATACAAAGAAAGAAATACAAGAGTTAGTTGATAGTAAGAGAATATTTGTAATTGCTAGTAATAAGATGGAAATTAAAAGAAAAGATATTCCAAATGATACAGAAGAATTTCATGAGTTTGGAATAGATAAAAAAAGTACAGAATATAAAAAAGCGTATGTTAAATTTCTTAAAAGCAAAATATCTAAAGAAGAGTTATTTAAAACTATTAAATTATGCTTAATGGACATAAGGAAATATTTTTATAAATCAAATGAAGACTGGGAAAGTTTTAGAGAAACTTGTATGTATGATGAAATGGAAGAGTTGTATGCTAAAAAGTTTAGATATCAAAGAACTTGGAAATAATTTTAAAAAGGGATAGAAACTATCCTTTTTTTTTGGTATAATTAATTCGGAGGAAAAAATTATGAAAATATTAAGTGTTAATGCTGGAAGCAGCAGTTTAAAGTTTCAAATGTATGAAATGCCAGAAGAAAAAGTTTTAATAAGTGGCGTATTTGAAAGAATTGGTATAGAAAATAGTTTTTATACTATAAAATTAAATGGAGAAAAAATTAAGAAAGAAGCGGTTTTAAATAATCATACTGATGCAGTTAAGATTTTAACTAATGAGCTACTAGAAAATAATATAGTAAGTGATTTAAGCGAGATTAAAGCAATTGGACATAGAATGGTTCATGGTGGAGAAAAGTACGCTAGTAGTGTTCTTTTAACAGAAGACGTTATTAAAACAGTTGAAGAGTTAAGTGATTTAGCGCCACTTCATAACCCAGCTAACTTAGTTGGTGTACGTGCATTTAAGGAAGTTATTCCTTCTGCAGTTGCTGTTGGTGTATTTGATACAGCTTTCCATCAAACTATGGAAGAAGAGAATTTCTTATATCCAGTACCTTATGAATGGTATAAAGAGTATGGTGTAAGAAAATATGGCTTTCACGGAACAAGTCATAAATATGTAAGTGAAAAAATGGCTAGTATTTTAGGTAAAGAAGAAACAAAAATTATTACTTGTCATATAGGAAATGGTGGCTCTTTAGCAGCTGTTAAGAATGGAAAATGCATAGATACTTCTATGGGATTTACACCAAATGCTGGTATAATTATGGGTTCTAGAAGTGGAGATATAGACGCTAGTTTAATACCTTTTGTTATGAAAAAAACTGGTATGAATATTAGTGAAATAGATAACGCTTTAAATAAAAAGAGTGGATTACTTGGAATAAGTGGAGTTAGTAGTGACTCAAGAGATATAGAAGATGGTATAAAATCAGGAAATGATAGATGCAAACTTGCACAAGAGATGTATGTTAATAAAATAGTTAAGTATATTGCTGAATACTATGTAGAGTTAAATGGCGCAGATGCTATTGTATTTACTGCAGGTGTTGGCGAAAACTCAATTAGTACTAGAAAGCAAATAATAGATAAGTTAGCTTGTCTTGGTATTAAGTTGGATGAACAAAGGAATAACGTAAGAGCAGAAGTTGCATTAATTAGTACAGATGACTCTAGTGTTAAAGTTTATGTAATACCAACAGACGAAGAAGTTATGATAGCAAGAGATACTTATAAGTTAGCTAGTTAGAAAGAGTTATTATGAAGAAAGAAACTTTAAAGAAAATATATAGTGAAATTAAGAAATATGATTTAATATATATTGTTAGACATATTGGACCAGATCCAGATGCGATTAGTAGTCAAATTGCATTAAGAGATGCTATTAAACTTACTTTTCCAGAAAAATCTGTGTATGCTTTTGGAGCAAGTGTTTCAAAATTCAAGTATATTGGACATATTGATAAAGCTATAGACTTTGACTATGAAAAAGCGCTTGTAATAACTTTAGATATTCCTAATAAAGCTAGAATTGATGGATTAACCGTTGATAAATTTAAACATGTTATTAAAATAGATCATCACCCATTTGTAGAAGATTTTGGTGGAATTGAATATATTGACATAGAGGCTTGCTCTACTTCAGAGATATTACTTGATTTAATAAATAATACTAGACTTAAAATAAATGATAGTATTGCAAGGTGTTTACTTATTGGTATAGTAAGTGATTCTAATAGATTTTTGTTTAATCCAGTTAACGAAAATATATTCTTTAAAGTAGGAGATTTAATTAAAAAATATAAACTTAATATACAAAGCATATATACAGATATTTACATGAGACCAATGAGTGAGATAAGACTTATGGGTTATATTGCATCAAATTTGAAAGTTACTAAAAATAAGTTTGCCTATATAATACTTGAAAATGACATAGTTGCATCATTTAATGCAGATGCATCTAGTGCTTCTAATATGGTTAATGATTTTTCAAATATTGAAGAATTTGTTGTATGGTTATTTGTGACGTATGATGCTAAAAATGCTGTATATAAAGTAAATATAAGAAGTAGAGGACCAGTGATAAATAAATTAGCTGCTAAATATAATGGTGGAGGACACATCTATAGTAGTGGTGCTAGAGTTAAAACTAAGGAAGAGTTAAACAACTTAATAGTTGACTACGATAACTTGTGTAAAGATTATTTGAAAAACAACTAGAAGTATTTAGTATACTTCTAGTTTTTGTAAATTATTTGTAAATGGTATACTCTAACTATTTAAAATAAAATAGATTTGTTGTATACTAAAATAGAAGGAAGTGTATAAAATGAAAAATTTAAAAAAACTATTTATTTTAGTTATCAGCGTACTTCTTATTACTGGTTGTGGTAAAGATAAATTACCTGGTAACAATAAAAGAGAAGAAGATAAAGAAACTAAGAAATTACAGATAGTGGATGAAAGTAAAGACACTAGAAGTTATGCAGTAATGATTAATAATAACCACCAAGCTTGGCCTCATGCAGGACTACAAGAAAGTTACTTAAATTACGAAATTATTACTGAGGGTGGAATAACTAGATTTTTAGCTTTATTTAGAGATACTATACCTGAGAAAATAGGCTCAATTAGAAGTAGTAGAATTTACTTCTTAGATTATGCTATGGAAAATGATGCGATTTATGTTCACTGGGGAGGAAGTAAAGAAGCTTATAGCGATATTAATTCTTTAAAGATAAACCATATAGATGGAATGGACTATGAAGGAAAATATTTCTTTAGAGATAAGACTCTTAACCGAGCATATGAACACACTGGTTTTACTAAAGGAAGTATGCTAAAAGAAGCAGCAACCGCTCTTGGATTTAAGACTACTACTGATAAAGGACTACTACTTAACTATAGTGTAGACGAAATAGACTTAAGTAAGATGGATGGTGCACTAAAGGCTGATGACGTGGAAATTGAGTACTCAAATTATCAAACAACAAAATATAAATATGATAGTGAAAATAAAGTATACTTAAGAAGCATGAGTGGGGAAGCACACACTGACTTAGTGACTGGAAAACAATATACAACAAAGAATATAATTACATATCAAGTTAAAAACTCAAGCTACGACTCATACGGAAGACAAGAGTTAGACAACATTGGAAGTGGAGAAGGCTACTATATAAGTAACGGGTATGCTGTTCCAATTAGTTGGGAAAAGACTTGTAGAAGTTGTAAAACTGTATATAAATATAAAGATGGACAAGAAATTAAAATGAATGATGGTAATACATGGATACAGATACAACCTTTAAATAAAGTATTAGATATTACAGGTAATAAAGAAAATAGTAATAATAATAGTAGTGAAGAATAAAATAATATTGAAATAATCTCTAATATTTGATAAAATAGAGATATAATAAGGAGGAACATTATGAATAGTGTGATGAATTTTTTAGCAGATTATTATATTTGGTTTTTTGTAGCAGCTTTACTTTTAAGCTTTGCATTAATAGGATTTATAATTGATACTAAAAAGAAACAAAAAAATGAATTTAAAGGAGAAAGCATAGAAACAACTAATAATGCACCAACTAGTACACCTGAAGTAATTGGAGAAACTGTTAACGTTGGACCTGAGGCTGTACTAGGTGGAAGTAATACTACTACATTAGAAAGTGTAAACCCAGCACCAGTAAGTGATGAGACTATGGAAATAAATGATATACCAATTAATGAAGTTAGTACACCAGTAGAAAATGTAAATCAAACAGTTGAACCTATAAATCAAACACCTACTGAAAATATTACAATTGGTTCACCAATAACTAGTGAAGACTATAAGCCTGTTGAACCTCAATTTGAAGAGTTAAATATACCAGAAGCTCCAGAAGCACCTGTACAAAATGATAGTTCACAAGTTTTAGAATCACTTAGTTTTGATGATAATGACGAAAACAAGAATGCGTAAACTTTATGTTTAATATTTTAAAAGATATAGTAATTATATCTTTTTTATTATATAATAATAGTATAGATGTAAAGGAGAGATATTATGTCATTAGGAGAAATTTATACAATATTTACAAAAGTACTAGATGTAGCTATTTTATGGTTTATATTTTACTATATCTTAAAGTACATAAGAAAGAATGTTAAATTAACATTAATATTTAAGGGAGTTTTAATAATTGTCTTACTAAAATTAGTAAGTGTATGGTTAGATTTAAATACAGTGGGAGTATTACTTGAATATGTTATTGAAAGTGTACCAATTGCTATAATAGTACTTTTCCAACCTGAAATTAGAAATGTACTTGAAAGTATTGGTAGAAGTCAACTTTTAGGCAGACATAAAGTTTTAACAGTTGATGAAAGAGAAAAAGTAGTGTATGAAATAATGCAAGCTGTTGAATATATGAAAAGAAATAGAATTGGAGCATTAATGGTTATTGAAAGAGATTATAGTCTTAGTCAATATATAGAAAATGCTAATAAGTTGTATGCTGATATAAGTAGTGAACTACTAATTAGTATATTCTTCCCAAATAACCCACTACATGATGGAGCAGTTATAATTGAAGGAGATAGAATTTCATGTGCAGGAAGTGTTTTACCAACAAGTATGAACCAAAGCATAAGTAAAAGATTAGGTACAAGACACCGTGCTGCTTTAGGTATAGCTGAAGTAAGTGATGCAATAAGCGTTGTAGTTAGTGAAGAAACAGGACGTGTTAGTATTGCAATGGATGGAGAATTAAACTACAATTTAACACTAGAAGATGCAAGAATGATGCTAATTGAAGGCTTACAACCTAAAAAAGAAACTTTCTTTGATGCAGAAAGTAACCTACCAGAAGAAATGGAGGAAGTAAATAATGAACAAAAAGAACAAAACTAAAGAAAAATTTATAGTAAAGATAATTAAAAGTATTGCTAGTTTCTTTGACAAAATACTCATCACACCAATTAGTAAAGTAGCTTATGCTATAAAAGATAAAATGAATTTTAGAAGCGGATTTATAGATAGACTACTTAATAAACCAAACGTGCTATTATATTTATCTTTAATACTAGCGTTTACTTTCTTCTTGTCAGTACAAAATAATTTCATAAATTTTAGTGATACTAAAGCGATAACAATGCCTAACTTGCCAGTTGAAGTTGAATATAATGACGAAGCTTATGTAGTAGAAGGATTACCCGATAAAGTAAACTTAGTATTGACTGGTAAAAAAAGTGAGTTATATTTAGCTGAACAATATGGAGACCATAAAGTAAGCTTAGATTTAACTGGATTAGAAGCTGGTACACATAAAGTAACACTTGACTATAATAATCCAATTAGAAAGTTAAATTACATACTAGACCCAGGAACAGTAACAATTATGATATATCCTAAAGTAAGTGAAGTTAGAACTTTATCTATAGATGTAATTAATACCGATAAACTAAACGAAACACTAGTAGTTAGTAATGTACTACTTGATAGAAATGATGTTATTATAAAGAGTTATAAAGAAAAACTAAATACAGTAGCTAACGTAAAAGCAATAGTAGACGTAAATACTTTAAATGCTACTGAAAGTGGTACTTATACAATAGATAACGTTAAATTAGTAGCGTATGATGATAAAGGTAAAGAAATAAGTGGAATAGAAGTAGTACCAAATCAAGTAACAGCAACAGTTACAATTACAAGTCCTAGTAAGACAGTACCACTTAGAATAGTACCAGTTGGAGAAGTAAGAAGTGGCAGCGCTATTAGTAGTATAACAAGTAGTGTAACAAACGTAACAGTTTACGCTGACGAGACAATATTACAAGACTTAAATTACATTGAAGTAGAAATAGATGTAGAAGGACTTAGTACTAATAAGACTTATCAAAAAGTTATAAATAAACCACAAGGAACAAGAAGTATAAGTGATACATCAGTAACAATAAATGTTACAATGGAAGAAGAAACAAGTAAAGACTTTGAAGGACTTACTGTTGAAACAGAAGGACTTAATGAGAAGTTTAAAGCAAGTGGGGCTAGTGCTAGTGATGCTCAAGTAACAGTAACAGTTAAAGGTGTTGGAAGTTTACTAGAAAGCCTAGAACCTACTGACATAAAAGCATATGTTGACTTAAGTAGCGTAACTGAACCTGGCGTATATACTGTTCCGGTATTCGTTACAGGAAGCGATGTAAAACTTACTTATACAAGTAAAGTAAAACAAATCAACGTAGTAGTACAAAATAAGTAAAACAGTTAAAAAGCACTTGAAAAAGAGTGCTTTTTTTGATATCATTAATTATGTAATAAAGATAGGAGATAACATATGAAAGATACATTTTCAGTACAAAATAAACTACAAAATGGGGGGGGGTTATTTAAATAGTATAAATAACTATAGTTTTTCATGTGCAATTAAATGGATAGAATAAGTCTACCCATTTTTTGTTGTGTAAGAAAGGGATGAATAAAAATGAAAAAAATAGATTTAGGAGTAATAGTAACAACATTAATAATTGTAACGATAAGTTGTAGTCTTGCTTTTTTTGCTGCAAGAGTTATAGGTAACCCAAAAGATATAAACTTAGTAGCAAAGAATGTTGCGATAACTTTTACGGATACTTCCAGTATAGCAAGTGATGTAATAAGTCCAGGCTGGAATAATGTTAAGACTTTTACAATTACTAATAATAGCAAAGAAGACTTTAGTTATAACATTACACTAAAAGGACTAGTTAATACATTTGAAAGTATAAATACACTTCAGTATAAAATAACAAGTGATACTGGATACAATATGGATAACTATTTAAATGTAATTAAAACAGAAACATCAAAAGATGTAGTTCTAGCTTACAATATTACAATACCTAAAAATACTATACAGTCATACCAAGTAGAGTTTAATTACGTAAGCACAGAAGAAGACCAAAGTGGAGATATGGGAAAGAAACTAGGTGGAACTTTAGCTATTGAAGCAAGCACAGGAACTCCTGAAATATATGACAAGTTACTAGCTGATAACCCAACAATAAAAACAAGAACAGACTTTAGTACAACACTAACAGAAACTAATGTAAATACATTATACAAAGCAAAAGAAAATAATACTGATGTGTATTACTTTGCAGGAGATGCTAGAAACAACTGGGTAAAGTTTGGAACATG
>CAKOIS010000006.1 GCA_934087065.1 uncultured Bacilli bacterium
TTTATTTTGTACTAAAGAGTTAATTTTCATGTACTTCACTTCCTATCTTTATTACAAGATAATCTTATCAAAAAAAGGTGCTTGTAGTCAAGTACCTTTTAACATATTATTTCGTTATTTTCATCAAAGTTTATATTTATAAACTTTTGAGCAGCTAAGTAATCACACATATGGACAAATCTTTGGTATTTAGTTTTTGGTTTTTGTAATACTTCGTTACCATTAAAGTCAGTATTCCACTGTCCCATATGAGTTTCTATCATACTGCATACTAAGTTAACTTCTTCTTCTGTTAAAGTAGTTTCTTTAGCATTATCTTTTATAAGCTTACTTGCTAAAAGTGGGTGTTCTGTTTTAGTGTATCTTTCTTCAGGTATTCCACGTTTTACCGTATCATGCATTATTAATGCAAGTATTATTAAGTCTTTCTCATCTTTTGTAAATTTGTAACCTATAGTTTCATTATTTAATAATGTATTAGCTATTTTTACAGCAGCTTTAGTGTGCCTTAAGAGTCCACCTTCGCCTTGACTGAATGCAGGATGGTATTTGCCTGTAGAACTAGCAGCTTCTTTATAGAAATAATCAGGTATTTTGCTAATTAGTACTTCTACACTACTTCTAATTCTATCATTTTTAATGTAATTAAGTTCTGTATTAAAAACCACGGCCGCCACCTCCGCCTCCGCCGAAGCCTCCACCAGAAGAAAATCCTCCGCCGAAACCACTTCCACTTGAACTAGAGCTTTCAGCTATTTTAGACGATACTTCAGAATGTGCTGTAGAAATTGACGAGTGTACTGTTCTATTAATATCGCTATTTAAACTACTCCATAAGTAATAATCAAATACAAAATCTCTATTAGTGTAATCATTTGGATACATCTCATTAAACTTAATTTTCATAGTCTTACTTACTTTATCAGCAAGTCCAAATATATTAGCATACACTAAGTATCTTTCCCATAACTTAATTTCTGGAAGTTCTTTTTCATCAAATCTACCAAAGTCTTTTAAAAATCTTTCAAAAGCTTTCCATTTATGATAGTCTAAGTTACCTCTTTCAGTTCTTTTGTTAAAGCTAACTAAGTATATAATATAAACTATTGTACTAATTATAACTATAAATGCAAGTAAGTTAAACATACCTAGTTTTATATCTAAATAAAGTATTAATATACTTACTAAGGCATATAGTGAAAACTTAAGTTTAACACTGCTATTATTTTCATAGAAGTTTAATTTTTCACTTTCATTAGTAACATTACTTTTCCAAGTATCAAACCCTTTTAAGAATGGACTAGTTGTACCATTAACTTCTTTAGCATACTTCTTTATATCTTTTAAAGTAACCATATTATTACTTCCAGCTTTATTAAAAAGTATATCCATTACTTTCTTTTCGCCTTCATTTAAATCACTTTCATCTAGTGTAGTTCTAGTAAATTTATAGTCTTTCTTATCTAACTTTTCAAAACTAATTTTTTTCTTATATATTAGATTTAATATACTAGTAGAAAAAGCTTTTTCAGTTATCTTTTTATCATATAGGTATTCAATTGATGTTACATCATAATCATCTATAAACTCTCTATTGTATTCCATATCAAAAGAGCGCTTTCTTTCTTTGTCATACTTAATATATAGATAAACTATTATTAATAGTAAGATTAATAAATAAGTCCCACTTAAAGCGTATGTTCCATACACTAATATTTTAGCAGTTTTTCTTTGTTTATTAGCATCATCAGCTCTTGCTTGTTCTACTTCTAGTATTTTGTCTAACGCATCAACATTACTTTTCTTTAAGAATGGATGGTCTACCATAATTAAACTTTTATCAAAAACCATTCTCATATCTACTGGAGTATTCTTACTTAAGCCTTCAATTTTTAAGTATCCACCATAGTATTTAGTAACACCATCAACTTCGTCAGCTATTCTACTAACTTCTCCACTTAGTGGACCATGTGCCCATACCCTAGTTTCTGTAGTAGTTGCCTGTGGTAAAACAACTCTTAGTTGGTACCTTCCTATATCATCATCAAAGTTATTAACTATAAAATTTAAATACAACTCTGCTACATCATTATGTAGTACTACAGTATTACCTAAAGTATATTCTATATAAAAGTATGTACTAGAATTAATTGTTTCATTATACATCTTTATACTTTTGCCATTTGTAATATCACTAATTGTATAACATCCACGACTATTAGTGCATTTACTAAATTCAGTCACTTCACTATTAAACGCATCAAAACTTAACTCTCCATTATAGTTTATACTACCAACTTTTATATTGTCTATACCAGTTGGGTTATATATACTACTTCCTTCAAAACTAGAAGTATCTCCTGTAAAGTCTCCTAATCTATCATTTTTATAAACTAAGTCTCTTATATAACCATTATAACTACCAGTACTCTTGATAATCTCTCTCACTTTTAAATTTCCACTTATATCAATACTAGCATCTACTATATAGTCTTCTATTTCATAATCAACTTGATCACTACTTACTGCATAGTTAATACTAATAAATGAAAATAAACTTATTATTAAAACCAATATTTTTTTCATAAATCCTCCTATTAAAAGAAAAAAGCTTACATTTAGTAAGCTTAAAACTGTACTTTTGGAGCAACTTTAGCTTCTGCTTCTGCTTCAAAGAATGCTTCCTTTTTAAATCCAAATATTTTAGCAACTAAATTTGAAGGAAATAATTCAACTTTATTATTTAAAGATAAAACTGTATCATTATAAAATTGTCTAGCACTAGATATTTTATCTTCTGTTTCTTCTAGATTACTTTGAAGTTTTAAGAAACTTGTATCAGCTTTTAATTCAGGATAACTTTCGCTTAATGCAAATAATTGTCTAATAGCGCCAGTTAACTCATTATTAGCTTTCATCTCATCTTCTTTTGTACTTGCTACAGTAAATTTATTTCTTGCTTCAATTACCCCTTTCAAAGTATCACTTTCATGTTTTGCATAGCCTTTAACAGTTTCCACTATATTAGGTATTAAGTCAAATCTCCTTTTTAATTGTACTTCAATTTGTGCCCATTGGTCTTTTACTCTATTTCTTAATTTAATTAAAGTATTATATGTACTAATTACATAAAGAATGATTAAAAGAACAACAATTCCCACGATTATCCATGGATTCATATCATTACCACCTTTCCTATTTAATTATACAATAAATATTTTTATTTATCTACATATTTTTTAGTTTTGCATTATATTTTACAGTAATTCCATCAATAATACTATTAAATGAAGCCATAACTTCTTCTTCAGTTAAAGTTCTATCGTCACTCATATAGTTAAGAGTAAATGTTAAACTCTTTTCTTTACCCATGATGTATTCGTCGTACGCTACTACTTCTGTAAGTGTTTTACCACCAAGTTTTCTAATATCTTTAATAATATCATCACTTACTACAACATCACTGAATATAAATGATATATCTTTTTTAATACTAGGATACTTACTTAATTCTTTAAACTTAATCTTACCAGATTTAACACTTCTTAATGTACTTAAGTTAATTTCACATACATACAAGTCTTCCTTGTTTACTAGTGGATGTACTTTACCAATAAATCCAACGGTTACCCCATTTAGTATTATGTTTGCACTCATATATGGATGCATTTCTTTAATAGTCACGTTACTTACAAACGAGTATCTTCCTTTATAACCTAAATAGTCTAGTAAAGACTCAACTACACCTTTTAAATAATAGAAGTCTGTTTTAACACTAGTATTAATTCCAGTAATATATTCTCCACTCATTAAAATAGATAACTTACTTGTTTCAACATACTCATTTTCTACTTTAGAATAACATGAACCAATTTCAAATATGCTTACATTTTTGATGTTTCTTGCTTTATTATATTCATACACATTAATTAAAGACGAGATTAAACTATTTCTTAAAGTACTTCTTTCACTATTTAAAGGTTCCATTACTTCAACTGGAGTAAACTCTTCACTTACAAATTTATTAATATCTTTTTTATTGATAAGGCTATATGTAATAGTTTCATTTAGTCCCATATCACTTAGTTTAGTCTTAATAATTCTATCATAGTTATCATACTTACTTCTTCCATTGTTAGTGCTAGGTAGTGTAGCAGGTACTTCATCAACCCCATAAATTCTACCAATTTCTTCTATAATATCTTCCTTAATAGACACATCTAACCTTCTACTAGGTACAATTATATCAAACTCATCATTATTAATGTTTACACTAAATTTAAGTTTATTTAATACATTTACAACATCTTCCTTAGTTAGACTAAGTCCTAGAACACTATTGATTTTCTCAAGCGAGATTATTACGTGTTTTTCACTCTTATCAACTTTATCATAGATTATTAAGCCTTCACTAACTGTACCACCAGCAAGACTAGAAAGTAACTCTTTACTTCTATTGATAGCTAAGTATGTTCTTTTATAGTCAAGACCTTTTTCAAATCTACTAGATGCTTCACTTCTTAATATTCTCTTAGCAGTTTTTCTAATAACACCAGGAGTAAATATTGCACTTTCTATAAGAATGTTTTTAGTATCCATTGTTACTTCAGTAGAAAGTCCGCCCATCACACCAGCTAGTCCAATTGCGCCACTTTCGTTATATATTACTATATCATTATTTGTTAGTTTTCTTTCTGTTTTATCTAGTGTAGTTAGCACTTCTTCACTATTAGCCATTCTAACACCAATTAACTTACCTACTTTATCAGCGTCATAAAAGTGAAGTGGTTGACCAGTTTCAAGCATAACATAGTTACTTATATCAACTACGTTGTTAATAGGTCTTATGCCTGAAGCTATTAAAGCATTTTTAATGTAATCAGGGCTTTCCTTAATAGTAACGTTGTTAACTCTTCCTAATAAATACAATGAACAATTATTAGTATCAACACTCAAGTTAACATCACAAAGGAATGTATCTTTAACACTTTCATAAACTGGTGTAGGCTCACTAACTGGTTTATCATACACTGCACCTAATTCGTAAGCTAACCCTATCATGCTAAGTAAATCACTTCTGTTTGCAGTTAACTCAAAATCTACTATCTCATCATCTAAACCAAGATACTCTAAAGCATCCATCCCAACAGGTGCGTCACTTGGTAACTCATGTATTCCGTTTATATCCATTTCACTTAAGAATTTCTTATCAAACCCTAGTTCTTCTAAACTACAGCACATTCCGTTACTTATTGCCCCTCTTATAACACCTTTTTTAATTGTACCACCAGGCAACACTGCTCCATCTTTTGCAACGATTACTTTTAAGCCTTTTCTCATATTAGGTGCACCACATACTATATCAAGTACTTCATCTCCAACATCAATTTTACATACGTGCAAATGGTCGCTATCTGGGTGCATTTCACACTCTAAAACGTATCCAACAACTAAATTAGTCGCATTAACTAGTTTTCCAGCATAATCATACTCGTTACCAACACGTGTCATATCTTCAGCAATAGTTTTTATATCAATACTTTTAACATCAATATAATTACTTACAAACTTTTTACTTAGTATCATTATTTAGTCTCCTTTCTATTAAAGTTATTTAAGAGTCTTATATCATTTGTATAAATATTTCTTAAATCAGTTATACCATACTTAAACATTGCAAGTCTATCAAGCCCTACACCAAAAGCAAAGCCTGTATAAACTTCAGGGTCATATCCACACATTCTAAGTACGTTTGGATGAACCATTCCTGAACCAAGTATTTCTATCCAACCAATATTTTTACATAATGGACACCCTTTACCACCACATTTAAAACAAGTTACATCTACTTCATAAGATGGTTCAGTAAATCCAAAATAACTAGGTCTAAATCTAATACTAGTATTTTCTCCAAGCATTCCTTTAGCCATTTCTAAAAGAGTTCCCTTTAAATCACTTAAGCTAATATTTTTGTCTACAACTAGACCTTCTAACTGCATAAATTGATGTGAGTGAGTTGCATCGTCATCATCTCTTCTATAAACTTTACCAGGACAAACCATTTTAATTGGAGTTTTCTCGGTATTTGCAAGCATTGTCCTTACCTGTACACTACTAGTTTGACTACGAAGTAACATATCTTCAGTTATATAGAAAGTATCTTGCATATCCCTTGCTGGATGGTCTTTTGGAATATTTAACTTTTCAAAACAGTTTACATCAGTTTCAATTTCAGGCCCAGTTACAACATCATAACCCATGCTAACAAACAAGTCTTCTAAGTCGTTTCTCACTAAAGTTAATGGATGCATACTACCAGACTTAACTTTTTTACCAGGTAAAGTAACATCAATTCTCTCGCTTTCTAACTTCTTGTTTAACTCCTCTGTACTTAAATTTTCATACTTTTCGTCAAATAAACTATTAAAGTTAGTTCTAAACTCATTAGTTAAAACTCCTACACTTTTCTTTAAATCATTACTCATTGTACCAATACTTTTCATAATTTCAGTAAATTCACTTTGTTTACCAAAGTACTTACTTTTAATTAAGTTTAACTCATCTATTTTTTTACTACTTTCAATTTCTTTTCTAGCATTTTCAAGTAAACTACTTAATTTTTCTTTCATATTATCACCCTTTCAAAAATAAAAACTTCATGACTTAAGGACTACAAACTGCAGCGGTACCACCTTAATTCATAAAGTTAATTTATGCTTCTCTTAAGTTAACGCCTTTATTACGCTCTTTTATATAATGGAAAACGAAACTTCATATATAACATTGTTAGTTTACACCTACCACTAACTCTCTATAAATATAAATTATATACTACCCTTTTTCCTAAAAGATACTTATATTTTAATACATTTAATTTGATTTTTCAAGTAGCAAACTAAATATTTCTCTTTAAAACATTTATATCTCTTCCAAGATTATTATATTCACTAACTAACTCATGTAGTCTTTCTACACTTACTCCAGTTACTTTCATAATCTCTTCTGTACTAACAAGTTTTCTTGCTAAATATGTAAGCACTGCTAGACTTTCATTCTCACTAAAGTAATTAAGTAATTCTTTATATTCTTTACTTCTAGCAATATTTCTCATATCTCTTAAACTATTAATTCTAACATCTACATACTTTTCTTTACTTTTTCTATTAAAATAATGGACTGCTTTTTCTAACATCACTTTAATTCTATGATTATCTTCACTACTAAATGTATGTAATTCACTTGTATTTGAATAATCTACTCCATACTTCTTTTGTAAAAGCATTTTATCTTCATTACTTAGTGTATCAATAAACTCTAAAAGTAAATATTTCTCTTCAGCATTAACTCTTTCAAATAAACTCTTATACTTTTTAATTTCTCTATCTTTTAAACTCCAAGATAACTTAGTTATAACAAAACGTGTGATATATTCGTTTTCTTTAGATGTCATAATATTTTTAGTAGTAGTCAAATCAAAATTTTCCCCATATTTCTTTATTAGAATATCTTTATCTTTTTCTTGAAGACTCTCTATTGCATTTAACACTCTTAACTTAAACTCATCCATTGTTTCATCATCAAACTTATTCTTACTTAATATATCAAATAATGGTTTAAAGTTAGTATGTACTAATTTAGGTTTACCACTTTTTAATCTTTCTATAGACTTTTTCCTTAATAAACTATTCTTTTGTTCAACATTAATAGCCACTTCTTTATCTAAATTTTCTCCAAATAAACTATATATACGTTCCTGTTCTTTAGTACTTAAAAGGCTCATTCTTTCTTTAATAGTATCTAAGTCTAGATTAACATAATCAGTAATTTTAACAAACTCACCATTCTCTAACAAAGCAAACTTTCTTCTAATTAATCTACAAATTCTTACGTTTATCTCATCATTTACTTTATTATCTACTTTATATAACTTGTCAAAGTTTTCTCCAAATTTTTTCTTTAATGTTTTAATACTTTCTTCATCCAAAGAATAAACTACTCTTAATACTTCTTCTTTAGGTCTATCAAATTGATTAAAGAATCCTTTATAAACACTAGAATAATCTACTTTTCTAGTTGATACTTTACCTTCTTTAATCGCAGTTTGTACTTTCTTTATTATATATGAATTCTTTTGTCTAATCTCTTTAGTTACTACACCACTTTTAAGTTCATTATCTTTATAAGAGTACTCTGTAAATAAATTAACTAATTCTTTTTCTTTTAAAGTATCTATTAATTTAATTACAGTTTCTTTTGGTGCATTAAACTCATTAAATAAATTTTTCTTATATAATTTCTTATATATTTGATTTATTACATCTTTTGCTTGTTTGCTATTTGGATTTCTGTGCTTACTATCTACACCCCAAGTATAGTAAACTAACTTCTTTTGCACGTCAGTTAACTCTTCAACTGCAGTAAGAACAGTACTTTCGTCTATTCCCATAAAATTATCAAAAAAATAATCTTTTAATTTCATATTATCCCCCCCTAAAAAAACAAACATATTGTACCATAAATAGGTACAATATGTCAATAGTTTAATTTGTCATCACATATGGATCACTTTGTGTTCCAGTTCCAGATACGTACACATCAGCCGATAAAGCCATTACTGGAGAATATCCTGTAACGTAAGTTAAACCATATGATAAATAGCCTACATATCCAACATCACTAACATGAAATGCATAGTTTGTTCCCAATAAAGAAGAAGTTATAACCCACTGAGCTTGATCACTGCCTTGAAATAGCCAATTTTTAGTATGGCACTTAGTATTTACTTCATATCCATAAACTCCATTAGAGTCACTTCCCACTGACACATTTCTATCACAGTCACTAGAGAGTACTGCATATCCATAATCACTCGGATATATCAAACTAACAGCACCCACTATTGAAGTAACACCATTAGAACTCAATCCTGCTGAACCACTATTATTTAACATTCTTTCAGTATCATAAAACATTTTAGCTGTTGTATTATCTGAGTACATTCTTGATCCTAAATATATTTTATATTTTACTGTATTCTTATAATTAGAAGTTGTGTAACCCTTTAACGTAGTAGTATACATTATTGAATCAGGAAAATGATTAGAAGTACTTACATTATTATAAGCCGATGTTGGATAATTATTTGATTCATAATGTCTTCTTACTCTTATTACATTTTCACCATTTTCTCCATCAGGAAATACTCCAATTATTCTCCACAACTCTTTTGTACCATCATTCTTTTCCATCTGTATATAATTATTCGGATTACTTCCTTCATATCTAAAGCCATTCTCATTATACACTCCATCCTCATTTTTCATAGACTTAGAGATAATTTTATCAGATAGTGTATCAGGAGTTTCTTGTATTTCATAAGGTTTAGATGCACTACCATCGCCACTTTTCCAAAGGTTTTCACCGTTTAATGTTATAACTGGGCGAAATGATTTTGCTTTAAATGAAGCAGTATGGGCACTAATACTCCCTTCACGACCAAATCTTGCTGGTTCAATATCTAGCACATCATTATCTGTATCAGAGTAATCAGCACCTGTCATAGTCCACCATTCACCAACGTGATTTATCGAAGGATTATTTTTGTTGTTTAAATAATACCACACTTTGTCATTTTTTATTCCAACTACACCGCCTGCAAAAGCTACTTCATCAGCAGTAATTAATGCTATATTTGCTTTTATTACATCTTTTGAGTTACAATTTAATGTTGGATTTTTGATTTGTATAAGTCTATAATACCCGGATAAATATGTCCGTGTATCATCACTATTATATATACTTTTATCATTACAATAACTTGCTCCTGGATTAATATATTTTGAATAATTAATTAAGTTTTCATTAAACCACTTATCTAATTTTATTTTAGCATCAGAATTATTATAATCAATACATTTAATACCGTTTGTACAATTAGACGAATAGCTTTCATTCCCAGCTATATAAGTGTTTTCACTTTCATAACTATTACCGTGATATAATAGTTTTACACCACCATCTTTATCAGTTCTTATTATCCTCCAGTATATTGGGTCACCTTTCTTCCATAACGTGAATGCTTCACAATTATTATTAAATTCACTTGCATTTGTACACTCTGACATTGAGTCATAAACATTATAAGACTTATAGTTATTGCCATAAGTTCCCCAACCTTTATAAATGGTTTTATCAGTATTATATGTTCCCAACTTTACCCAGTTGTTTCTAGCATCCCCTGCAAAGTAATACACGTCAGTATTTTCTTCTTTTGCTTTATACATTGTTCCAATATTTGTATCTGTATAAGCTTTACTAAAGTCAGTTCTTTCTTTTATATTAGTATTATCTTCCATTATTTGATAACCTAATGTACCTTTAGTATATGGGTTATTTTCATTTGTTGTACTTTCTACTATGTATAAACTACCTGTTACAGTTGACCCCATATCTATACTTTGGTCTTCAGTGCTATCTAAGTATTTTATTTCTAAAGTATAACTTTGTTTATTAATACTTCCTGGTTCTATTGTAATACCTCTTGCTATAACTAAGTCATATGTATTATCTCCATCTTTTGGCATATCTTTATATTCAGTCATATTGTATCCATTCGTACTAGTTATTTTATAAACTAGGTATCCATTAGTCTTAGTAGTATTCTTATAGTTCTTTAGTACAATATCATATGTAAAGTTAGTTTTACTTTTATTAGTAACACTAAAAGTATTAGCACTACTCCAACCTGGTTCAATTATACCACTCGCTATTTCGTTGTTGTTGTCAAAGTTTATTGTAAGCTCTTTTGCATTCACACTTACATTTTTCCCATCACCTATTATTCTAGCACTATAGTATGCTAAACTAACTGACAACACAGTCACTATTAAACACACTACTAATATTGTTATACTCTTCTTATTCATAAATCATACTCCTATTATAATCACATTTTTCCTTCTATATTTATATTGTCGTATTCCATTAATTATATACAAAAAGTATAATAATACTGGTACTACCCTTACTATCTATATGATTACAAAACTATTATAGCGTGTTTCACGTTAAAAATCAATATTAAGTTTAAAGTTATGGTATCTTTTTATGTAAAGAATGGAGGCTTCTTATGAGTAGAACTAATAGATTAATGATGAACAGATTAAGAGATTTAAGAGAAGAAAGAGATTTAAAACAAAAAGATGTCGCAACTTATTTATGTATGAGTCAAACTGGGTATGCTGCTTATGAAACAGGAGAAAATGACATACCTACATGGGTACTTCTAAAACTAAGTGAATACTATACAACCAGTATTGATTACATACTATTTAATACAGACGAAAGAGTTAAATATAAGAATAGCAAAATAGACAAAAAAGATTTGGTTAGATAAATCTTTTTTTATTTGATATAAAAACCTCCAAAAGGAGGCATTATTATATGTTAAAGTAACATAATCACACACATTCCGAATTTTTCCATTTTGGAATTTTTCGGAATGATTTGGATATTTTATCTTCCAAAAAATATTCAATATGAATATAATATTTTTCCCTTTCACATCTCTTTAAATTTTTTTCTTGCATCTTCTACTACAGCTACTATTAATATAAACTCCATTATAACATACCTATATTTTTCAAAAATACACCTAGAAATTTAAATGCGATAACAAAAATTTTAAAAACATTAAAAAAAACTCCCAAACGGGAATTTTTTAATTAACTTAATTACTCAATAATTTCAGTTACTTTACCAGCACCAACTGTTCTTCCACCTTCACGGATAGAGAATTCAGTACCGTTTTCAAGAGCTATCTTAGTGATTAATTCAACTGTCATTGAAACATTATCACCAGGCATAACCATTTCAACACCTTGAGGTAATTCAATTACACCAGTAACGTCTGTAGTTCTGAAGTAGAATTGTGGTCTATAGTTACTGAAGAATGGAGTATGTCTTCCACCTTCTTCTTTAGATAGAACATAAACTTCTGCTTTGAACTTCTTGTGAGGAGTAACTGTTCCTGGTTTTGCAAGAACTTGTCCTCTTTCAACATCTTCACGGTTAACACCACGAAGAAGCACACCAGCGTTGTCTCCAGCTTCAGCAAAATCTAATGATTTTCTGAACATTTCTATACCAGTTACAACAACTTTTCTTGTATCTTTAATACCAACGATTTCTACTTCGTCATTTAGTTTTAACATACCTCTTTCAACACGTCCTGTAACAACAGTTCCACGACCTGTGATAGTAAATACGTCTTCAATACTCATTAAGAAAGGCTTTTCAGTATCTCTTACAGGAGTATCAATCCATGAGTCAACTGCATCCATTAATTCGTCTATAGCAGCAACATACTTAGGGTCACCTTCTAGAGCTTTTAATGCAGATCCTCTTATAATTGGAGTATTGTCTCCATCAAATCCATATTCAGAAAGTAATTCTCTTACTTCCATTTCTACTAAATCAAGTAGTTCAGGATCATCAACCATATCACATTTGTTGATGAATACTACCATTTTAGGTACACCAACTTGTCTAGATAATAGGATGTGTTCTCTTGTTTGAGGCATAGGTCCATCAGTTGCACTAACAACTAAGATAGCCCCATCCATTTGAGCAGCACCTGTGATCATGTTTTTAACATAGTCAGCGTGTCCTGGGCAGTCAACGTGAGCATAGTGACGTTTTTCAGTTTGATACTCAACGTGAGCTGTATTGATAGTAATACCTCTTTCTCTTTCTTCTGGAGCTTTATCTATATTTGCATAGTCTACAAATTCTCCTCCAAATTTTTCAGCTTGTCTTTTGGTAATAGCAGCAGTTAATGTTGTTTTACCATGGTCTACGTGTCCAATTGTACCAATGTTAACATGTGGTTTTGAACGATCAAATTTTTCTCTTGCCATTTTAAAATTCCTCCTTTTTCTATATACATTATTATTTTACCTAAAGTTTATGACTTTTTCAAGCATAAACTGTTAAGTTTTACATTTTTTTATTAGGCAACACTGTTTTTCTTAATAATATCTTCAGCAATGTTTCTAGGTACTTCTTCATAATGGTCAAATACCATTTGATATTGTCCTCTACCTTGAGTATTACTTCTTAATACTGTCATGTAACCAAACATTTCTGCTAAAGGTACCATTGCACCTATTTCTAGGTCTTTACCTCTTGATTCATTACCAAGTGGTCTTCCTCTTCTACTAGTTAAGTCTCCCATAACTGTTCCCATAAATTCTTCAGGAACTACAACAGATACTTTCATTATTGGTTCTAGTAAAACAGGTTTACATTTATTTTTAGCTTCTTTAAGTGCCATTGAAGCAGCTATTTTAAATGCCATTTCGTTAGAGTCTACATCATGATATGATCCATCAAATAATGTACACTTAACGTCTATCATAGGATATCCAGCAAGTACTCCTCCAGCTAAAGCTTCTTGAAGTCCTTTATCTACAACGCCAATGTATTCACGTGGTACTACACCACCAACAACAGCGTCAACAAATTCATATCCTTTATCTTTATTAGGTTCAAATTTAACCCAAACGTGTCCGTATTGTCCACGTCCACCACTTTGCTTAATGTATTTACCTTCACAGTCAGCTGGTACTGTAAGAGTTTCTCTATAAGCAACTTGTGGTTTACCAACGTTACACTCAACATCAAATTCTCTTCTCATTCTATCAACTAGAACATCTAAGTGTAACTCACCCATTCCAGCTATAATAGTTTGACCAGTTTCGTGGTTTGTGCTAGCTCTAAATGATGGGTCTTCTTTTGCTAACTTTTGAAGTGCAAGACTCATTTTTTCTTGATCAGCTTTTGATTTTGGTTCAATAGCAAGTTCAATAACTGGTTCTGGGAAAGTCATTTTTTCAAGTATAACTTTTGATTTTTCATCACATAAAGTGTCACCAGTAAATGTGTCTTTAAGTCCTACTGCAGCAGCAATTTCTCCTGCATAAACTTCTGAAATTTCCTTTCTTTGGTTAGCATGCATTTGTAAGATACGTCCAATTCTTTCTTTTTCTCCTTTAGAACTATTAAATACATATGAACCACTCTTTAATGTTCCAGAGTATACTCTAAAGAATGTTAAATTTCCAACGAATGGATCGTTCATAACTTTGAATGCTAGTGCACTAAATGCTTCAGAGTCACTTGCCTTTCTTTCAATTGGATTATCATTCATATCAATTCCCTTTACTGGAGGGATATCTGTTGGAGCTGGTAAATAATCAAGTACAGCATCAAGTGCAAGTTTTACACCTTTGTTTCCTAAAGCAGTACCGCATAATACTGGATAGAATTCTCCAGCTATAACACCTTTTCTTATAGCAGACTTAATTTCTTCAACACTAAGCTCATTTCCTTCTAAGTATTTTTCCATTAACTCATCATCAAACATACTAACTGTTTCAATAAGTTCCATACGTTTTTCTAGAGCAACACTCTTTAATTCATCAGGAATTTCTATTTCAGTAGCATTTTCATGTTGATCCCCATCATAATGATATGCTTTCATAGTAACTAAGTCAATAATACCACTAAAGTTATCTTCAGCTCCAATAGGCCATTCAATAGGTGCACTATTTTCACTTAGTCTATCTTTAATTGTTTCTAAGCTAAATTCAAAGTTAGCTCCCATTTTATCCATCTTATTAGCGAATATCATTCTTGGAACTTTCCATTCATTAGCTTGTCTCCAAACTTGTTCAGTTTGTGTTTCAACACCAGCTTGAGCATCAATAAGCGCAATTGCACCATCAAGTACTCTTAAACTACGAGAAACTTCAATAGTAAAGTCTACGTGTCCTGGTGTATCTATGATATTTAATCTATATCCTTTCCAATGTGCAGTTGTTGCAGCACTGGTAATTGTGATACCTCTTTCTTTTTCTTGTTCCATCCAGTCCATTTGTGATTCACCATCATGTGTTTCACCGATTTTATGTGTTATTCCTGTATGGAAAAGTACACGCTCTGTAAATGTAGTCTTACCAGCATCTATATGTGCCATAATACCAATATTACGTAGCTTATCTAAAGATACATCACGTGCCATAATTCATTTCTCCCTTCTTAATTATATTACCATCTATAATGAGCATAAGCTTTATTAGCTTCAGCCATCTTGTGAGTATCCTCACGTTTCTTAACAGCACCACCAACACCGTTAGCAGCATCTATTATTTCATTAGCTAAGTTTTCAGCCATACCTTTACCATTTCTATTTTTAGCATATTGTACTAACCAACGAAGTGCTAAAGCTTGACCTCTGTCTTCCTTAACTTCAACTGGGACTTGGTAGTTACCTCCACCAATACGTCTACTCTTAATTTCTAGTTGAGGCTTAATATTTTCATAAGCTTTATTAAAAGTTTCCATTGGATCATTTCCAGTCTTTTCTTTAACTATATCAAATGCGTCATATAAAATATTTTGAGCAGTACCTTTTTTACCACCAATCATAATTCTATTGATTAATTTAGTAACCATCTTACTATTATATATAGGATCTGCTAATACTTCTCTTTTAACAGCTTGTCTTTTACGCATTATTTATTCCTCCCTTCTTTATTTATTTGTTTTTAGGTCTTTTTGTACCGTATTTACTTCTACCTTGTCTTCTCTTGTCAATACCTGCAGTATCTAATGTACCACGAACGATGTGATATCTTACTCCGATTAGGTCTTTAACACGTCCGCCTCTTATTAATACTACACTGTGTTCTTGTAAGTTATGTCCTTCTCCAGGAATATAGCAAGTTACTTCGTAACCATTACTTAATCTTACACGAGCATATTTTCTTAATGCTGAGTTTGGTTTCTTAGGTGTCTTAGTACCTACACGAGTACATACTCCACGTTTTTGAGGGCTCATATTGTTAGTTCTTTTTCTATCTTTTGAGTTAAATCCAACATTTAATACTGGGCTTTTACTCTTTCTAACCTTTTGTCCTCTTTTCTTTCTAACTAATTGGTTAATAGTAGTCATATTAACTCCTTTCTCGTACACACTTCCTGGTGTATCGTGTTTATAATTTTAATTAGAGTTTTACTTGAAAACTCAAACATTTATAATATATCACGATAAACTTTGTTTGTCAAACATTTTTTGATGGTTTTACACAAAAAATAATAAAAGTTTATCTACTTATCATTAACATCATAATATATATTAACTACGTCCTTTTCTCTTTATTTGCTTAGTTAATGAAGAAATAGAAGAAAAAATGTCTTAAATAAATCAGTAGTATATATTTTAACTATTAATAAAAAAAAGCTTATTTTAATTTTAAAGCTTTTGATTTATAATATTTCCTAATTTCAACTAATTTTAACTCGTAAACTTCTATATAAGCAAGTACCATATTTTTATCACTTACACAATAAGAAGTAATTACACTAGACACTCCCTTTTCATCGTATCCAAATGCTGGAAATAAATTCATTCTTAAATTCTTTCTATAATAGTATTCTTTATCAGTATTTGAAATATACATATCTTTAAAAGATATTTCTCTATTTTCTATTTTTTCTAAACATTTATGTAAGTCCTTATATAATTGACAAAAATATCTGTCAGTTTTACTATTAATAGAACTATCTATTAAATTTACCTTTTCTTTTAAAGTAAGCTTACTTGTTTCAGACTTACCTAACTCATTTAACTTAGTGTCTAAAACTCTATTAAGTTCATTTAATACAAAATTTCTCTTGAATTCAAAATCATAATCAGTAAATAATCCTAATTTTTCATTAATCATTATAACACCTTCTTTAAACCAGCTTTAATTTCAGGTTGTCTATTCTCTATAGTATCAATCAAACTACATAATATATTAATCTTAGTATTATTTCTAGTTAATTCAATTTTCTTAACACAACCATCTTTATCATATGTAAAAAGTGGGTATGTTCCTATTCTATTAACTGTATACTTTGTATATTTAAAGAATGTCTCAACAACATCAGAATTCTTTCTATCAACAGCAATCTCTTTACCTTGAATAAGTTCTAAAGCAACGAACAACTCTTTAATTAAAGAATCAACAAAACTATCATTTTTAGTTTCTTTATATAATAGTCTTATCTTTTCAACTAATGTAGTTGGAACATATAGTTTTATATCATTAAGTGTAAGCTCGCACTCTACCATAGTTTCAATTTCCCTTAAAACTAAATCTCTTTTTTCAGCATAATCTAATTTTGGAAAATAACTATCTCTTAAACAACTAAGCATTTATGTTACCTCCTAAGACTAACTTTTTAGTACTTACATCACTTTCTAGTTTTGGAATACTATTTTCTACTGCATTAATAAGTCCACAAGTTAATGTAATAATACTATGTCTCTTACTTGTTTCTATCTTAATTAAATTAAGATTTTCATCATAAACAAATATAGGATATCTTCCTATTCTAGGAACATCTTTGCATATACCATTTTCTATTCTTTCATCACCAGTAAATATACTTACTTGTGTACCTTGAATCATAGATAAATTAAATAGTATATAATCAAGTAATTGTCCAGTAAACTCTTTATTATTGATAAGTCTAAGTTTCTCTTCATCAGTAATTTGTCTAAATACCCTTTTACCTTTCTTTTTTAGTTCCGAATCAAGTATATTAGTTATTTCATTTTTAAGTTCTATTAAATTTTTCATCCAAACCATCCCTTTCAATGCCATATATAGTACCATATTTATTACAAAAAGTCAAGAGTTACATTAAATAAAAAAAAGGCTATCACTAGCCAATTTCTAAATAATACTTTAACAAAGGACAAAAAGTATTATTAAATTTATCAAAAGCCATATTAATATAGAGGTAATGAGAGATAATTTTTTATAAAAATTTAATGGCTTTGATATCAATTTGTATTATTTTGAAACCCCCTCGTTCAAAATAATGGTTCATATTATAACACACTTGTATTTAAAATGCTACACTTTTTTGAAAAAAAGTATAAAATTTATTACAAAGTCACTATTTTTCACATATTTTAGACAAATTAAGTCATTAAAAAAAACTAGAGAAGGCTCTAATTCTTTTAATTAAATCTACTCATTTGTTTCATTAATTGATTAACTTGTTTTTGATTAGGAGTTCTACCCATACCTTTCATTAAAGTTTTTATCATTTCTTCATTAATTGGTGGATTCTTTTTAAGTTCCTTAGTCATTATTTTCTTAGCAAGCAGAAAACCTATTATTACTCCCACTACTAAACCAATTAGAACATATAATATATCCCAAATCATTTAATTCACCTCTTTCTTATATATTAATTATATAAAATTTTATGGTATTTTACAACACTATCTTTGTAATCCATTTAAATACTTGCTTTCTAATTCATTATTTATAAAACTTAAATAGTTTTCACCTCTTTTAGGTACTATGGAATTTAATTTTATTTTATAGTCACCTAGTAGAACTTCAAACATATCATGATTAAATTGTGAATCATCTGCAAAATATATTTCATTAATATTAAAAGTTTTAAGTAATTTATTTATATGGTGTAAAGTATAAGATGTTTTAATTTCTCTTAATACTTCACTTTCAACATCTTTCGGTATTAAAACTATTCTATCTTTAAAATATCTAGAAAGTCTAGACTCATACATGTCAACCACATCTGAGTGTTCAGTTGATGCCATACCAAAAAATAAATAGTCACTTCCATGTTTAAGTCTTAACTCTTCTAATAACTCTGAAAATCTTATACATTCTTCTTCTGTAAATCCACCATCAATAGTACCATAAATGTCACAAAAGAATAATGTTAAATCTTCTTTTTTATTAAAATCATAATTCATAAATTCACCTCAATAATTAACTAACCTTGTATTTACAATAAAATTATCTTATATAATAAGTTATTTGTCAAGTGTATTATCTAGAGAACATTATACTCTTAAGATAGAAATAATCCATATTTTGAAAGTCACACACAAATAAATAAGGAATACCCTTTAAAGTATTAAATAAACTTGGATACATACTATTAGACTTAACTTTAATGTGACTACTTCCTATAACTAACTTAGTACTTTCATTATTTAAAAAATCATTTATTATATGAGTATTCTTAAAACAAGTATAACTTAAATTATCATCATTATTATCAATTAACAACTTATTTAAGTTTTTCTTATTTATTGGCTTACATATCTTACTAAACATCTTATAGCCAAGATAAACTTTATTTTTATCAAGTAAATATATACTTTCTAATATTTTATATAAGTTATCTGGTTTATTTTTAGTTAACATATAAGTTTCCCTATTAATTAAAAAGATATAATATACTCTCATAAAGTCACCTCTATTTATGAGTATATTATATCTATGTGTCGTTTTCTGTCGTTTTATCTGTATTACTTTCTTTTTCTTCTTTTTCTAAATATTTTACTTTTAAATTTATATCAATAGTTTCACCTTTAACAACATCTCTATTTTTTAAGTTTGTTCCAAAACTATATCCATACCCAGTATAATTAAAGTTTACACCTAGTAGTTTACTATAAATATCAAGTTCACTCCTAGACCAATTTTCAATATTAGCGTATTTATAATTAGTACCATTAGTTACTAAAAACACTTTATCATTTGCATTAACTATACTATTACTTTTTGGATACTGATTAATTATTCTACTTCCGTCTCCTATAATAACAACATCTAAATTTTTACTTTCCAATTCTTCAGTAGTTTTTATTACATCTTGATTTATATAACTAGTTAACTTAAAGTTAGAATATTCACTTTTATCTTGTTTAACAATACCTAAATATGTAGAAACATCATCAATTAATTGTCTAGTTGCTTTACCAGGTAAAGTCGTATCAGTTATTTTACTAACGGCCATATATACAATAATTTGTGGATCATCATAAGGAAAAGCCCCTAAAAAACTTCTTACATAGTTTATACTTCCTGTTAAATATCCACCGTTTTCACTTGCTATTTCAGCTGTACCTGTTTTACCAATAGTTCTAACTTTATCAGTTTTATATTTGTAACCACTTGACCCCTCACTATCTAAGTTTACTACACCATCTAACAAGTCTATCACTTTTTCAGTAGTAGTAATACTTGTAACTTTACCTATAACAGTTCTATTATTTTCTAGTATTACTTCATTAGTAACCGGATCAACTATCTTTTTAACTATATACGGCTTTAATACTTCTCCATTATTAGTAACACTAGTAAATGCTTGTACCATTTGTACAGGTGTCACACTCATTCCTTGTCCAAAAGACGCATTAGCTACTTCTATTTCATAATTAAAATCAATTTTACCAGTTTGCTCATTAGGTAAAGATATTCCAGTTTTCTTTCCAAAACCTAACTTTTTATAAAAGTCCTTTAATTTGTCTCTTCCTAGTCTTTGACTAAGCAAAGTAGCCGCAACGTTAGAGCTTGCATAGAAGCCTTTATCAAAAGTCATTTCTCCCCAACCATACTTATTCCAGTCCTTAATAGTATATTCTCCTACTTTAATAGTACCAGACATGTAAGTTTCTTCTTCGTCATAAAGTCCATTTTCAATAGCAGCCATAAAACTAAATGTTTTCATTGTACTACCAGGCTCATAAGTATAACTTACAAATGGGTCATAATAACTAGTTAAATCTTTAACGTTCGGGTCAAAACTAGGGTTTGAACTTACTCCTAATATAGCTCCAGTTTTCGCATCCACCACACTTATTGTAGCCCATTCTAAGCTTGATGCTCCTTCTAAAGTTTTTATAGCTTGCTCAGTAAACATCTGTATATTTGTATCTATTGTTAAATAAATATTTTTCCCATTTACAGCTTCTACTATTTCTTCATTAGTATTAGCTATTTTATATCCATAAATATCACTTTCATATGTTCTACTTCCATCTACTCCAGTTAAATCTTTGTTAAACTCTTTTTCAAGTCCCATCTCTCCAACAATAGTCCCGTCATCCATCGTTTTAGCATACCCTAAAGTATAACTCAAGAAATTTCTATTAGGATAATACCTTTTAACACTTTTAATAAAATCTATACCAGGCAAATTAAGTTTCTCAATATTTTCTTTAACAAGCTCAGTTATTCCTCTTCCACCAGGCCCTAGTTCTACTTGATAAACATTCTCTGTATTAAGTAACTCAAGTATTCTTTCCTCTGTCATATTAATAATTGGACTAAGTGCCTTAGCAGTACTTTCTTTGTCAACCACATGCTGTGGGTTATCTTTATCAGTTGTTCTATCTTCTTCCAAATAAGCTATTACTGTATAAGAGTTCACGTTAACTGCAAGTACATCCCCTAAACTATCATATATAGTTCCACGACTAGCCACAATTCTTTCTTTAACAGTATTTCTATTGCTTGCAAAAGCCTTTAAATCAACTCCATCAACTTTAGGACTTAACACAACATAAGAAAGCTTAAATATAATTAGGCCAAACAAAAAAACAACAACCATTAAAAAATACTTACTAATTCTTACAGTTCTTGTTTTTTTCATAAACACTCTCCTTATTCATTTATTGTTCTAACATTACTATTATTATACTCCAAACCATAAGTAGTTGCAACAGCTTCTACATTATCAAAGCTAGCAAGTTCACTTATTTTCATTTCTAAACTTTGATTTAAATTCTCTTGTTTATCAATTTTCTTTCTAATACTTTCTACTTCAATATTAGTCTTAGATAAAAGAGCAGAGGAAAAAGAAGTACCAAAAATATTACCAAGTACTAAAAATCCTATTAACAAATATAATAATTTTTCTCCTCTTAACATTTTAACATTCTTCTTTCTAGCCATTTTTATCCCTCTTTCTTTTATATTTTTTCTATAATTCTAAGTTTTGCACTTCTACTTCTATTATTACTTTCTAATTCTTCACTACTAGCAACTATTGGTTTTCTAGTTATTAGTTTAGCTTTCGCTTTCATCTCTATTGGTACAACTGGAAGATTCTTACTTATTTCATCATCACTACACAACTTCTTAAATGTGTTTTTAACAATTCTATCTTCTAAACTATGAAATGTGATAACACACATTCTTCCACCACTTTTAAGTAAGCTAAACGCATCTAATAAAGACTTCTCTAAAATATCTAACTCATGGTTAACTTCAATTCTAATTGCTTGAAAAGTTTTCCTTGAAGGGTTACCCTTTCTTCTATAGCTTTCAGGAACATTATTTCTTATGACTTCAGCTAGTTCTAATGTTGTATTAATTGGTCTAGCATTTATTATTCCTTTAGCTATACTTTTAGCGTTTACTTCTTCTCCATAGTTAAATAAAATATCTACTAAATCTGTATAAGAATACAGATTAACCACTTTATAAGCGTCTAACTCTTGTCTCTTATCCATACGCATATCTAACTTTGCGTCGTTATGAAAACTAAAACCCCTGTCAGTTTCATCAAGTTGAGGACTACTAACCCCTAAATCAAACATAATACCATCAACTGGAGTATTAACATATTCTAACATATTCTTAAAATTAGTATGAAATATTTTAAAGTTAGAACTAATTTTACTTAATTTCTCTGTACTATATTTAACTGCTTCCTCATCTTGATCAAAGGCGAATAAGAACCCCTTCTCTTCTAACCTTTTCAAAACTTCCCCTGAGTGACCAGCATATCCTAAAGTCCCATCTATATAAGTTCCATCTGGTTTTACATTTAATCCTAAGATAGTCTCCTCTAATAATACACTCTTATGCTTCATTTGAACCTCCAAATAAATTCTCTGCCATGTCACTAAAATTATCAATATTATTAGAAACAAACTCGTCGTATAAAGTTTTATCCCAAACTTCTAATCTATCTCCTACTCCAATTATTACACAATCTTTTACTAAAGATGCATAACTAACTAAATTAGCAGGTAAATTAATACGACCCATCTTATCAAACACAATAGTAGATGCTCCACTAAAAATAAATCTATTAACATTTCTAGCATCACTCTTAGTAAATGGTAAAGTCGCTAACTTATTTACTATCTTATCCCATTCATTTTTAGGATATATTGCTAAGCACTTATCAAGTCCTCTAGTAATAGTAGCACCTTCTAACTCACTTCTAAGCTTAGACGGAATAATAAGTCTATTCTTATTATCAATAGTATGATTAAATTCGCCCATTAACATAAGACCACCACTTTCTTCCACTTCACTCCACTATCTACCACTATTCTACAAGATTATTTTAATTAAGTAAAGACTAAAACACAAATTTCCAAAAAAAAACAACAACTTTACATTTATTTTGTAAAGTTGTTAAAATTGCTAACATCCACTTGAAGTTTCTTTTATTGTATATGGGTTACTTGCTGTTCCGTCTCCACTAGAGTATTTCACGCATGATTTAATTGATATTACCGGTCTAGCACCATAACTACCATAACTATCATAGTCTTGAATAGTTCCAGCCCAAGAAGAACCTCTTACTATGTATAAATAATCGTTTCTTGATGGTGTCATTGTCCACCACCACATAGCATCTGTTGAATATTCTCCTATACTATTGATATAATACCATACATTAGTGTTTTCCCTAGATAGCCTACCGCCTGCATAGATAAGTTCATCTGCTGTCATTAATGCTATTGGATATGTTAGTTTCCCATTTCCTGTACTACTGTCAACTGTAAATTTATCACTTTCATTACCACAATCATACGTTGGTGTTATATTATTTAAGTCTTTTTCAAGTCTTTTATAAGCAGCGTAAAACATATCGCTGGTTGTTATTCCTGTAGTAATTTCCCCTGAATATATATTCCTATCATTGCAATACACTGCTTTAGCACTTAAATATTTTGTATAACTTGTTAAATTGTTAAGATACCACTCATCTATATTGGATTTTATAAGACTATCAGCTGTGTTATTTCTCAACTCTTCTAAAGTATTATCATTACCGTACATATAACTAATATCAGATAATTTAGTATTACATGTTACAAGAGAACTACACCAAGGATTAAACCTAGAAGTTTGAATATAAGCATCTTTCGCTTCTGGACTTACGCCATGGTACAACATTCTTATACTATCATCAGCATTTGTTCTTATTATTCTCCAGTATATATCTTTTTCTTCGTTATTTTTTGTTTCTTTTCCAAACTTTACCCAATTGTCTGTTGCATTCCCTGCAAAATAATATACTGTTTTACTGTTTTCAGTAGAAGTATATAATGTGTTAGTATTGTCATCTGATACAATATTAGTAAAGTCTGTTCTTGTTTTTATAGTGGATTTATCTGATAGTAATTTTTTATAAAGAGTTAGTATTTCCATCTTAAACTCTATACTACATTCAACGTCACTAGTAACATTACTTATTGTATAAGTACTTCCTGAAAGTGTCCCACCACATGTATCACTTTCTAGTTCTAATAAATACCCTTCATTAGGCGTAACAGTAAACGTTGCTTTATGGTGAACATTCTTATATGCTATATCACTACTTCCATTTATTACATTTAATGTAACTTTCTTTGTATCAATCTCTTCATTAAAACTATTCTTTATTGTACCGTCTTCACTTAAATAACTTATAACACATAAGTTGCCTGGAATAAGTTTCTTTGTAACTGGGTTAGTTAAACTTGTGCTTAGTAGTCCTTCATTTTGTAAAGTATATATTCTAATACATTTTTCATCTACTTCTTTATTTAATAAATCAGTAGTAAATGTTTCATTCTCATTTAAATACACATCTGCTGCTAATAAAATCTCGGAGTACAATTCTTCTAAAGACTTTTCTTCGCTTTTCTTTTGTATACTTTGTATTCCAAAAGTACCCGCAACTGTTATAGTTACAAGTATTACTAAAACCATAAGTATTTCTATTAATGTAAACCCTTTCTTATTCATAATGTCACCTACTATAAATATGATACCATAAATTTAAGAAAAAATAAACAAGAGCCTTTAACTCTTGTCAAATATTTATTACTCCAATTAAGTATAAAACTATAACCACTACTAAAAGAAGTGTTAAAAAACTATAAAATGCATCTTTTTGAAAAATTCCAGGTAATTTCTTTCTAATTGCATCTAATCCAATATAAACCAAGAAACCTAGTATACCTCCTAAAACATTAAGTAAGATATCATCTATATCAAAGCTTCTACCAATATACTTTTGCACTACTTCTATTGTTAAACTAACTAAAAATGAAATAAGTGTAATACTACCAAGCTTCTTCATTTTTGTATAATATGCTGCAAAGAAACCAAAAGGCATAAATAGTATAATGTTACCAAATACCTGTCTATTAAAGTTTTCACTACCTATAGGATACCTAAATATCTCTCTAAAAGGTACTAAATTAGTTCCACTCATATAAACATCTCTACTAGTTACTAATTCAAACAAAAATAATATATAAGTTACAAATAAAAGTAAAAGTAACTCTTCATGTAATATAAATTTCTTTCCATTATTCACTATATAAAATATTCTCATTAAAATGACTACAGTTAAAAATATAACTAACGTAGGCCAAGTTGTATCTAATAAATCAAAAAATGCACTTTTTAACATAATTACTCACTTTCTAGAGTTACTTCCTTATATTCTGTAATATCTTCATAAACTCTATAAAATAACTCTAATACTATTTTACTACTATAACTATTATTTTTCAAAACTTTTCTTTCTATTATGTGTTCATCAGTGTCAAGTTTATCATTAATTATCTTATCAGCGCGCTTTATTGCTTCGTTATATGTTTCTTCTTCACTTAGTGATACTTTTTTATAACTATATAGTTCTTTACTTTCTTTCATCACTTTAAATAACAAATATGGTTTATCCACTAAAGTAGTAGTCTCATTTAAAGAATTATTTGTTTTATATTTTCCCATTATAGTAAACTTCTTTCCAAAAATATCTAAGTATATATGGTTTATAGTCTTACCAGTTTCTTGATACACCACATGATTATATGGCACACTTATATTTACTGTGTACCACACCTCAGCATACACTTTTCCTTTAGCACTTCTCTTACCCACTACTTTATCAAATTTAATAATATCACTTGATATAATAACTTCTCCCTTTTTTACCACCTCATTTACTTCTTTAACACTACTTCCCCCACTTACTATAATATTCTTAATAAGTGCATCTTTCTTGCTTACTATATCATAAACTTTATTATCAGTTATAGTTTTATCTATCACTCTAGGAGTCAAATTAACTATATACTTAGTACCACTCCTTGTTATCTCTATCCATTCTAAAGTATCCTTATTATTTTCTAATATCTTACTTTTTATATACTCTATTTCTTTCCTACTTTTAACAAATTTATACTTCTCTATTCCACGCTCTTTTAACTCGTATAACACGCTTTCCTTAACTTTCAAATTATTAGTAACAACTTCCACACTAAAGATAACCTTACTTAAAATGAGCAATATGCTGTACGTTAATAAAAAACTTACTAATAATATATAGTGTTTCTTAATAAAAGAAATAACTCCACTTTCACCATAATATTTTACTACCACTATATCTAATAGATTATTTAGTTTTTCTAAACTACTTAGTTCTATTTTGAAGTAAAGATAATCTTTTATATTCTTCATATCTCTAAAATATATTTTATTGTTAATCAAAATACTTACTACTTTAGTAGTATTCTTAGTTTTTACTAGTACTTCATTTTTCATTTATCGTTACTCCTAATATAGTACCACTAATTAATAACTCTTTCTTATCTAACTTAACTGCTTTCATGTCCTTACCTTTAATCTTAGATATTCTGTTACTTACTTTTATAATTACTAACTCACTTGTTATATCAACAATGCTTTCATAGTTTAGTACATGAACCCCACTTGGAAGTATACTTATTCTATATTCATTACTACTTAAATAGCTACTCAAATTATTTAACATATAATTCACCATTTAAGTATATGAAAAAAGGTTACTAACTTTGACAGTTATTATAACCTTCTGTTGTATAAGCTGTTCCACATTTTATATAAGCTTTAGCTTCGTTGTTAGAGTATTTTACACATGCATTACACGCCTGTTTATCTAACTTTATTTCGTCAATATATTTTTCACTCACTAAAGTATTTAAAAGAACATATCCACTATAAGTATTTGTAGTATTATTGTATTTTATTGTAGCTGGACACTTTCCTTTCTCTATCGGGTTCTTACACATATCTTCTAAAAACATTAGCCCAGCGTCTTTTAACTCTCTTTCTTGTACTTTCATAGCTTTTTCTGTACCCTTGTTTAAACTATTACCTATTCTAGGTACAACTATCACTAAAAGTAACCCAATAAGCGCTAAAACAACAAGTATTTCTGTTAACGTAAAACCATTCTTTTTCATATTCCCATCTCCATTATAAATATACCATAATTTTAAAGTGTATTCAAGTCTTCCCACTCGCTAATTTTTTTATCAAGTAAAGCTTTTAAACTATCTATTTGATTAAGAATATCTCTAGATTTAATATTATCCATGTAAACTTCACTATTTAACATCTCATTATTTAACTCTTTTACTTTATTTTCAAGTCTAGTTATCTCACTTTCTATCTCTTTAATAGCTTTAGAGTTATCTTTCTTCTTTTCTTTTTTAACACTCTTTACTTTATTAACCACCATTTCTTCATTAAAATTACTTCTCTTTTCTAAATATTCTTTATATCCATAATTATATAGTGTAGCCTTATTATTTTCAATTAACAATACTTTATTACATACTTTATCTATTAAATATCTATCATGACTCACAATAATTAATGTTCCTTTATAACTATTAAGTAATTTTAAAATAGTCTCTTTATTAATAATATCTAAATGGTTTGTTGGCTCATCTAGTATAAGTAAGTTAGGCTTAGTATTTAATATCTTACACAAGCTTACCCTTACTTTTTCTCCACCACTTAAATCTTTAATCACTTTAAACACATCGTCCCCTTTAAAGTTAAAACTTCCAAGTAATGTTCTCACTTCTTGTGGCGTCATATCCTTAAAAGCGTTTCTTATTTCGTCATATATGGTACTCTCTTTATTTAAGTTTTCTAACTGTTGTGAAAAATATGCAAAATTCACATTTGTACCCATTACTACTTTACCCTTTAAAGGTGAGATTTCCCCAGTAATAGTCTTAACTAAAGTACTTTTTCCTACTCCATTTGACCCGATTATACCTAGTTTATCACCTCTATCCAAAGTAAAACTAACGTTAAACAACTCACTCTTATATCCAATACTTGCATCTTTTAATTTTAAAACTTCTCTATAACTAGTATTAACTGGATTAAAATTAATATTAAATGTCTTCTTATCAAAAACCTCTGGCTTATCTATCTTAGTCATTCTCTCAATCATTTTTAGTTTACTCATAGCCATACTAGCTTTAGAAGGTTTATACTTAAACCTGTTTACTAAATCAGTTAATCTCTTAATCTCCTTTTTCTGTCTATTATAGTCTTTCAAAGATTTTTCATAATCTAGTTCTCTTTGTTTAAGATATGCAGTGTAGTTTCCTACATACCTTTTAGTTTTTCCATATTCTACTAGATATATTATATTACATACATTATCTAAAAACATCCTGTCATGACTAACTAGTATTATACTATTTTTATAATTTTTTAAATAGCTTTCTAACCACTCAATTGCATTAATGTCTAAATGGTTTGTTGGCTCGTCTAGTATAAGTAAGTCAGGCTTTGATAAAATTAGTTTAAGCAGTGATAACTTAGTTCTCTCTCCACCTGAAAACTCCACTATTTTCTTACTATAAACATCCTCATTAAACCCAAACTTATTAAGAGCGGTTATATATTCTTTTTTATAAGTATATCCACCCATAAGTGAATAGCTATTAATTAATTCGTTATACTTAATGAGCGTCTCCTCGTCATACTTAATAGATAGTTCACTTTCTAAAAGAGCTATAGCTTTTTCAATACTAACTACACTTTTGTAAGCATCTCTTATATAATCTATCAACATTATATTTTCGTCCTTTATATTATCTTGACTAACATATCCTATTTTAAAGTTATCTTTTTCTACCACTAGTTTATCATAACCATCAGTTAACTCATACTCTCCAGTAATAGCTTTAAGTAGTGTAGTCTTTCCACTTCCATTTCTTCCAACCACACCAACTTTCTCGTTATTCTTAACTAAAAAATTAATATCTTCAAGAATAGTATTTCCATTAATTTCTATACTTCCGTTTTTAATATTTAAGTACACTTTACACCTCCACATATAGAAATAAACGCCTTTAAGCGTTTATATACTAAGTAGTTCACTTTCTTTTTCCTTGTATTTCTCATCTACTATTTGATTATACTTATCAATTAGTTTTTGAACTTGTTCCATGTTTCTTTTCTCTTCATCTTCACTAACTTCACTTTTCTTAATAACGTTATTAGCGTCTTGTCTAACATTTCTTAAAGCAATCTTAGCTTCTTCAGCCATTTCTTTAACTTGTTTAACATAATTTTTTCTAGTCTCTTCAGTAAGTTCTGGAATAGTTAAGAACACTACTTCTCCATTATTATTTGGAGTAAGCCCAAGTTCTGCAGCATAAATAGCTTTTTCAATTTCCTTAAGTAAACTTTTATCAAATGGTTTAATCATTAATTGTCTAGCTTCAGGAACGCTTATAGTACTAACTGCATTTAATGGCGTTGGCGCTCCATAGTATTCTACCATCACACCATTTAAGATGTTAGGGTTAGCCCTTCCTGCTCTTACTGTAGTAAACCTACTTTCCATATTACTTATTACTTTATCCATTTTAATTTTTACATCACTATCATTAAACATAATTCACATCTCCTACTAAAATAATACCATATCTTTTCTTATTAATCAACATCATTTCTTGATAAAATTTCATGTGGTGTCTTCCTAACAATCCTATAAACTGGAAGTAACCCAAATATCAAATTAAAGAACACTACTATAAGTAAACTAGTAATAAATACTAACGGATTAATCACTATATTAAGTACTTCTATTTTACTAAGAGTGTATAAAACATAACTCATAAATAATAAACCAGGTACACTACTAATTAACGTAATACTTAAAATTTCCCCCATAAACATTTTATAAATATCTTTTCTTTTAATACCAATACTTCTTAATATTCCAACTTCTTTAATTCTACTTAAAAAGCTACTTCTAACAATTAAATATATCTCTATTAAACTAATAACCACTATAACACTTGAATACATTATCTTACTCTTATTTGCATCTTCCACATTTTTCTTATAAGTACTTAAACTATTTTCATACGTATCCACTACATTATATTTTTCACTTTTTAACTCATTAATTACACTTTTCTTATCTTTAGAACTAATTATAAACTTATCACTATTAAGTATTAACTTATTTTTAATAGTATTTTCACTAACTAAAAAATCACTTGTTTCACTACTTTTATAGTAACCTACTACTTTTAATTTAGTATTTCCTATTTTAGTATCCATCTCTTTATTTAAAGGATACTCATACTTATAGTTTTCATTCACTATTACTTCATAATCATTTACTGGATAGTTTCCACTTGTTAAACTAGCGTCTACTCTTTTATAGTCTTTATAGCTAGTAGTTTCTTCCATTAAATAATCGTCATTTATAGAATTTTCTATTATATTAATTAGTTCACTATCACTAGCATATATAGAAGGACTTGAAGTATCAGATATTCCAACTATTTTATATTCCTGACTATCTTTTAAGTATACACTTTCTCCAACAAAACTATCATATGACAAGTATCCCGCGTTTTTAGCGTCACTCATACTTAAAAACTTATCAATTACTAACTTATCTATTATAATTTCATTATTATTTTTAATTTTAGTTCCACTTATTATTTTATCCAATAAACTACTACTTGCTAGATTTCCCTTAATAGTTTCCATTATTCCTGAAGTCTGTAAGTAATTACCAAATTTAAAATTTACTGTAACCATTCCATCAGTTGGCATGACGTAGTTAACATTATTCATATTACTTATCTTATCGTATTCATTCTTAGTCATATTATTTTTAGTAAGTAACACATAGTTTTTATTATAGCTTACAAAATCTTTTTCTTTAATATTTAACGTACTCATAATACTACTAACTGAATACATTATAAACATACTTGACATAAAGAAACCAACTAAAAGTAACTTTTTGATGAAACTATAATTTAAGATTTTCATTAGTCCTCTTTTAGTACCAGAAAATATATTGTAAATACTTGAATACTTACTTTTAAACTTATCATTCTTTACTTTACTATAATCAAAAGAAAACTCTTCATACACTCTTTTGTTAATTTTCTCATAATGCGCATCCACCAGTTCTATGTTGCTATTACTTATATTTTCTATTTTTTTAGGCTTGTCACTTTCTATATAAATATTATCATTTTTAACAACTATCTTTAAGTTTAGTTTAGACCCGTCTTCTACATAATAATCTATATTAACATTTTCCCCTTTTATAGTTTCATGATTCTTTATATCTTTTAAGTACACTTTATTATCAAGCTTGTAGTCTAACTCATGATTATCTTGATTTATATAATCCTTAACTATATTACCATCATTAATCTCTATTATTCTATCACTATAAAATTTAGCAAGTTCTTTTTCATGAGTAACAAGTATTACCAGTCTATCTCTACTTAAACTTTTAATTATGTTCATCACTTCAATTGTATTTTTACTATCTAAGTTTCCAGTAGGCTCATCTGCTATTATCACTTCAGGATCTTTAACAATAGCTCTTGCAATCGCTACTCTTTGTCTTTCACCACCACTAAGCATTCCAGCATATCTATTTCTATATCTATAAATGCCTAAGCTTTCTAAACAAAAGTTAACACGTCTTTTAATTTCTTCTTTGTCTTTTAGCCCATTAATTTTAAGAACTAAACTAACATTATCAAAAACTGTCTCATCATCAAGTAAATTAAAGTTTTGAAATATATATCCTATCTTTAAACTTCTTATCTTATCTATCTTATTAACACTCACTTTAGTAATCTTTTCATTGTCAACATAAATACTTCCCTTATCAATTTTAGATAAACCACCGATACTATTTAAAAGTGTAGTCTTCCCACATCCACTTGGCCCTAGAAGCGTAACAATACCTTTTTCTGGTAAATCTATACTAGTATTATCAATTGCTCTTACTTCACTTTTTTTGCCTTTATTAAAATACTTATATACATTAACTAACTTAATCATTATTACACCTCCATATTATATGTAGTTATTACACTACTTTTAAATATTTTTCTTGAGTATCTACTACTTATTAAATAAGACATCATAGTTAGTACTAAATATATAACTATATACTCTTTTAAATTAATATAAAATAATATACCGCTTAAATAATCATTTACTATAACGCCACTTTTGACAAGCAAGCTCACTACTAAGAACACAAAATATACTAAATTTGTAATATTAAGTAACTCTAAAATTAGAAGTGTCTTAGTCTCTTTAAAACTTCCACCTAGTATTCTTATAGTTGTATAATATTTATTTCTAGACTTAATAATTAGTTTAATTACAAAATAACTTATAAAGAATAACACCACAATAAGTATAGTTAATACTACTACTTTGACTATCTTAATTACCTGAGTAATCGCTGTATCATGTTTAACCTTACCTAAACTAAACACATCATAGTTAGTTAACTCATTAATTGTCTTATCTATATTTCTAGCATTATCTACAAATAAACTAATTTGATAAACATCACTATTTTTATATAAAGTATCATAGTCTACACTACTTACAAAAATTGCATTATCATCACTATATTCTTTATCAAATATTCTTTTATAATTATCTTTATTGTATATCTTGGTAACCTTTAAGTCTAAACTTTTAGTAAAGTAAATATTTTCATATGTCACATTAACAATGTCTTTACTACAGTTATAACTATCACAAGACAAACTTACATTTTCACTTATATAAACTTCTCCAGGCATAACTTTATCACTTACTTGAACATTAGGAATATTATTTATCTTTTTAGAATTTATGTTCAGTTTGCTAATACCATAATTTTTTATTTCTTCAGTATTAACAAAATCATACACTTCATCACTTACATAGCTTGTAACCATCCAGTTATATTCTTCGTATGTCGCTATTCCTACAATTTTAACCATTTTACCCTCATTACTAAACCCTAAACTAACAGTTTTATTTAACATATCATTTTGTAACTCACTTATATAATAATTATCAACTGACCCCATTACAATAATTTCGTTATCATTTTCAGGCATTCTTCCATATAGAAGTTTCCCCTTAAAATCACTTAACTTCATAAAGTTGCTTTCTAAATAAATATTATCATTATCTGTTAAAGTAGCACTATAGTCATATATTGTATCATTTAAAATAACATTCTTAACATTACTTACTTTATACATGTTTTCTATTTCTATAGAAGTAAAACTAGTTTTATCTTTCTTTTTAACAATAATTCTTTTATCAGCGTCCATTTCATTAAAGAAACCATTATAAAAACTACCATTATTCTCTAACTCTAAAAAGGTTGAATATACATCCACTAAACTAAGTAACACAAATAAATAGACAAATGTTAAAAGTAAAAACTTAGTAGGTATATTAAACGTATTTCTTATTCCTAATCTTACATTACTAAAAAGCCTAGTTTTCTTTATCTCACTCAAAGTAATATTTTTAACTTCACAAGCACTTTTTAATTTAACATCTTCTATAACACTTCCATCATGCATAGTAATCTTTCTAGTAGCATACTCACTTATCTGTTCATAGTTATGAGTAACCACTATTACTAGTTTGTATTTACTTATTTCATAAAGAAGTTTAAGAACACTTTTAGCATTTTTACTGTCTAAGTTTCCAGTAGGCTCATCTGCAATTATAATAGGTGTATCTTTAGCTAAGCATCTAGCAATTGCTACTCTTTGTTTCATTCCACCACTTAGTTTACTTACTCTTACGTGTCTATATTTATATAAATCAACTTTTTTAAGTATATCAATTACTTTTGATTTAACACTCTTTCTAGTTTCACCATTTATTAAAAGTACTAACTCAACATTTTGATAAACTGTATAACTACTTACTAAATTAAAGTTCTGAAAAATATTTCCTATATATTTCTTTCTATATTCTTCATAATCAACTTCTGTATAATGGCTAGTTTCTTCACCATTAATATACATTTCTCCTTCTTCGTATGTATCAAGCCCACTTAAGACATTTAATAAAGTAGACTTACCGCTTCCACTTTCTCCAGTAATAGCAACAAATTCTCCCATATCAAACTTAAGATTAACTTTATTAATACCACTTGATACTATACCCTTATTATAATAAAATTTACTAACATTCTTTAATTCTAACATAATTTCCTCCATATCTATAATTATATAGTAAAACCACTAAAAAATATATACACTTTACATTAATATATGTATAGCTCATTTAACTCTTCTTCACTTGTTATATAGTCTCTTACAATTATTCCATCATTATTTATGTACTTAATTAACCACCTGTTGTTTTCTCTTACCAGAAGTATTCCAGTTGTTTTATTGTGAAAATCTTTCTTTAAATTAGCATCAACATAATTCATATACGTTTCTATTTGTCCTATATGTTCTTTTTTGAGTTCTGTTACTTTTATTTCTACTACTACATAATTCATGTCTATAATATTAAATAAAAGTACATCTATATAGTTGTAATTTGAACCTATTTTAATTTTGTACTGACTTTTAATATATGAATATCCTTCACCTAAAGCTTCACAAAAACTTGCTGGGTTTTCATCTATCCATTTCTGTACTATTTTTTCTGTAAGTTTTTCTCTATATTCTAACCCTTCTAACACTATCGGGTCTGGTATTTTATCTTTTACTGAAACTTCTTCCTGTTTTATTAATTTTTCTTTAATTTTACTATCAAGTCTTTCATACTCTTTTGACTTAATTTTTGTTCTCAGTTCAAGTTTTGTTAAACACAACTTGTTTGATAAATTTAAATAGTATTTCATTTCTTCTATATTACTTAAATTTAGTATTTCACAAACATTGGACCAAGTCATATTTATATTTTTGAATTGGGCAGCCAACGGCTGCCCTTTTGCAAGCAGATAAAAATTTCTCATATATTTTAAATTTCTGGTTGAATATCCCTTACCAAGTTCACTAGTAAGCCTATTAGAATATTCCTTAATAAGTCCATCTCCATACTTTGCTCTTTCTTCTCCACCTTGTGCTTCAACTAGAAGTTTGCCTACGTTATAGTAACTTTCTAAATCTTTTTGATTATTTTTGTATTCTCTTACCTTTCTTCCAATAGCATTATCTACTAAAATACTCTTAATTTCATTATAGTAATTCATTTTAACCCTCCCAAATATTCACTAACTTGCTCATCACTTGTTATATATTTTCTTACTTTTATTCCATCATTATTTATGTATTTAATTAACCACTTGTTGTTCTCTCTTACTAAAAGTATCCCTGTTGTTTTATTATGGAATTCTTTCTTTAAGTTAGTATCAACATAATTCATATATGTTTCTATTTGTCCTATGTGTTCTTTCTTGAATTCTGTTACTTTTATTTCCACTACTACATAATTCATGTCTATAACATTAAATAAAAGAACATCTATGTAATTGTAATTTGAACCAATTTTAATTTTATATTGACTACCACAATAAGTATAACCTTCACCTAAAGCATTACAAAATTTTATTGGATTTTCGTCTATCCACGTTTGTACCATCTTTTCAATTAGCTTCCCATCAACCTTCAAATCTTGTAATACAACAGGCGATGGCACTTTCTCACTTGTACTTACTACTTCTTTACTTTTTAACTTTTCTTTAACTTCCGCTGGAAGTCTATTATACTCTTCCAATTTAATTCTAGCTCGTAATTCTCTAGTAGAAAGACATAATTTATTTGATGAATTTAAATAATATTCTATTTCTGTTGTATCCTTCAATTTTAGGATTTCACAAACATTAGACCAAGTAACATTTATATTTTTTAATTTATCCGACAGTGTCGGATATTTTAATAGTAGCAGATAAAAACTTCGCATATACATAAGTCTAGTAGTGGTATACCCTTTACCCAATTCACTTGTAAGTCTTTTAGAATACTCTTTAATAAGTCCATTCCCATACTTCGCTCTTTCTTCACCACCCTGTGCTTCAACCAAAAGTTTTCCTACATTGTAATAGCTTTCTAAGTCTTTTTGATTACTTTTGTATTCTCTTACTTTTCTTCCAATCGCATTATCTATTAGTATATTTTTTATTTCATTATAGTAATTCATTTTAAACCCCCTAAACATTCACTAACTTGTTATATAGTTTCTAATTTTTATTCCATCATTAAACTTTATTCTAGTACACAATTCTCTTGCAGTAAGGCATAATTCATTTGATAAATTTAAGTAATACTCTATCTCTTCTAAATTTTTCAATTGCATTATTTCACATATATTAGACCATGTAATATTGATGCTTTTGAATTTGGCCGCCAATGGCGGCGATTTTTGAGTAAGTAAATAAAATTGTCTCATCTTTTGTAACATTCTAACAGAATATCCCTTTCCTAGTTCATTTGTGAGTTTCTTAGAATACTCTTTCATTAGTTCATTACCGTATTTAGCCTTTTCTTCTCCGCCTTGTGCTTCAACCAAAAGTTTTCCTACATTGTAATAGTTTTCTAAATCTTTTTGATTACTTTTATATTCTCTTACCTTTCTTCCAACTATATTATCTACTAGTATATTTTTTATTTCATTATAGTAATTCATTTAAAACCTCCTAAACATTCACTAACTTGCTCGTCACTTGTTATGTAGTTTCTTACCAATATTCCATCATTATTTATGTATTTAATTAACCAGTTGTTGTTTTCTCTCACGAGTAAAATACCAGTTGTTTTATTGTGAAATTCTTTCTTTAAGTTAGTATCAACATAATTCATATATGTTTCTATTTGACCTATGTGTTCTTTTTTTAGTTCTGTTACTTTTATTTCCACTACTACAAATGAATTAGATATATAATTAAATAAAAGAACATCTATATAATTATAAATATTGCCTATTTTAATTTTATATTGGCTACCACAATAAGTAAAGCCTTCACCTAAAGCATTACAGAATTTTATTGGGTTTTCGTCTATCCATAATTGTACTATCTTTTCAGTTAGTTTACCATCAACCTTCAAGTCTTGTAATACAACTGAAGATGGTACTTTCTCACTAGTACTTGCTACTTCATTACTTTTTAACTTTTCTTTAATTTCCGCTGGAAGTCTACCATATTCATTGCTTTTTATTCTTATACGCAAATCTCTAGTAGAAAGACATAATTTATTTGATAAATTTAAGTAATATTCTATTTCATTCAAATTCTTTAACTTTAAAATTTCACATATATTTGACCATGTTATGTTTAAGTTTTTGAAAAGGTATGACATTGTCATGCTTTTTTGTAAAAACAAATAATATTTTCTCATATTTTTCAGATTAAAGGAAGAATATCCTTTGCCAAGTTCATTTGTAAGTCTTTTAGAATATTCTTTAATAAGTCCATCTCCATACTTCGCTCTTTCTTCTCCACCCTGTGCTTCAACTAGAAGTTTGCCTACGTTATAGTAACTTTCTAAGTCTTTTTGATTACTTTTATATTCTCTTACTTTTCTTCCAACTATATTATCTACTAAAATACTTTTTATTTAATTATAATAATTCATATATTTTCTCCTTTCTTTTCTTTGTATTTTGAATTGGACAGCCACTGTCTGTCCTTTTTAAACCAACACATAAAAAGCTTAATTTTTACATACTTTTACTGCATTATAACAGTCAGTTTCAAACGGCCATTTTCACTTTATCATATTAGCGTTTTTCTGTCAAATCACGCATTTTTTAAAATTGAACACCATTTTCGCACCAAAAGAACTACATTTGTAACAATTAAAATACACTTTATATGGTTATCCACAGCCAATTATTAAAATCTGCACTTATCAACAAAATGAAAAAATTCACAAAAAAAGAAAGAACCAGTCATTCTTTCCTTATTTTAACACTACTAAAGATATATTATCATCTATCAAAAAGTTCGGATTATCAAGTTGTTTTATGTTATTTATAACTAAATCACTCGTAACTATCTTAAGTTCAGCTAAAACATCTTTTAAGTTAGAATATCTTTTAGCTTTAACTACATTTAAAGTATTCTTATTAATCAATGTAAAATAAATATAATCCCTACTCGCTTTATTTTTAATTATATTAAACATATCAATAACATCATAAACGCTTTTAGTTTCTTCTTTTGTACTAAATACAATATTAATATTTGGATAAGTTCCCATATAATTAAATAACAACTGATATGTTCTTGTATCTTTCTTATTAATTAAAATACTAACATCAATATTATAAGTTTCACTAATCAAATTAAGTGTCTCCAAAACATTTAAAACATTATCTTTTAAAATATAGTAGTCTTTTAAATCATACTTATTCTCGAATGATATCTTTAAAGTAAAAGAATTAATATTTCCAACTATACTCTTAATCTTATCTTTATCTATTTTATAAATATTCTCTACTTGAAAAATATTATCCATAGTATCAAGAAAATTATTTTCAATTATAAGTGATTTAGCATTACCATTTAAGCTAGGTATTTCAGTATATGCATAAGCTTTACCAGATACCGGACTATAAATATTATCTTTTACATTTATTAGTTCATTTTTCTTAACCATCAAATTCTTAAGACTTAAATCGCTCTTATCATTATATGGTATATAAATAAATTCACTTGTCATAACCGATACAAAAATATCTTCATTCACTATAAATCATTCCTTTCTTTTAAATAATTATGTAGTTCTATTGCTACTTTTTCTGGAAGTATAGTCTCTAATTCTTCCACACTTGCCTCTTTAAGATTTTTTAAACTTCTATACTTTTTAAGCAATTCCTTTTTTCTAACTTCACCAATACCTTCAACTTCAGTTAGCACACTACTAATACTACCTTTACTTCTTATTTGCCTATGATAATTAATTGTAAACCTGTGTACTTCATCACTTATTCTAGTAAGCAAGTAAAACATATTACTTTTCTTATTAATCTTATAACTTTCTAAAGTATCCCCGTCCACTAATTCACTAAGTGAGTGCTTATCATCTTTCATTAAACCACATACTTTGATATGCAAATTTAAACTATTCAAAACTTCATTACACGCATTTATTTGATTAATTCCACCATCTACTAAAATTAAGTCAGGCATCCTTCCACCATTTACTAGAATACCTTGATATCTTCTATAAATAACTTCCTTCATTGAACCAACATCATCATTTTTATCAACCGAAATCTTAAACTTTCTATAATCATTCTTACTTGGTTTACCATCTATAAATGTTACCATTCCACTTACCGTATACGTTCCAAACAAATTTGAATTATCAAAAGACTCAATTACGCTTAAATTAGGTATATTAAGTAAACTACCAAGTTCATTATTAGCAAGCACACTTTTTTCTTCATCTCTATAAATCATTTCTATATTATTCTCTAAGTTTATCTTAGCATTAGTACTAGCTAGATCAAAAAGATGTTTCTTCTTTCCCTTAGTAACACTTATAACCTTAGTTTCTAATATTGTATTAAGTAAATCTATATCTAACACATCAGGCACGATTACTTCTTTTGGTAATACATTTCTCTTACTATAAAAGTTAACTATATAATATTCTAAAGTTTCCTTAACATCATCTATAAGTGGGAATATATTCTTTTTATTCCCTAGAAGTTTACCATTTCTAATAAAGAACACAACAATACTAACATAACCATTATCATAATAGTAGTTAAATATATCTCTATTAACTCCATCATTTAATTCTACTTTTTGCTTTTCAAACACCACCTTAATATAGTCAAGCTCTTTCTTTAAATCAAGTGCTGCTTCATAATTTAAGTTATCTGAATTTACTTTAATTTTCTCTTTAATCTTATTTATTAATATATCATCTCTTCCATTTAAAATAGAAATTATCTCATTATTCATTTTACTAATATCAATATTCTTGTATTCACAGTACCCCAAGCATTCGCCAATATGATAGTATAAACATACTTTCTTAGGCATCTTATCACACTTCTTAAGTGGATAAAGCCTATTTATTAAATTAACTAATCTTCTTGCAGCACCTTGATTAGGATAAGGCCCAAATAACATCTTATTCTTTTTATTTATGTTAATCTCTCTTTTAACAGTTAATGTTGGATACAAATCATTCTTAAACTCAATATAAGGATAACTCTTATCATCTCTTAGTAATATGTTATAATGTGGGTCATACTTTTTAATTAAATTTATCTCTAATATAAAAGCTTCTACTTCACTAGAAGTTACAATATAATCAAAATCAACTATCTCACTAACTAACATTTTAGTCTTACCTGTATGAGTTCTATTAAAATAACTATTTAATCTATTTTTTAATACTTTTGCTTTTCCTACATAAATTACTACTCCTAAGTTATTCTTCATTAAGTAACATCCTGGTAACTTAGGTACTAATTTCAATTTTTCTTTAATCATAATAATCACTATATATATTGTATCAAAAAAAACACATAAAAAAAAGAGAAAGTTACTTTCTAGTTAGTAACTATCTCATATCAGCAACCAGTTTCAGTTTCTTCTATTGTGTATGGGTTTTCCGGTGTGCCATCTCCACTTGCATATTTGACGCATGACTTGAGTGATACTACTGGACGTACGATGCCAAGATATGTAGAACCTAAAAAGTAATAAGAAAGGCCATTACCATCATCTGAAGTGCTCACAAACATTTCACCCCTTCCTCCATCACTCATCCAGTAATAGTAAGGTGACATTGACCAACAAATGCCGTTAGTTGTTGAAGGTAGATTTGCACTATTATAATAAAACCAAGCAGTAGAGCTTTCACTTGCTCCATATACCGCACCAGCAAAAGCCATTTCATCTGCCGTCATTAAAGCTATTGGATATGTTAGTTTACCATTTCCCACACTACTATCTACTGTAAATTTGTCCTCTTTTACAGCACAATCGTACGTTGGTGTTTTATTTGTTTCTAGTCTTATTTGTGCACCAAAATAATATTCAGGTCTACTTCTATCATTACAATATACTGCTGTTGTACTTAGATATTTTGTATATGATGTCATATTGCTTGCATACCAATTGTCTATATATGTTTTTATCGTACTTGATATTGTTTGATTATTTCTTGCATTTTCTATACTTCCTGTGCTTCCATACATATAACTCACATACGCAATGTCATTGTAATCATCATTAAACGGAGTAACACCTATATGCGATATAACAGATTTCGCACTTGCTCCATGATATAACAGTCTCACACCTCCATCACTATTTGTTCTGATTATTCTCCAATAGATTTGTGCTGTTTCATCATATACAGCTTTCTTTCCAGTTAATGTTCCTTCGCTTTCAGTACATTTTTCGTCCGTAACACCTACGACCGCCATACTTACCGTTGCATCATTTAAAACACAAACGTTACTAGAAACACATTCTTCTTGATTTTTAGTTTCTCTTAATATACTAGTAGAATTTTCATCATAAAACGCAACTTCCATGCCATTATACAAGCATGTGCCCTTCTTTCCAAACTTTACCCAGTTGTTTATTGGTGTACTCTCTGTATCTTTTCCAGCAAAATAGTATACATCAATATTATCTTCTTTTGCTTTATATAGTGTATTTGCTGTATTTGTTTTAAATAGTGTAGAAAAATCTGTTCTTTCACTTATTGTTGAATTATCTAAAAGTAACTTTTCTGTTAATGTTGGTATTGAACCTTCGGTAATAAACAGAGTTCCTTTTAACACTTTACCCATATCGTCACCTTGATCTACTTCTGTATCATTTGGATATCTAAATTCAATAGTGTAACTTTGTGTTACTCCATTAGGTATTAATACACTATAAGCTAGTATTGTATCTGTTGCTACACTTGACTTTGGAATATCTTTAAACTCACTCATATTGTATCCATTATTTGTACTAGTTATCTTGTATTGTAAATATCCATTAGTTACAAAAGTATTTACCAAATCTTTTATTACTATGTTATATTTGTATTCTTCTTTACTTTTATTTTCTATAGTAAAAGTTTTAGTTGCACTCCAACCTGGCTCTATATCAGACCCAGCTATTTCTCCGTCTGTATCAGTAAATACTATTTGTAAGTTAGTACTTGTTACGCTTACGTCTTTTCCCTTTCCTATTATTTGAGTTGTAAAGTATGCTAGTGTTACACTTAGTACTACTACAAGTAAACTTACTATTACTACTATTAATTGTTTTCGTTGCATATTAATGCTCCTTTCTTTCTAAGACACGAAAAAATGGGTAGACTCATTCTATCCATTTAATTGCACATGAAAAACTATAGTTATTTATGCTAGTTAAATAACCCCCCCCCCATTTGTACTTTATTTTGTACTAAAGAGTTAACTTTCATGTACTTCACTTCCTATCTTTATTACAAGATAATCTTATCAAAAAAAGTACTATTTTTCAAGTACTTTTAAAACAATTCTTTTGAATCTAATATAATTGTAACAGGTCCATCATTATATATTTCTACTTTCATGTCTGCACCAAATATTCCAGTTTCAGTATGAACTAGACTTTTTAACTTTTCATTCATGTAGTTATATAACTTAGTTGCATCATCTGGTTTCATTGCATTAACGAAACTTGGACGTCTTCCTTTACTGCAGTCTGCATATAAAGTAAACTGGCTAATATTTAAAATTGAACCATCAACATCTAACAAGCTTAAATTCATTTTCTCATTCTCGTCTTCAAATATTCTTAGATTTAATATTTTATCTATCATTTTGTCAACTATCTCTTTAGTATCCCCATCAGTAAAACTAGATAAAAGTACAAAACCATGTTCAATACTACCATTTACTTTTCCATCAATTATAACTTTACTATTCTTACTTCTTTGCACTACTACTTTCATTATCTTTCCACCTTACTTACAAATTTAAGTCCTGTCAAATCATTCATGAACTTGTCTAAGCTTTTTTTATTCTTAACTTTACAAACAAGCTCATATATATCGTCTACTTTATTGTTACCCTTATTATTTATAGAAGTAACTAACACATCACTTTTTGTAGCAACACTTATTATATCAACTAAATGCTCATTTGATGGATCAATATATACTTTTATATTCGTAATAAATTTATCCATTACTTTATCATTCCACTCAGCATTAATAATTCTTTCCCCGTTTGCGTCTATCATTTTACAGTCTTTTCTATGTATTGTAACACCATTACCTTTAGTAATATATCCTACTATCTCATCACCCAAAACTGGATTACAGCAATTTGCTAGGTTAGTCAAAATATCTCCATATCCTGCAATTAATATTTTACCATTTGGAGTGTCTTTTACTACAACGTCATTTAGAAGTAACTTCTCAATTGTATCATCTTTCTTAGGATTAACTATATCATTAAGTTTATTAACTACCATTATAGGAGTATACTTTAAACTAGATATACCTAAACATACTTCATCAAAATTATCACATGATAATTCTTCACATAATTTAGTAATATTTTCTTCAGTTAATACTTCATTTGCATTTATATGTTTTTTCCTTAATTCTTCTTTTAATAAAGCATTACCAGTTTCTATAGATTTATCTTTCTCTTTTTTATAGAAATAACTTCTAATTCTAGACTTAGCACTTTCTGTCTTAACAAACTTTAGCCATGCTTTTGAAGGAGTATGTCCTTTTTCACGTCTTAAATCAACAATATCTCCATCTTGTAATTTATAGTCTAAACTAACTTGTTTTCCATTAACTAAAGCTCCGATTGTTGTATTACCTACTTCACTATGTATTTTATATGCAAAATCTATTGGTGTTGAGTCTACAGGCAGTTCTATTATGTCTCCCTTTGGTGTAAATATATAGATAAATTCTTTTGTTATAGAGTTATTTAAATCTTTAAAAAACTCACTATTATCTTCCATATCATTTACTTCAATTAGAGTTCTAAACTGTGCAAGTTTCATTTCTAGATCATTTTTCTTAGAACCATCAGTATGCTCTTTATAACTCCAGTGTGAAGCTACACCATGTTCAGCTACCTCATTCATTTCATAAGTACGTATCTGTACTTCAAAGATATTACCATCAACTCCAAATACTGTAGTATGTAAACTTTGATACATATTATTTTTAGGATTAGCTATATAATCTTTAAATCTCTTAGGAATAGGCCTAAACTTTGAATGAATTAGCCCTACTACCAAATAACATTCTTCTGTTTTCTCTACAAGTACTCTTAAACCTAGTAAGTCATATATTTCTTCCCACTTTTTACCAGCCTTTAATTTATTAAATATACCTCTTACAGACTTAACTCTATAAGTAATTTCATACTTAATTTCATGCTCGTTTAAAATATTTATTATCTCGTCTCTCATTTTATATAAAGACTTTTCTAACTCTTCTTTACTAGCATCAATTTTCTCTAGTACTTCGTTATATAACTCAGGATAACTATATCTTAAACATAAGTCTTCTAGTTCACTCTTCATTGTTTTAATACCAAGCCTATGCGCAATTGGAATATATATTTTCTCTGTTTCGTCAACCACGTCAAGTATATGCTCCTTTGGATGAACATACATTGTTCTTAAATTATCTAATCTATCAGCTAGTTTAATAAACAAACTAATTGGGTTTTCACTAAGTCCTACTACTATTCTTCTATATTTATCTGTATCATTTCCCTTAAAAGTTCTCTTTAGATGACTTAACTTACTAATTGAGTTTAATATAGTTAACACGTCTTCCCCGAAATATTCATTTATTTCTTCAGGTGTAACCTTCTCTAAAGTAATACCCTCATGTATAAGAGCACACCCTATTGTAGTTGTATCCATCTTAAGCATCGCTAGTATAGTAGAAACTCTTATTGCATGACAAATATATTCTTCTTTAGTAAGTCTAGTCATCCCTTCATATATCTTAAGTGCATAGTTATAGTATTCATCAATTATCACTAAAGACTTACTATCCATATAACTTGATAAAATACTCTTTAATTTTTCATAATCTTTTTCTTTCGTTTCCATTATCCATTTATTCCTTTAATTATTAATTCTTCAGGCTCTTTATCTTCTTTATTAATTTTAGGATGCTTAATTCTATGTATTTCTAGTTTTTCCCATACAAATGGTGCGATAAATAAACTACTAAATGTACCAAAAACTAAACCAAATAATATAGTCAAATTAAACTCCTTAACACCTGTTGTATTCATTAAAAGTAATACTATAATTGCTGAAAGTGTTGTTATACTAGTTAAAATATTTCTTCTTAGTGTTACACTTGCACTATAGTTTACTACTTCTTTTATAGTTTCTTCATTTATTTTTTTAACTTTACTTAAATTATCTCTAATCATATCAAATACTATTATTGTATTATTAATTGAATAACCTATAATTGTTAGTATACCTGCTATAAATATGAAGTTTATTTCTATTCTAAATATTATAAACAAACTTATTGTAACTAGTACATCACTTAAAATAGCTATAATACTAGACACACCAAAATTATAAGTAAATCTTACTGCTATATATATTAGAATAGCAATACTTGCAGAAATTAAACTCTTTATTGCATTTTTAGTTAAATCTTTTTTAACAACATTACTAATACTAGATATATCTGTATCAATATCTTTTGCAAGTAACTCTTCTTTAATAGACTTTATCTCTTCACTATTTAAACTCTCATCTATTTTTATAAAATATTCTTTATCATTTAGTTTATCTTCTTCATTAATAGTATAATCTTTAAGTATGTCTTTTACTTCTGTTATATTTATATTTTCAGAAGATTTTATAGTAATTGCGCTTCCTCCTTTAAAGTCTACACCTAGTTTTATACCCTTAGTAAGTAGCATTACTACACCCATAATTATAACTAGACTCACAACTATAATATTGTATTTTGCATACTTAGTTATATTTCTAACTTTACTTTTCTTACATTTTCCTAAGAATAAGTTAATATTATCATCAAACTTACCTGTATTTATAAAGAATGACAACACAAATCTATTAACTCCAACCATAGATATAGAAGTCACTATAATAGTTAACATAAGCATTGTTGCAAAACCTTTAACACTAGATTCACCAAATATAAATAATACTAAAGCAGCAATAAATGTTGTAAGGTTCGCATCTATTAAAGATACTAAACTTCTTTTATTTCCATCAACATATGCATTTTTTAAGCTCTTACCATTTGCTATCTCTTCTTTAATTTTCTCTAAAGTTATGATACTAGAGTCAACAGCCATTCCTATACCCAAAATTAAAGCCGCGATTCCTGTTAAAGTTAATACTCCATCTATTAAATTATAGAATAAGAACACTAATGAAATATATAATGCTAAACTAATTACACTAATTAAACCTGATAATCTATAGAAGAACACCATAATTAAAGCAATTATTATAAATGTAATAATTCCAGCTTTAGCAATTAATGCTAAGGTGTTTGACCCGTATGATGCATCTACTGTTTTAGTACTTATTTCAGTTAATTTAGTTGGTAAACTACCTGAATTTATTAAGTCTACTAACAAGCTGGCCTCTTCTTCGGAAAAGTTTCCTTGTATAACTACATTACTAGAAAATGCTTCTTTTACAGTGGCAGCAGAAATACAGTTACTTCCACTTTCTCCACATTTAGTAGTACTATAATCATCCCCTTCTTTATAGTCAAGCCAAATAGTTATCATTTGATCAGTACTTTCTGAAACACTTTTAGTAACTCTATAAAAAGTATCTTTGTCTTTTATAGATAATGCAACAACTGGTTTACCTGTTTTATTGTCATAATCTAAACTAGCGCCAGGAGTACCAAGCACACTACTAGACATCAACTCCTCATTAGAAGTATTTCTAAACGTTAAAACTGCAGGTGTAGTAAGTCTAGTTCTTGCTTCGCTTTCATCCTTTACTCCAGGAAGTTTTACTCTTATTTTATCCCCTTCAATAACTATTTCAGGCTCACTTACTCCAAGAGTATCTATTCTTTTACCAATTGACTTATAAGTAGCCTTAATATCAGAGTCAGTAACATCTTTCCCATCCAAACTTTCTACCAAGTATAATACTTCAAAGCCACCCTTTAAATCTAATCCATAATTAATTTTCTTACTAAATGTAAAAGTTAAAACTACACTTACTACAAATATTACTAAAGTAATAAGTATACCCTTACTTATATTATAACTCTTTTTTTTCATAATAAATTTCCTTCCTCTTTAGATATTTCTATATCTCTTTTTCTTAATATATCAAACACATACCCCTTAATACTCTCTAACTTCAAATCCATAATATCAGTAACCATTTCACTAAGTGTTAAATCACTCTTTTTTCTCCATACAGTACTACTTAAATAATTCCATATATCTTCTTCTTTAATATAAGATATATGATTTCTTTTAAGTTCTTCTACTTTAGAATATAAAGCTGGTTTAATTCTATTATATAATTCTTCTAAATTTCTAAACTCTGTCATAACTTCACCCATTTAAGTATACTACATTTTTGAGGCTTTGAAAAGAAGACTTTAACAAAAAGTCTCCTTTAATCTATGTAAACACATGAAAGTGTATACTAATTGTATGTAAAACTATTATTATTTATGTCTAACTAAACACATTTCTTTATTTAAAATACTTGCATTATCTTGGTAATATTCATATCCCATAGAAATAGCTAAGTCACGGTATAAGTTAAAGATACGTTCTTTGTTTTCATCTCTAGTATCAATACAAGTACCAATAAATAATGGTTTCTTTGGAAGGTCAAATACTTCATTTGACAAGCCACATCCAATTATAGCGTCAAACCCATCTATTAAAGGATGCTCATAATAATACTTGTTTCTTTTACTAAACCATTTATCGTTTTCCATTGTACTAGGTATATAAATCTCTTTATCTTTGATATATCCGTTAGCACCTTTTAAACCAAAATCTCTTAAATCACTATAATCTACTTTACTATTTAAAATGTATGTGTCATACCCTCTTAAATATTTAGACATACTAAGTGTTACATCACTTAATATCTCTAGTATTGAAGAATAATCTTCTAGATTAAACCCATACGCTTTCATATACTCTAAAAATAACATCGTATCTACTGAATCTTTCATATTTACCCCCATAAAAATCTATAACTAATTTACTTTTTATTATTGGTGGAGCTGACGAAGAGCGACTTCGTGTCCAAAGTATCAAGTATACAGGCACTCTTACAAGTTTAGTTGGTTTTAATTTCAGCTAATATTTAGGAGAGCCAACGATCCAATATTAACCTAAGTTTAGTAAGAGTTCTTTATGAAACCTAAACAATTCATAATATAGCTCACTTTTATGAGTCTGGACATTACTCTCGTGAACAAAGAATAAGCCAAACGCACCTTCTACCTAATTAGGCAAAAGCAGGTGCAAAATTAAAGTTATCGTTTCCGATTATTTTATTGTCGCGTTTTAAGTACGCCTACTACTTGTACCCATACCTACGAAAACTCTGTCGAATCAAAACAGCCCCATAAGCATGATATAATTATACCAAAAACTTTGCATTTAGTCAACCTTTTGTACTAAAATAAATACAAATAAACATTGCAACTAAGCAATGTTTATTCATTTTCAAACTGACTATAATATAAAGAACTATATAGTCCATGCATACTAATTAGCTCTTCATGAGTTCCTTGTTCAATAATATCCCCATCTTTTAAAACTAATATAAGGTCTGCATTTTTAATTGTAGAAAGTCTATGCGCTATTATAAATGAAGTTCTACCTTTCATTAAAGAGTCCATAGCTTTTTGAATTAACTCTTCAGTTCTTGTATCAACACTACTAGTTGCTTCATCTAGTATTAGCACTTTAGGGTCTCTTAAAATAGCTCTTGCAATAGTCAAAAGTTGCTTTTGTCCTTCACTAATATTACTAGTTTCTTCATTTATTTGCATATTGTAACTGTCTGGTAACGTTTGAATAAAATGATGTACTTGTGCTTCCTTAGAGGTCTCTATAACCTCGTCGTCAGTAGCGTCTAACTTCCCATATCTAATATTTTCCATAATAGTATCACTGTAAAGCCAAGTATCTTGAAGAACCATACCGATGTTCCTTCTTAACTCATTTCTATCAACATTTTGTATATTAATACCATCTATTAAAATGCTACCCGAATTAACATCATAAAATCTCATAAGTAACTTAACTAATGTAGTTTTTCCACTTCCAGTAGGCCCAACTATTGCTATTTTCTTACCCTTTTCAACATATGCACTAAAGTCTTTTATAATAGTTTTATTTTCATCATATCCAAACTTTACATGCTCAAATGTAATATTACCTTTAACATTTTCTAAAGGAACTGGGTTTTCTACCTTTTTTTCTTCTTCTTCATTAAGATAATCTTCCACTCTTTCACTAGCAGCAATCATACTTTCTAACTCTGTCATAATACTTGCTAAATTTCCTATTGGATTAGTAAAGTTTTTAGCATATGTTATAAATGACTGAATATTACCTACTGTAATCTTTCCCTTTATTACAAATAGCCCACCTAAAAAAGCAATAACAACGTAACTTAAGTTTCCAATAAGCATCATAATCGGATGCATTATACCACCTATAAAGTTACTCTTCCATGTACTATTGGCAAGACTATCATTTTCTTTATTAAAATCTTTTAATATTTTATCTTCAGAATTAAACACCTTTATTATATTATGATTTCTTAGCATTTCTTCTACTTTTGTATCAACTTTAGCTAACCCTTCTTGACGATAAGTAAAATACTTTTGCCCCTTACTTGCTATTTTTATAGTTAACACCATACATATTGGAAGTATTATAATTATAGCTAAAGTCATTGTAACATTTATACTAAACATCATTATAAGCATACCTAGTAAAGCAATTATACAAGTAACTGTTTCAGTTAAAGCATTACTTAAATTTTGACTAATCTTATCAATATCATTAGTAATTAAAGACAACACTTCTCCATGACTTTTCTTATCAAAATATTTTAAAGGAAGTCTCTCCATCTTTCTATTTACTTTTCTTCTTAAGTCCATTGTATATTTAGCACTTATTTTAGATACAACTACACCTTGAATATAGTTAAAAATTGCACTAATGATATACAAAATCAACAAAGTTATAAGTATTTTATGAAGCTTAGTAAAATCTATACTTCCAGTATTATTTAATTTAGCTACTATTCCGTTATATAACTCAGTTGTAGCATTTCCTAGAACTTTTGGCCCGACTATTGTAAATAATGTAGACAAAATACTAAACATAAAGACTATCATAATTTTAGCTTTATAAGGCTTTAGTGAAGATATAAGTTTCTTTAAAGAAGAAGTAAAATCCTTTGGTTTATCTTTCATTACTCTTCACCCCCTAATTGACTAACTTTAATCTCTTTGTATATCGGACAAGAGTTAAGTAACTCTTCATGTGTACCCATTCCTACTATTTCTCCATTATTTAAAACTATTATATTATCTGCATTAATTACACTACTAATTCTCTGTGCAACTACAAATATCATTTTATCTTTAGATATACTTTTTAAATTTTCTCTTACTTTTTTATCAGTCTTAAAGTCAAGAGCGCTAAAAGCATCATCAAATATAAGAATATCCGGATCTTTAGCTAAAGCTCTTGCAATAGAAAGTCTTTGCTTTTGACCGCCACTTACATTAGACCCACCTTCACTTATCTCTCTATCAAATAACTTTTCATTTTCATTAACTATCTCCATAGCTTCACTTATATTACAAGCCTTTTCTATTAATCTAACATCTTTCTTTTTCTGAGCAAATGTTAAGTTACTCATTATTGTACCTTTAAATAATTTTCCCTTCTGTGGAACATACCCAATATGACTTCTCAAATCACTTACTTTCACATCTTTAATATTAACACCATTTATTAAAATACTCCCGCTTGTTACTTCAAATAATCTTGGTATTAAGTTAATTAATGTGGACTTGCCGCTTCCTGTACTACCAATAAATGCAGTAGTTGTACCTTTTTTAGCAGTAAAATTAATATCTCTTAACACATCTTCCGTTGCATTATTATATCTAAAGTATACACCTTTAAATTCTAAAGTATCAACTCCTGTTATCTTTTTAGTCTTCTCTTTATCAACAATAGTACTATTAGTTTTAAATATCTCATTAATTCTTCTTACACTTACAAAACTTCTTGGTATCATAATTAAAGACATAGACATCATTAAAAATGAACTAATTATTTGCATAGTATATGTAATAAATGCGATTAAATCTCCAACCTGCATTGTAAAACTTGAAACTTTATATGCTCCTACCCATATTATCAAAATAGCTACACCATTCATAATAAATGTTAATGTAGGTAAAGATAAACTCCATACTATATCTATGTATAAGCCATTGTTAGCTAACTCTGTATTTGCTTTATCAAACTTGTCTTCTTCAAACTTTTTATTTGCAAATGCTCTTATAACAGGAAGTCCAGTTAGACTTTCTCTACTTACTAAATTCACTTTATCAAGTAAGTCCTGAAACTTTTTAAATTTAGGAGATACTAACATAAGTGATATAAATATTAATAAAAGTACTAAACTTACTGCTAAAACTATTATCCAAGATATTGGACTACCTGTAACTTTAGTAATCGCTCCAATTCCTAATATAGGCGCAAATAAAACTATACTTAAAATCATTGTAACTACACTACTTATTTGAGTTATATCATTTGTACATCTAGTTATTAAAGATGCACTACTAAAGTTATTTAAGTCAGCAGTTTCTAAAGATATAATTTTTTCTACTACTTTCTTTCTTAAATCTCTACTAAATAAAGTACTTACTTTACTAGAAATATATACACTTAATATAGTTATTCCCATTGCAAGTATTGCAACTATAATCATCTTAATTCCAGTAGTCTTAATATATGACATAGACATACTATCAATGTCTACACCTAAAAGCTTGTATTCATTTTTCAAGTTGTTGATTATTTCACTTCTATTAGTTGTATTATACATTTTTTCTAAAAGAGGTGCGACGTCACTTTCACTTAAGTTATCATTAACTTTACTACACACTCCACTAGTGCATTCATAACTAGACTTAATAACACTTGAATACTCTGAGTTTTCAAGTAAACGATTAAATGTACTTTCTTTTAATTTTATAGGTACAACACTTGTTATACCACTTTCTTCTATACCAACGTTAACAATATTACTTGTGTATGTTGGAAGTGCTAAATTACAGTATGCTTGCATTATTAACAAGCCAATTACTGCTAGTATAGCCCATTTATATTTTGACAAACACTTTACTATTTCTTTCATTATATCACCATAATTAAGTTTACATTCATGAATAATAAAAGTCAAGTGAAATTCTTTAACTTTCATTAAATAAATAGTCGTATATTGTTGTAAATTAATATAGGGCAACATAACCTTCAACATAAAAAAACACCGCACAAATATTAAGACGGTGTTCTATCTAACAAATACACCTAAAGCCATAAACTAGGTATTACTCTTTTTGTTTGTCCATTAATATTATATGTCATTTAAGACAATTTAATTATAACAAATTTTACTAATTAAACCAAGTACTTTATTTCGTACTTTTATTTAAGTATCTCATTCAATATAGTATTCATTACATAATTTTTATCTCTTCTTATAAATATCATATTATCTTTTAATACAAGTAATCCATTTTTTAAAAGTGGCGTAATATTAAACTCATCCTGAATATTAGTGTGATACTTATTAAAGAACTCTACTATATCTATTCCATCAAGTTTTCTAAAACCTAATATAATCTCATTTTCCATATCTTCTCTTTTAGATAAAACTAATTCATTAAATCTAAAATTATCTTTTAAATACGTATTAAAGCTTCTTGTATTTTCATACCTTAATTCACTTATAAAACCATGTGCCCCCAAACCAAAGCCATAATACTCATTATTATCCCAATAGTTTAAATTATGTACACTTTCATATCCAGGAATACTGTAATTACTTACTTCATAATGATGATAACCTTTTTTAGTTAATTTCTTTTCAATATATTTATACATCTTATAATCTAAGTCTTCACTTATTGGTTTAACTTTATTTACATATAATGCTGTGTTAGGTTCTAAAATTAAACTATATGCTGATATATGTGGCACTCCAAGTTTAAGTATCTCTTTCACATCACTTTTAAGCACACTAAACTTCTCTATAGATAGAGCATACATCAAGTCAACATTTATATTTTCAAAATACTTTTTTACTAACTTAATATTATTAATAATCTCTTGTTTTGTATGTTTTCTATTTAAGTATTTTAAATTTATCTTATTAAAACTCTCTACCCCTACACTTATTCTATTAACACCATTTTCTTTTAAGAAAGATAATTTTTCTTCTGTAATATCGTTTACATTCATTTCAAAAGTAAATTCTTTTAACTCACTTACTTTAAACACTTTTATTATAGAAAATAGTTTTTTTAAATTATTCATGCTAAGCACACTCGGTGTTCCACCACCTATATAAATTGTCCTAACTTCGTCATTATCATAATACTTATTTATTTCTTTTTCTAAATGTGATAAGTACTCATCAGCCCATATTTCGTCATGCAAAAACTTGCAGAAATCACAGTAACTGCAAATACTTGAACAAAATGGTATATGTATATAAACACTTCTCATATAAATCACTAACCTAATTTTACCAAAAATACTTAATAAAGTCCACAGGTATTTGTGTATTTTTATACATTCCTAACCTTCAAATAAATAAGGTACTTAATATTTTGACAATACGCCTAAAATATGGTATAGTATATATACAATTTATTAAATTGTTATTTAGTCCTATACGGACACACCAGTTCATATGAACTGTCATTTAGCCTTTTACAGGCACATCAGATATCACATTGTGGTATCTGTTTTTATTTTAAAAACATAAAAAAATACCACTTATATTAAAAATGGTACAATAAAACCCCACGGGTAATGGGGCTGACGTTTAAACTTGGTGACCAGTACGGGATTTGAACCCGTGAATGCACGCGTGAAAGGCGTGTGTGTTAACCATTTCACCAACTGGCCATCATCATGGTGGGCCTGAATGGACTTGAACCATCGACCTTGCGCTTATCAGACGCACGCTCTAACCAACTGAGCTACAAGCCCTTTTTGCTGAACCTATTTAATTGTATAATATTTTATTCAATAAATCAAGTATAAATTTTAAAAAATATGCATTTTTTAAAAAAAACATAAAAAAAGCGTTACTTTTTCATAACAAGTACACTTTTATTATTAATATCTATTAACTTTATTACATCTTTAACATCAGATAATTTGTATTTTTTTACTACATCACCCATCTTATTTAAAAGTTTATTATAACATAATATATTTGTAGTAATCATGTCTTCTACGTTAACAATATCTTCAAAACTTAATATTAAATTACTAATATAACCTTTTTTCTTCCTATCCAAAGATTCATTAGTAAACTCTAAACTAGATAATTCTTCACTTACTATTTTCTCAAACTTATCAAAGTTATTAGTGCTTGCTGTAAATACTAGTATTAAATAATCATCAACTTCTTCAGTGAAATAATCAAATCTATTTAACTCTTCATTCATAAGTCTTAAATAACTCTTACCTGTCTTATTAAAGTTTTCACTAATTACCATTTCTAACATTAATCTAGTATCTAGTTTAGACTTCTTCCCTATTTTAATCTTATAACCAATAACTACTTTAGCTTCTAAAACATCTTTAGACACTTCAGCATAACTAACATTAACTTTATATTCTTCTTTTGGTCTTACTATTAAAGCATCAGTATTTTTAATTTTAACACCTTTCATATAATCTTTAATATAGTCTAACACACTTTCTTTATCAAAATTTCCAGTTACAACAATAAACATATTTTCAGGTGTATAGAAGTCCTTATAAAGTCTATTCAACTCTTCACAAGTAACACTTTTAATACCTTCTTCTGTACCAATTACTAAACTCTTAATGAAACTTTTATTAAAAGCATTATCAAATAATGTTGTCTGTGCTTTAAAATAAGGATCTGTTTGATACATATAATATTCTTCTAATATAATACCTCTTTCACTTTCCACATCTTCTTTTTTAATATCAGCCTTAAAAACACGATCAAATAAAAGTCTTATATTTTCAAGTATATTCTCTTCTCCATAAATATTATAGTTAGTTCCATTATATGTAGTATATGCATTTGCAATACTTCCTAGCTTATTTATTTCATCCATCGCATCTTTATTTTTAGTAAAATCCATTACCCTATGTTCAAGAAAATGCGCACTTCCTTTAGTAACATCATACACTTTACTCCCACTTTTATATCTCATTACTTCAGCACCAAAATGAGTACTTACTGTTATATAAAAATTCTTACTTTTATTTGTAGGATACATATAAACAGTTATTCCATTCTCTAGTTTTTCACTATAAACAAACTCTCCATAGTTAAAATCAATTTTCTTCATTCCTAACTCCTTCTAATAAAAATACTTCTTTCATTTCTATCTTTTTAGCTAAATCACTAACATCCTTACTTGTCATACTATCAATATATTCTTTTCTATCTTCTATACTAGGAATATTAGTAAACTCTCTTAAATAGTAATAGTTCACTATCTTAAAAGGACTTTCATAAAAGTCATTAAAAGCAATATTTAAAGTCTTCTTAGCATTATCAATAAGACCATCTATTACACTTTCATCTTTCATACTCTCTAAACTTTCTTTAATAAGTCTCAATGTATCATCAAAGTTTTCTTTACTTATTCCACTATCTATTACAATAGTTTTAGTAAATCTATTAATAGTACTTCCTATATGATAACATAAACTATTCTTCTCTCTTACATTAACAAATAATACAGAATTATTCATACTTCCTAAAATAGTACTATATAAAAGCATTTGATAATCTCTTTCTTCTATAGTCAAATCTTTTAAAGTTAACCCAACTAAAAGTATGGACTGATTAGCAGGGTACTCTTCTTTATCTATTTTATATTTACTCTTAATATCTATATATAACTCTTTACTAGTATTATCTTTCTCTTTAAAGCCCTTTAATAACTTATCTACATTAGTAAGTATACTCTCTTCATCATAGTCTCCAATTACAAATACATCTATTTTAAAACTATCAAATAATTTTAAATACGTTTTATATAACTGTTTATTAGTAAGACCTTTAAATATATCTATATCTTTATAGTTGTTTTCAGCATAAATTGTATCCTTATAAAATCTCTCACTAAAAAGTAAACTACCATAAGCTCCCATATTATCTTTAACATTGTTTATATTATTTATCAAATTTTCTTTATGTACATCAAACACATTAAAACAATTATCCTTAATAATAGGATTTACTATTATTTCCCTAAACATATCAAAAGTTTCATTATAAATAGACATTTCTGTATACTTAGGATTAACAAATCTTAAAGAGGCTTCAAAACTCATGTTTTTACTAGTTATAAGTGATTTAAAAGTTATACCTGCATTATATAAGCTCTCTAGTTTTTTAGTTATCTCATTAACATTCTTATACTTTTTAGTACCATTCATAGGTAGTACTCTTTCAAGTAGTTTTAAATTACAAAACTCATTTTTATCATATAACTTAGTAAATTTTAACCCAACATTTATAGTTTTAAATCTATCAGTTTTAATTAAATGAAGTGTATAATTATCTTTTTTAATTTTCTTATATTCCATATTATCTCACATCCTAGATATTATTATAACCTAAACAAGCATTAACATTCAACAAAAAAAGAAAGAATTTATATTCTTTCATTAGTTTAGTACTATTTCATATGGGCTTTCGGAACTACCGTTGCCTGACTTATACATTGCATTTTCTTTGATACTAATAACAGGGCGTACGCCAAAATAAGTATCTTCTATACAACCATAAGTAAGCCATCCCATATCAGAATTATCATTATTTGACCACATTAGTCTCCAAAAATATAAATGATCTTCATAATAAGCAGGAGTATTTGTCCAAAATCCCATACCTGCTCTATTAACATTCTCAAATACCCATAATTTTTCGTTTGGATTAGCATCTATTGTTCTCCAAACCCTCTGCCCTATATAGGAAAGTTCATCAACAGTCATCAAACTAATTGGATATGATAATTTTGCTTCACTGTTACTTCCTGAAAATGCATCTTTGTTATTTGTACAATTATAAGTTGGGGTTTTATTTCCTTCTATTCTTGCACTTGATGAATAAGAGAATTTTGAATTTGTACTATATGTTTGGCCAGACTGTACCTCCCTATCATTACAATATACTGCTTCTGCACTTATATATTTTGTATAACTTGATAAGTTATTATTATACCAGCTATCTATTACTCCTTTTATTGTACTATCATTTGTATTAGTTCTATTATTTTCAAGTGACCCACTTGTTCCATACATATATCCAGCATATAAAGGGTCATACATATTATTGTTATATTTTGAAAAATCTATTACAGCATTATTTGAAGTTGTACTAATTCCTGAATACAAGAGTCTTATACTTCCATCTTCATTTGTTCTTATTATTCTCCAGTACATTGGGTCGTTTTTAGAGGCTAGTTTAACAATTTCACAGTTAAAATGAAAAACTTTATCATTATTACATTCAGATAAAGAAGTAAATCTTTTTGAATAGTCTCCACTATCAGTACTCCGATACCCTAGAACGATCGATTTATCTTCACGCCAAGTACCAAACTTTACCCAGTTGTTAAGAGCATTCCCTGCAAAGTAGTATACATCTTTAGGAGTACTACCTGCTATGCTTTCTGTTGCTTTATATAAAGTTCCAGTATTTGTTTCAGTAAATACTGAACTAAAGTCAGTTCTAGTTTTTATAGTTGGGTTATCACTTAAAACTTTATCTGTAAGTGATGTAAAGTCTTCTATTTCATATGGATGTTCTGCACTTCCATCTCCATTTTTCCAGATGTTATCTCCTTTTATTGAAATTACTGGTCTTATAGCTGCATTTGCACTATACACACCATTATCGTCTAACCTGTATGATTTTTGTGAGATATTAAATATTCTTGTTTCTCCCCAACTAGACATCCAGTAAGAAGGTGTCATTGTCCACCACCATTTTCCAGAAAGTATATGTTGATTATTCTTATTTGAATCTACCCACATATTCTTTTCATTATCTTTTGTATTGCTCCATTCTCCACCAGCATATACGAATTCGTCGGCTGTTATTAAACCTACAGGATAAGTTAATTTTGCTAAAGGATTTTCCGCGCTAAAGCTATCTTCTTGTGACATACAATCATATGTAGGTTGACTACCACTAACATTTCTACTATAAGAACTATTAATAATATTTTGGGTTGTGTCAAAAGAATTTGTAATACTTCGGTCGTTACAATACACTGCTTCTTTACTTAAATACTTTGTATAATCAGTCAAATTATTTTTATACCATGTATCTACTATGCTTTTTACTGTACTATCTGTTGTATTAGCTCTATTATTTTCAAGTGACCCACTTGTTCCGTACATATAGCCATTATACATTGTATCCTTATATAAGGTATTATAATCACCATTGCCTATATAACCTTCTATAGTATCAGAACTTGTTCCTGAATAAAGAAGTCTTATACTTCCATCACTATTTGTCCTTATTATTCTCCAGTAGTATCCACCAAACTTTACCCAGTTGTTTCTAGCATCCCCTGCAAAATAATACACATCTGTATTATCTTCTTGTGCTTTATATAATGTATTTACATTAGTTTCTGTTAGTGTTGTACTAAAGTCTGTTCTTGTTTTTATTGTTGGGTTATCTGCTAATAGTTTATCATATATTTCAGGTGAACCATCACTTGCTTCAATTGCTAGTGTTCCACCTAGTTTCTTTCCCATATCTCCACTTTGGTCTTCTTCTGTGCTTACGTAATTAAACTCTACTTGGTATGA
>CAKOIS010000007.1 GCA_934087065.1 uncultured Bacilli bacterium
GGACCGCATTTTTGAATTAACTCATAAAATGCACGCATTTTTCTTAATTCTTCCGTCTTATAACCTTTACCAAATTCCTTAGTTAAATTATTTGCATACTTCTTTACTATACCTTCGCCGTAGTGTTTACCTGCTTCTGCTAGTTCTTTGCCAATGTTGTAATTTGTTTCAAGTCTACTTTTATTAGCACTGTAATCTCTTACTATAGTCTTCGCTTGTTCACTTATTATATAGCTCCTTATGTTCTCTAAATAATTCTCTTCCATTATTAACCATCCCTTCATTATAGAATTGCACCGGTTTTAAATCTAGTGACAAAAATATTTTGTTTTAATATTCACGTATGTTTTCAAAATTAGTTTTCTCATATTTTAAATATGAAATATAAACTTAGATAAATTCTTAATAAGAAATCTACTAGTTATCTTAAATAATAATTTCATAATTTACTCTCCTTTCTAGGAAAGGCTTTTTAACTCTCCTAATATATTTATTCGACAAAAATCGTTAAAAGTCTTTTTTTATTTTAACTTTACAGGAAATTTTACATAAATTTTTACATAAAAACGTAAAGTTTGTTAGTGTTTTTATCATTGTCACTTAATTGTCACTTTAGATGTGATAAAATGGCATAAATTTAGTTGATAAGTAAATTGATTTTTGCTATAATATTGATGTTTAAAAAAGGAAGTAAGAAGTATGAAACAGGTATTAGAATATTTAGAAAAAAATGATGAAAATAAAACTGCAGTTATATGTGAAAATGAGTCTATTACATATGGAGAGTTAATTAATAAATCAAAAATAGTTGGTTCTAAGCTTTTAGATAAAGTTAAAATTAATGAACCAGTAATTGTATTTATGGATAAAGGTATAACTACGTTAGAAGTATTTTTTGGTATTTTATATAGTGGTGGATGTTATAGTTTAGTAAATCCAGACTTTCCTCAAAATAGAATTAAGTCTATTTTAAATACTCTAGAAGCAAAGTGTGTTATTACAAATATAGAAAACTATGAAAAAGCTAAAGAAGTTTTTAGTGAAATAAATATAATTAAGTGTGAAGATTTAGTTAATGGTAGTATTTTAGAAAGTGAATTAGAAAACATTAGAAGATCTAAACTAGATATAGACCCAGTATATATTAATTTTACAAGTGGTAGTACTGGAGTACCAAAAGGTGTTGTTGTAAGTAATAGAAGTATAATTGATTTTATTGATGTGTTTACTAACCTTTTTGATATTAAAAAAAGTGACATAATTGCAAATCAAGCACCATTTGATTTTGATGTTTCAGTAAAAGACATCTATAGCGCACTTTGTAAAGGCTCTACTTTGTTAATAGTACCAAAGAAGTTATTTAGTAGTCCTGCTAATTTACTCGATTACTTAGTTATAAACAACGCTACAACACTTATATGGGCAGTCAGTGCATTATGTTTAATTACTACATTTCACGGCCTAGACTACAAAGTTCCAACAACTGTTAATAAAATAATCTATAGTGGTGAAGTAATGCCTCTTAAACACTTGAAAATATGGATGGAAAAATTACCAAAAGTAAGAGTAATTAATGTATATGGTCCAACTGAAATAACTTGTAATTGTACTTATCATGAAGTTGACAGAAGTAGAACTTATGTAGAAAATATTCCTATTGGTAAAAGTTTTCCTAATGAAAAAGTTTTCTTACTTGACGAAGAAAATAAACTTGTTAGTGCGCCTAATATTCCTGGGGAAATATGTGTAAGTGGAACTTGTCTTAGTTTAGGATACTATAATAATAAAGAAGTGACTGATAAAGCATTTATGCAAAACCCACTAAACAATAAATACATTGAGCCTATTTATAAAACTGGAGATTTAGGAATGTATGATGAAAATATGGATTTAGTTTTTAAAGGAAGAAAAGACTTTCAAATTAAGTATATGGGTCACAGAATAGAGCTTGAAGAAATAGACAGTGAAGTACTTAAGTTAGATGGTGTTAAAAGATGTCTTACATTATTTGATGAAAAGAAAAGTAAACTTTGGTGTTTCTATGTAGGAGATGTGACTAAAGAGGATATTATATCTTTCTTAAAAGCAAATGTTCCAGAATATATGATACCTACTAAATATGTTAAGTTAGAAGAGTTTACTCTTACTAAGAATGGTAAAATAGATAGAAATGTATTAAAGGAGATGATTAAATGAACTATGAAAATATTTTAAATAAGTACTCTACTCCACTTTTTATCTATGACTGTAATAAGTTAGAGAAACGAGTTAGTTATTTAAAAAATATGTTAAATACTGATTTATGTTATGCAATTAAAGCTAATTCGTTTGTGATAAAAGAAATTGAACCATTAGTATCAAGAATTGAAATATGTTCTTATGGAGAATATATGATATGTAAAGATAATGGTGTTAAAAATGATAAGATGGTTTTAAGTGGTGTTAATAAAAACTATGATGAGTTTGAAAGCATTATAAAAAAAGAAAATGGTATATTAAGATACACTATTGAAAGTATAAGTCAGTTTAATATGTTAAAGGAGTTATCTAGTAAATATAAAAAGAAAATTAACATACTACCTAGAATTACTAGTGGTAACCAGTTTGGAATCACAAAAGAAGAACTATATTATATAATAGAGAACTTAACAGAATTTATGACTTTAACAGGTATAGAATTCTTTAGTGGAACACAAAAACATAGCATTAAGAGAATTATTAAAGAATTTACTCTAGTTAACGAAATATTTGATTATATAGAAAACACTTATAAACTAACTGATTTAGAACTAGAGTATGGTCCAGGGTTACCTGTTTATTATTTTGAAGAAGAGAGTTTTAATGAAGAAGAGTTTTTAAGTGAAATTAGAAATAATATTCATACTTTCTTTAAGGATAGAAAAGTTATTCTTGAGATTGGAAGAAGTTTAGTAGCAAATTGTGGAGAATATATTACTAAAGTTGTTGATTTAAAAGAGAATAAGACTGGAAAATATGCTATTATTGATGGTGGAATTAATCATTTAGTATATTACGGTGGTACTATGGGAATGATGAGACCAAAGTTTGAAATATTAAACAAAAGTAATACTAAAGAAAACATATACAATATATTTGGTTCTTTGTGCACTATTAACGATATAATTGTTAAGAATGCAAGCTTGCCTGAGTTAGAAATAAATGATACATTTGTGTTTAAGAATACTGGAGCTTATTCAGTAACTGAAGGAATTAACCTATTTTTAAGTAGAGATATGCCAAAAGTGTTACTGTTAAAAGATAAAAATGTGTTATTAGTTAGGGACAGCATTAACACATATAAGCTAAATAGTCCTAATTATGGAGGTAAATAAAATGGAAAAATTATTAGAAATATTAGAGGAAATCAAGCCTGGTGTAGACTATGAAAATATTGATACTTTAATTAATGACCACTACTTAGATTCACTTTCTATACTTTCTTTGATAAGTGAGTTGGAAGATGAATTTGATATTGTTATACCAACAGTTGAAATAATACCAGATAACTTCAATTCAGTTAAAAGTATGATGGCTCTAATTAACAGATTAAAAGAGGAAGATTAATTATGCAATATAGTGAGTTATCTTACTTTCTTTTTTTACCTTTAGTGATGTTAGTTTATACTCTAACACCTAAGAAGTTTAGATATGTTACTTTGTTAATAGCAAGTTTATTCTTCTTTTATACATTAAGTGGAAAGTTATTAATTTATGTAGTATATAGTACTCTTATAATGTACTTTGCTTCTTTATTAATTGACCACTTTAATGAGTTAGAAGATAATATAAATGAAGAAATGCCTAAAGAAGAAAAGAAAGTTTTAAAATTAAAATATAACAAATATAAAAAAATAACTTTAGTAATTAGTATACTCTTACTTTTGTCTACACTACTACTAACTAAATATTTAAACTTCTTTATTATAGTAATAAATGATGTATTTAAAAGTAGTTTATCCTTAACACGTATTCTAGCGCCTATTGGAATTAGTTTTTATACTTTTGAAGTATTGTCTTATTTAATAGATATATATCATAAAAAATATAAAGCTAATAGAAATATTTTGAAATGCTGTTTATATATAGTATTCTTCCCTACTTTGATGGAAGGACCAATTACAAGGTATGAACAGATCAAGGATAGTTTGTTTAGTGGAGAAAAAATTAATTATACTAATATGTGTTTTGCTCTTCAAAGAATAGTATATGGTCTTGGTAAAAAGCTTATTATTGCAGACAGATTAAATCATGTTGTAAAAATAATATTTAATAATTATAGTCACTGTAATGGTGGAGTCATTTTAATGGGTGGAATACTTTATACCATTCAGTTATATATGGACTTTTCAGGAATTATGGACATTGTAATTGGTAGTGGGCAGATATTTAATGTTAAATTACCTGAAAACTTTAAACAGCCATTCTTTTCTAGAAACATCAGTGATTTTTGGTCTAGGTGGCATATCACTCTTGGAACATTTTTTAAAGACTATATCTTCTACCCTATTTCATTATCTAGAATTTCTAGAAATATTACTAAAACCCTAAGAAAGAAACTTGGTAGTCATTTTGGACCTTTAGTAAGCGGTTCAATTGCATTATTAGCAGTTTGGCTAAGTAATGGTTTATGGCATGGAGCAGGATACCAATACATCTTATTTGGAATGTATCACTTTATACTAATCTTGCTTGGTAATATATGTATGCCATTAATTAATAAATTTTATGATAAGACAAAAATAAATAAAGAAAGTGTTTTTGTTAAGTGTTTTAGCATTTTAAGAACTACTACATTAGTAATATTTGGAGAAATCATATTTAGATCAAACTCTGTAAAAGATGCATTATCTATGATTAAAAAAATATTTACTAACTTTAGTTTTGATATAGTTAAACCTTTAAATAAGATAGGACTAGACATATACGATATGATTATTATTTTAGTTACTCTTATTGTTATAGTTGTTATAAGCATTTTAAAAGAAAAGAACATTAACGTTAGAGAAATTATTAGTAAAAAGCCTATCTATATTAGATGGATAATCTATTATACTCTTATATTATATGTTTTAATCTTTGGTGCTTATTTGGGTCCATATGTTCCGGTTGACCCGATGTATGCTAATTTTTAGGAGGTAAATGTTATGAAAAATATATTAAAATCTACATTATTTTTAAGTATACTTTTAGTAATCATTATATATATGGGGAAAATCTTTACTCCTAAAGATAATACTCCTGAAAGTGGAATGAACGAAGTAAGAGCTAATGGAATCCTTGGAGAAAAAGATGATATTGATGTTATTATAATTGGTGACTCTTTAACATATAGTTCTTTTATACCAATTGAGATGTATAAAGAATACGGGTTTACTTCATATGTAATGGGTACTCATGCACAAAGAAGTCATGATACTTATAAACTACTTAAGAATGCTCTTAATTATCAAAAGCCTAAAGTTGTAGTACTTGAAACTAATCTTTTATTTAGGAAATACAGTTTTAATAGAGATATGCTTAGTAAACTTGAGACACTACTACCTTTCTTTGATTATCATAATAGATGGAAAAACTTAAGTTTTAAAGATTTTACTAGTGAAATTAATTATACTTATACTGATCCGACTAAAGGATATATGTTAAAGAAAAGTGTTAAAAGTGGTAAATCTTATGATTATATGAAAAAGGATAATAAAGTTACAAATATAATTAAAGGAAACTATATTTATTTAGAAAAAATAAAAGAGTTATGCAGTGAAAATAATATTAAGTTAGTGTTAGTAAGTGCGTCAAGTGAAAAGAATTATAACTTTAGTAAGCATCAGAGTATAGAAAAGTATGCATCTAAGAATAAAATAGACTATATTGATTTGAATTTAGAAGATATTAAAATTGACTGGGAAAAAGATACTACTGATAAAGGGGATCATTTGAATTATTTGGGAGCTTTAAAAGAAAGTAAGTATTTAGGAAATATTTTAAAAAATAAGTATAATCTTATAGATAAAAGAGGTACACTAGAAAGTTGGGATAAACTAGAAATGGTGTACAATAAAAAAGCTAGATAGTATAACATACTACACTAGCTACAGCATAAACTTCATCATGCGTAATTGAAAGGCTAAATTTTAGTCTTTCTTTTTTTATGTATACACTTAGTTTTCCATAGAAATTAAAGTAAGGCATGCCATTATTATGTAACACTTCAATATCAAGCATACTATATACGCTTAAATTTACTCCTAAACTTTTTAAAAGAGCTTCTTTAGCAGCAAATATACCTGCTTTTGTTTCTATACTTTTATGATTAACAAAATACTCTAATTCATTACTTGTAAACACACTACTTAGTTTCTTAATCTTGTTCAAATCTTCAACTTTTACAATATCTATTCCGTTAGTTATCATTTTGTTCCTCAAGAGTACTTTCTTTTTGCGCTACTTTTTTAAAGTAGTCTGTTTTTAATGTTAAATCATTCTTCTTTATTAACTCACTTATGTAGTGATTCATGTTTTCTAACTCAGTTATATTTATCCATTTACCGTTAGTTACTTCTCCACCTTCAACGTAAACTTTACCATTATACCAAGAGTAATCACTAAAGAAAACGTATCCGTTATAGTTTTTAGATAGAGCATTTGTACCTATGTAATTATTAGAATTATAGTCTATTCCATACAAATTAAGTATTGTTGGAAGTATATTTAACTGACTTGTTACATCAGTAACTGTTTTTTTAGTTTTACCATCATATATAAAGAATGGTGTGTGATTTATTAAGTTATTTGATGTTTCCTTGTATTTATCTAATATAGTTTGGTCACTTAATGTGTATAAGTAGTGGTCGGTGAATACAACTATCGCTGTGTTAGACATAAGATTTTTTTCTTCAAGTTTGTTTAGAAGAAGTTCTACCATGTAGTCTGTTTCTTTAGCTTGTCTTAAAGCACATTCTTCTTCTGTAAGTGTAGGTAATTTATAGTCTTTTGGAAGTTTGTCAACATTTAAGCTTTCTAAAGCATCCATCTCTACTAATCTTTTACAAACGCCTTTTTCAGTACTAAAAGGTAAGTGACTACTGTAAGTTATGATATAGTCTACAAATTTTTCTTCACTAAACATTCTATTACTAAAGTCTTCATTTAAAATTAATTCTCTATCTAACTCATATTCTTTATTTTTATACTCATACATATCAACTAGACCATAATAGTTATCATATCCCCAGTTTTTGTAGTTTACTCCCCTACTATAGAACTCGCTTGTATTCATGTGAAATGCATTAACCGAATAACCTAAGTTTTTAAATAGTTTTGATAAAGTATAAGGAAATGTGTTTTTACTAAATGAATAAGCGTTTTGAGTATAACTTAGTGGTGTTATAAAGCCTGTATTAACAGCAAATTCACTATTGAAAGTACTTCCTCCACCATTATAGTATGAGTAATGATTTTTAAAGTTTATACCACTATTCATTAATTTATACAATGTTGGGGTGTTTTCTTTGGTTAGCATCCATGAATCTACACCTTCTAGTTGAAGTATTATTAAGTTTTTGTTTTTTAATAGACCAGTGTATCTGTCTGTTGTTTTTTCATCTTCCATATTGTAAATGCCATCTAAAAATGATATTTCTTCTTCACTAGTTGTTTTCTTAGGTTTTAAGAATGTTACATAAAAATTTCTTACATTGTATTCATAAAATCCACTTATTCTCATGCTTTTGTTATTATCGTTAAAGCTTATGTAAATGTTTCTAGGATTACGCCAGGTTGACCAAGTAAGTTCTTTGTCTGCTGTTCCGTACACTAGTGGTGTAAGAGTGTGTCCTACTAAGAAGATTACTAAAATTACTGATAGTTTTTTATATCTATTTTTTTCTACTTTTGGATAGAATTTGAATAAGTATATAGTTAAAGCTAGTATTAAAAGCATAAGTATGTAAACCCATATGTTACAGTTAATAATCGCATCCATGAAGTAACCTGAACCTTCTGTAGCAAGTAATACTAGAGAAAAATCAAAGAATGTATCTGTCATACTATAGTAGACATTGTTTACTGTAAACAAGGCAAAACTAAGGATAAAAAATACTATGTATATAGATTTACCTATTTTTCCTTTAAATGAGGTACTAAGTCCAATTATTAGGGTTATCCATAATAAAGTAAATAAATTTGGAGCTAATCTATATATGCCATAAAAGTTTATTTTATATCCTAGTATTCTAGTAAACAAGTCCATCAATATAAATGGAATACTTATTAATATTATACCTTTATTCTTTATAAAAAAGGCAATTATCTTTTTAAATATGTTATCTTTTTCTTTATTTTTTTCTTTAATATTTTTCTTTTTTTCTTTCACATCTTTTTTCATTTTAATCACGTATATATTGTACCAAATATCTTACTGTTTGTCTAGATGTTAGCTAGATATATCTATTATTTAACTAACTTTATATCAAGTATATCTTTAATGTTTATTACTTCGTTGTTTATTGTTAATAATTTGGTTTTATCTCTTGCAATTAAAGTGTAGTCTTTGTCTCCATTTTCTGTAGTTATCACTACATTTACTTTATATATAAAGTTATTACTTGAAAATATGTCGTTAATCTTTTTTCTTATTAGTATTTCTTTCATGTTGTCGTCTATTATTTTGGTTTCATTTAAATTATCTTTTCCATAGTAAAATTCTTCATTGTTTTTAATTATTCCAGTATTTTTATTTACAAATATATTAGGTAGTTTTTTGTTCATAGTTTCACCTATTAAAGTATATGATAATTTTTTTGTTTAATTCCATAATTTGGTAGTTGACTATACAAACAAAGATGTGTTATACTTAATACGAACAAAGGGTGGTGTTTGTTATGGAAGAAAGAAATATTTTATGTATTGATTTAAAGAGTTTTTTCGCTTCAGTTGAATGTATTGAGAGAAATTTAGACCCATTTACTACTCCGTTAATTGTGGCTGACCCATCTAGAAAAGGTGGGGCGATTACTCTTGCAGTTACTCCATATATGAAAACTCTTGGTGTGCCTTCTCGTGGAAGAGTTTTTGAAATACCTAAGTGTATTAAATATATTACAGCTACTCCTAGAATGAGTTTATATGTTAGAAAAAGTAAAGAAGTTTTTAATTGTTTTTTAGATTTTGTAAGTAAAGAAGATATGCACGTTTATTCTATAGACGAAGCTTTTTTAGATGTTACAGATTACCTTAAATTGTATAAGATGGATGATGTGGGGTTAGCAAAGGCCATGATGGCTAGAATTAAAGAGAAAACAGGCCTTACTAGTACTTGTGGAATTGGGCCCAACTTACTTCTTGCTAAGGTTGCGCTTGATATTGAGAGTAAACATAGTCCTGACTTTATCGCTAAGTGGACTTATAATGACGTTAAAACTAAGTTATGGAATATAACACCATTAGACGAAATGTGGGGAATTGGATCTAAAACTATGAAAAAACTAAATGATCTAGGGATATATAAGGTTGGAGATATTAATAAGTATACAAAAGAGTTTTATAAGAAAAGATTTGGTGTGTTAGGCGAAGAGTTGTACTTACACGCGAATGGGATAGATTATAGTAATATTAAAAATGATAGATATGAAGTTAAAAATAAGAGTTATGGACTTAGTCAGATATTATATAAAGATTATACTCCTAGTGAAGTTATTTTAATTGTTAAAGAGATGTGTGAGACCGTTGCTAAAAGACTTAGAAGTAATAAAAAAGCATGTGAAGTAGTTGGTTTTGGTATTGGATACTCTAGAAGTGTTGGTGGTGGGTTTTATCACTCTAAGAAGTTATCTATGCCTACTGATAAAGATAGCGTTATTTATGAAGTATGTAAAAGTATATTTGATGATTATATTGAGGAACTACCTATTAGGAAGGTAAGTATTTCTCTTGGAAAGTTAACTGATAATAATTGTGTACAGTTAAATTTATTTGATACAAACGAAGAAAGTTATGATGAAACTATGAAAACAATTGATGAGATAACTAAAAGATTTGGAGATAATGCTATTTTAAAAGCATCTAGTTTGCTTGATTATAGTACAATTAAAATGCGTAATAAAAAGATGGGTGGGCATAATAAGTAATGGTGATATTATGTATAGAAAAATGATTAAATGGAAACCATTTAATACCTTACTTAAATATAAAGATATATTAGAAATTGAGAAAAAAAGACAGTTAATTGATAAGCCTGTTATTATGGAAGACAGGATATATGAAATTAATGATGTATTAAAGAATGTAAACTCTTCTACTATGGTTAGAGTAAAATATTTTAACAAAGGAATGCTATTATATAAAGAAGGATATGTTAGTAAAATTGATACAATAGAAAAATATATTTTAATAGATAGATTTAGAATATATTTTAGGGAACTTATTAAAATTGAAGTTATTTAGTTAGTGAATGTACGACCATGTTGTCTTGATATTCTACTAAGTCTGGATATAGTTTAAATAGAGTGTCTAAATCTTTCTTCTCTACTACTCTGTGTCCTAGGGTGTTAAAGTGAGTAGGACTCCCCATTACTGCTAGTGAAGTATCTATTACTACCTTCTTGTTATTAAGTACTGCTTCTACTACCCAGTGTCCTCCAAAAATACTGCCTTCTGTACCTTTAAAGTGTGAATTTACTACATATACTGCTTCACTATATATTCCAAGTTTGTCTAGTAAAAGAACAAGTTCATATGAACAAGTTTTGCATCTTCCACCAGTAAGTCCTAGTCTAAAAAGGTCAATGAATGCAAGAGGGCCATACCCAGTTATTCTAATTGGTGTTTTGTCTTTTGAAATTATATCCCATAAAAACTCGTCAAAATCAGTTAGTTTATTTTTACTATAAAGTTCGTTAAATATTCTATTAAATTCCTTGTTGTTTCTTAATAATTCTTCTCTAAATACATTTTTCATTTGTTTTCTCCTAGAAATATTGTATCAATAAATTCTATAGTTTTAAAGTCTTTTCTTTACCTTTAATGATAATGTTGTTATTTTGTGTAAATGATATGTCATATTCGCTAAAGTTTATCTTATCTAAAATTTGTTTTGGAAGTTTTATTTTGTTACCTACTTTTTTCACACTATAAGTATTTGCTAGTATTATTCTATAAACATTTCTATTTTGACTAGTCAAACTTAAATTTATGTTTTGTTTTAAGTTTGAAAGGATAAGAGTGTTTTCGTCTATCAAAGTAATGGATGTGAAATTTAATTTTTCTGGTATTATCAAAAAATTATTTTTAATTTCAAACATAATGTAGCCCCCCCTTAATTACTATAATTATACCATATTTGGTACTGTTTTGTCAAAAATTTGTGCTTTTATTTTTTAGGGTTAATTGATATAATTATAATAGGTAAAGGTAGGGATTATATGGAAAACGTTTTAAGTGAACTAGTGAAAAAACTAGAAAAAGGAGAAAGTGTAAATAATTTAGTAAGTGAGTTTAAAATAAGTGAGTTTGAGCTTTTTGGTTATGTGAGAAAGTTAAAGGAAACTGGTATAAATGTTATTAGGACTGAAAAGAATAATGAAGTTAGACTAATGATTAATCACCACCCTGATTATACAAAAGAAAATGTATATAATATTAATGTGGACGTAAACTTGAATACTAAGTTTGCTGTTATAAGTGACACTAGGTTTGGTTCAACAAATGAGCAAATTGCTATTTTAAATGACTTATATAGGAAGTTTTTAGAGAGCGGTGTTACATATGTTATCGTTGCTGGAAATTTACTTGAAGGCGAATATAAAAATAAAGATGTTTATGAGTATGGTAAAAGTTTAATTAGTAATACTAGTATGGGACAAGCTAATCATTTATTAGAGTTTTATCCTAAAGTACATGGTATTACTACTCTTTTTATTACAGGAAAAACTGACCATACTTGGAGTAAAGAACTTAATGTTGGAGAATATATAAGTAGTAAGAGAGATGATTTAGTGTACTTGGGTCCAAAAAGCGCGACTATTAATTTTAATAAGGTTATGTTTAGGGTAGAAAATTTAAAGAAACAAGGAGAGAGCTACACTATTGCATATCCACCACAGAAGTATTCTAGAAGTATGCCTAGTTATGAAGATTATGACGCGATATTTTTAGGTGGCACATTAACTGCACAGGAGTTTCCAACAATTAGAGATACTAAGATGTTTGCAATCCCTTCTGTAGTTGCTAGAACTCCAAAGATGAGAAATATAAGTCAACAAAATACTATAGGTGCGTATGTTTTTGATATTAGTTATACTAAAAATGGAAAATTAAAGAGTATGAAGTCTACACTTATTCCCTACTACGTTCCTAGTAAAGAAAACTATATTACAATAAAGCCTCTTATAATAAGTGATAGTAAAGATAATGTTAAAGTTAAACCTGTTAAAGATAATATGAATAGTATGTTAGATAGAATATATAGAAATATTAAGAAGGAAGAGAGTTTTAGTGATTTGATGAATAGACTTTCAATTAATGAAAATGAACTTTATGGCGTGATTGACCTACTTCAAGAAAGAGGAAGAGATATTGGTATTAGTGAAATTGATGGAGTTCTTGTTGTTAGAAAAAATGTTAAAAAAGTTAGAAAGACTGAGCTAAAGCCACCTAAAGAAGAGTTACATAAAAAGGAGTTTTTGGTTGTAAGTGATACACATTATGGAAGTATTTATAGTCAGCCTTCTATGGTTAATACGGCTGTTTATGAAGCTTATAATCGTGGAATTACTGATATATTTCATGTTGGAGATATTACTGATGGAGATTATAGTAGAATTAGACCAATACATAATTATGAAGTGTTTTTATATGGTGCGACTGGACAGCTTGAGTATACCTTAAATACTTTGCCTAAGTACCCTGGAATGAAGTGGCACGTTATTACTGGAAGTCATGATCAAACTCACCTATTTAATTATGGAGTTGATATTGGAAAGGAATTAGAAAAAAGAAGAGACGATATTGAGTTTCTTGGGCAAGACAGGGGTTTTTATTATTTTGACAACTGCAAGATGGAATTATTTCATCCAGGTGGTGGGACAAGCAGAATACTTTCTACAAAACCACAGAACGGAATTGATCAGATACCGAGTCATACTAAACCTAAAATTAGTTTAAGGGGACATTACCACAAGTCTTATTATATGTTTTATAGAAATGTTCATACTTTCTTGTGTCCATGTAATGTTGATACATCTTCATTTATGATGAAGAATGAGATACCTAACTTGATGGGAAATTATTTTATTACTATTTGGTATGATGATAATGGAGATATTGAATATTTAGAAACTGAACCTATGATTTTTACTAATGAAGCTGTGACTTACAGAGATTTTGAAAACCCTAAAAAGTTTATAAAAAGCAAAATCAATAAAAAAATTTAAAAAATATTATAAAAAGTATTGACATAGACACTGATTTTATGGTACACTTTTAATGCTTGATTTAATCAAGTGCCTACCGTGGGGAATTAGCTCAGTTGGCTAGAGCACCTGCCTTGCACGCAGGGGGTCGCGGGTTCAAGTCCCACATTCTCCACCAAATATATTTATAAGAGTTCTTTTTCCAAAGAGCTTTTTTTGTTGTATAATTTTTTCTTGTATTATTCAGTTACTATTGGTATAATAAGCTCAGGAGGTCAAGGTTTTATGGATATACTTGAAAGATTTTTAAATTATGTGAATATTGACACTACTTCTAATCCCGAGTTAGAAGAAAATCCTACTAGCGAAGGACAAATTAAATTAGCTGAAGTTTTAATTGAAGAACTAAAGATGTTAGAGCTTGAAGTTAAATATGATGATGTACACAATTATGTTTATGCTCTTCTTAAGGGAGAAGAAGATTTACCTAAAATAGGTTTTATTTCTCACCTGGATACATCTCCTGCTGCTAAAGGTAGTAATATTAAGGTAAACATTATTAATAATTATGATGGAGAAGATGTATTACTAGCTAATGCTACAATAAATTCTAAAACATATCCTGATTTAAAGAAACACGTTGGAAAAACTTTAATTACAACCGATGGTTCTACTTTATTGGGAGCAGATGATAAAGCAGGAATTGCTGAAATTATGACAATGTTAGAATATTTTAAAAATAATGATATAGAGCACGGAGATGTTTATGTAGCTTTTACACCTGATGAAGAGCTAGGTATAAGTACTCTTCACTTTGATACTACCTTATTTAAACCTGATTACGCTTATACAGTTGATGGGGAGGCAGTTGGAGAAATTTCTTATGAAAACTTCAATGCTGCAAGTGCTGAAATTAAAATCAATGGACTATCTACTCACACAGGTTATGCTAAAGACAAGATGGTGAATGCAGTTAGAATTGCTACAATTATTCAAAATATGTTACCTGTAGAAATACCAGAAAATACTAGTGGATATGAAGGCTTTTATCATTTAGAGAGTATGAGTGGAAATGTAGAAAGTGCTAGACTTAAGTATTTAATAAGAGATTTTGATAAAGAGAATTTTGAAAAAAGAAAAGAAATTATCAGAAATATTGTTAAGAATTTAAATGAAATATATGATAATTCTATAGAGCTTACTATTAAAGATAGTTATAAGAATATGTACGAAATTATGAAAGATAACATGGATGTTGTTAATACTCTTAAGAAAGCTATTTTAGAAACTGGAATTAACTATGATATTATTCCTGCTAGAGGTGGTACTGATGGGTGTGAATTAAGTTTTAAAGGGATACCTTGTCCTAATGTTGGAACTGGTGGACACAACTTCCATAGTGTACTTGAATATACTACACTTGAAGATATGATTAAATCTAGTGAAGTTTTAATTAATTTGGTTAAAGACACAAAAGATGTTAAAGTAAAAACTAAGAGACTTTAATGTCTTTTTTTAAAGAAAAAAAGAACTATTTGGTTCTTCTTAATATTTAAAGACTTCTACAAATATATTAAAAGCTACTTTAAGTGCATCATGTCTTACCATGCCATTATCTATTATGAAATAGTTATCTTCTATTACGGTGATGTCTTTTAAGTTTTCTTTATCTAGTAAAACTTGGTCTTTTTGTTCACTTGTTTGATATTTTTCTAATATATTTTTGTCTATCTTTTTATTGTTTGCAAGTACTACATCTACTTTTCTTTTGCCTAAGTATGAATTTAACAAATTTACGTGGTCGCTTACTTTAAAATTATCTGTTTCGCCTGGTTGAGTAACCATGTTTGATACGTATATTATTTTGGCATTTGATTCATCTATTGCGTCTATGATTTTTTTGTTTATTAAATTTGGTATGATACTTGTAAATATGCTACCCATGCTTAATATGATAGCGTCTGCATTTTTAATTACTTTTATCGCTTCAGGTGTGATTATTGGTTCTTCCTTATAGAAAACTTTTTTTATTTTCTTTGGACTAAGCGATATTTCCTTTTCGCCTTCAATGATTGTTTTATCTTCCATTTCTGCCATTAATGTAACATTATCTTCTGTTAGTGGAACAACTTTTCCTTTTAAGTTAAATACTTTTGATAAAGCTTCTATTCCATCACTTAAATTGCCAGTTATTTCTTTTGCAGCTGTTAATATTAAATTTCCAACTGCGTGACCATTTAAGTCGCTATATGTGCTGAACCTGTAATTAAATAGTTTTTCTACGAGTGGCTCAGTTTCACTTAGTGAAATTAATACTCTTCTAATGTCGCCTACTGCTGGCGTTTTAAATTCTTCTCTTAATTTACCAGTTGAAGAACCATTATCGCATACACTTACTATTGCAGTTATGTCTAACGGAAATTTTTTAAGTCCCTGTAAAAGTACAGAAAGGCCTGTTCCTCCACCTAGTACTACTACTTTTTTATTCATTTATCCCCCATAATTAATGTAATATTCATAATATTCATCAAATGTGATATTCTCATTATGTATGATTCTTGCAGTATTTGAGCCAACATATCTCAGTCTCCATGCGTCATATGAAAATCCTGTTATGTTTTCTTTATCCTTTGGATATCTTAAAATAAAGCCATATTTGTGGGCATTTTCCAAAATCCATGTGTGTTCTGGGCTGTTTTCCATGTCTGAACCTTCTGTATAAAGTGGCTTTACTACAACACTTAGACCAGTTTGATATTCTGAGTGACCAGGACGTGCTGCAACTTTATCGGCATAGTCTACACCACTACTTGCTTCAATATCATTATATGCTTCTTCTTGGTCAGCATAACTTCTATATCCCTGACTTACTACTAAATTATATCCACTTTCTTTAGCAGCATCTAGCATATTTGTAAGGCTATCATACATCACTTTACTTACTTGTTTTCCTTCATATGCATAGCTTAAACTAACATCTACTAAATCACTTGGCACATAGGTTTCTGATAGCTTGTAAAATTTATTTACTAACATCAATTCTCCTTTTGAAGTGTCTGTATCTGCTATGGTTTTATACCAGCCTAAAGAGGCTTTTGTGTTTACTTTAGCTACTATATCAGTTAAATTACTATTATTTTCATTTATATAATCTAAGTATTTATCTAAGTTTGCAAATATAAAATATTTTTCTTTCATTAGTTTTGTTATGTTTACATTGTATTTATGATTTAGTAATGTGTTAATCTCATCTTCTTTTAAAGTCTTAATGTATTCTATTTCATTGTCAGAATAACCTACTTCGCCCAGTTTGTATTCTATGTTTTTTCTCAAATTGCTTTCATCTATTAAAGATTTAATACCTATTATAACTACTACTAAAATTACAACAACAATACCTATAAATACCCCTAATTTTTTAAAATTTAATTTTTTCTTTGTCAAATCTTATCACCTTAAGTATATTATACAAAAAAACTTGAAATTTCTCAATATTAAAAGAAGACTTTTTAAACTAAGTTGTTAAAATTTGGTCTTTTAATTTTTTTAGTTTATCTTTGTCTTCTTTTGATACTCTAAATGAGTCATGCACTTTGCTTGTTGCTTTTCTTACGATAAAATCTGGTAATTTAGTGTTTTTTATAAATTCGTAAGTGTTACTTGTAAACTTTACGTATAGTTCACAAAGTAGCCACGATATTGCCATATCTATGTAATAAGTATGTGTTGTTTCTTTTTCTATTAAATCAAATATGACGCTTAGATTTTCTTCTTTTATATAATGGTCTAATACTATAACGTAGCCAAATCTTTTTGTAAATTCATGAGAACTTTTTAGAAAACTGAATGAATATTCAATAGTTGTATCGTCTAATACTTTTGAAGAATTGCTAATCATGTCAGTAAAACTCCACGAGTCCATTTTCTTTGTATAATTCTTTATGTATTTGGTATACTCTTTTAAATCTGTCATGTTTGAAATCACTAGTCCTGACAAAATTTGTATTTCGTATATATTAGAACTATTTGCAAAAGTTATGAAATCCAAGTAATTAGTTTTCATTATTTCTTTTGAAATTTTTTTTAAAACTGGAGTGCGCAAGCCCAAAGTTTTGTAGTTAGTGTTTATTATTTTATCATTAAAGTTTTTGTATTTTTCATCACTCAATGTTTGTAAATAATTGGTAAACTCAAGAAAGGTTTGTTTATTCCATTCATTACACATTAATATTGTATTCCCCATACCACTACTTCTTTAGCTGGTCTACCACATATTGCACATTTTCCTGTTATTTTTTCTTCATTATCAAGTATGCATCTAGATTTTATGCCTGTTTTGTCCTTTAGTTTAATTTCACATTCAGTATTTCCACACCAGTCTGCTTTAATAAATCCTGGATGTTGTTTGATAATTGATGACATTTCATCCATATTTGTTGCAGTGTATGTTAGTGTATGCATTCTTTCTAAAGCTTTTTTGTATAAATTATTTTGAATGTCTTCTAATAAAAATTCTATTTTATTTAAAAGTTCTTCTATTTTTACTGTTATTTTTTCTCTAGTATCTCTTCTTACTAATGTGACTTCGTTATTTTCTAGATCTCTTGTACCCATTTCTATTCTAATAGGTGTGCCATTAACTTCACTTTCGGCAAATTTGAAACCTGGTGATTTTTCTGAGTCATCCACTCTAAATGTTATGTCGTTTTCTTTTAATTTATTTTTTATTATTTCTAGAGCGCTACTTACAGAAATGTCACTGCCAATCGGAATTATATCAACTTTTATTGGAGCTACTTTTGGTGGAAGAACAAGTCCATAATCATCTCCATGCACCATAATAACTGCACCTATCATTCTATTTGATGAACCCCAAGAAGTTTGATATGCATATTCATAGTTGTTGTCTTTATTTAAAAATTTTATGTCGTAAGCTTTGCTAAATTTTTGTCCAAAATAATGTGATGTTCCACTTTGAAGGCATATTCCATTATACATTAGCGCTTCAATTGTTAAAGTGTATTCTGCACCCGCGAATTTTTCTTTTTCTGTTTTTCTTCCTGACATAACTGGTACTGCTAGATAGTCAGTAAAGAACTTTTTATAGATATTTAACATATCGTGTGTTTCTTTTTCAGCTTCTATTTGTGTCGCGTGTACTGTGTGACCTTCTTGCCAAAAAAATTCTCTACTTCTTAAAAATGGTCTTGTTTCCTTTTCCCATCTTACTACACTACACCATTGGTTGTATTTTAGTGGTAAATCTCTATATGATTTTACTACGTCATGATAGTAATCACTAAATAATGTCTCACTTGTTGGACGAACAGCTAATTTTTCTTCAAGTGGTTTTGACCCACCTATTGTTACCCAGGCTACTTCTGGGGCAAAACCTTCTACTAACTCGCCTTCCTTTTTTAGTAAGTTTTCTGGTATGAACATTGGCATCATGACATTTTTATGTCCAGTTTCTTTAAACATTTTGTCCATATTTTCTTTAATACTTTCCCATAAGGCACATCCATTAGGTTCAAAAATTGTGCAACCTTTTACATTTGAGTATCTTGCTAGATGAGCTGCGTTGACTACATCTGTATACCAAGCTGCAAAGTCAATATCTCTACTTGTTATTTTGTTATTTTTCATAAAATCTTTCCTCCTAAAATAAAAAGGACAGCTTAAGGAGTGCTATAGAGCACGGTGCCATCCCTTGTTTTTCTTTATTGTTTATAACGGTTTTTATCCGGGAATACTTTTATATTCCACTTTAGAAAGTAGGAAAATTTATTTTTATTATTAGTTTTCACCAAACACTAACTCTCTATAAATAAATAGATAAATTCATTCTTTCATCACAAGTTTTACATTGTTATTTTATCATTTTTTTCTTAAAGTTGCAACATAATTGTATGAGTTTGTGTCCTGAACAGCATCAACTTTATCAATAATATAGCCGTTTTCTTTAAAACCAGTGAAAAAGTCACTGTATTCATGCCACACATAGTTTGCCTGAACTTCGCCAGTTTCGTTTAAATGTGTAAAAACATTCTTCATAATTTCGTTGTACTCCGTCACATCTATTCCTAAAAATGAATAAACATTTGATAATAAGATTAAATCATAGTCATTAGTTATTTCATTTAATATATTTGGAAATACTCCTATTATGAAGTTTGGAAGTGGTTTGATGTGTAATAGTTCTTTTAATTCATTGTAGTTATTTTTATCTAAATAAGGTATTACTCTTCCAGATGTAGTGTTTACTTTGTTGTTAAATCCGATTACAATATATGTTAGTTTGTTAAGTCCAAGACTGTAAGCAAAATCAAAGAAAGTTTTTACATCTTTTGGTAAATTTTTTCTTATTTTTTGATATATTTCTTTGTTTTTCATATTTGATTTAATGAAAAAGTCTACAAATTCTTCATATGTTAAAACTTTAATTGCAATGTATTTAAAAATTAAATAGTACTTTGAAGGAGCAAACATATCAAAACAGGTAACTTCCTCCGCTCCATATAAAATACTTGAAAAATACTGATCTCCACTTCCTATTACACTCAAGACTTTTTTATTTTTAAAATCGTATAAATCTTGATAACTCGTTAGGTTTTCGTTACTAAATCTATATAATTTATTCACACCAAGACCCCATTTTTATTTTTCTGACTGCATTTTTTTGAAATTCAGGAAATTTGTCATAATCTAATTTGTTTATTGTTTCTATTGTTGGCTTTTTATTAGAATATGAACTAAACCTTGTATAATTATTATTCTCATATGAAAAACTTATAATTTCGCCTAATTCTGATGTGGTTGTAATGTTGTTGTACCTCGTTATATTAAACAATAATATCACTTCACCATTTCTAAATTTTATAGTACCAGTAATATCTCTATTTTCTGTGATTTCTCCATCTGTTACATAATATATGCCACTTATATATGCATATCCTTGTCCTTCAGGTGTAACTTGTAAACCCATTAATACACTTTTGGTAGGTTTACTACTAATTTTTAGTTCAGTGTCTGTAAACTCTTTACTGTTTAAAATAATACATATTATATTGTTCAAGTCAAGCCCACTATTTATGGTGTCTTTGCTAAAGCAAAAGAAATTTTCAAACAAAATATTATATTCGTTCATTTTAACATCCCCCTCAATTAAAATAATTATACCATATTTGGTACAAAGAGTCAAATTTTAAATTAGATTATCCATAAGTAAAAAACATTTTAACTATTGGTTATTTAAATAAAAGTCTTATTTGTAAACATTCACTAATGAGTTTTTTTGCTTTTCTGTTTTTCTTTAAAGTCTTTAATATCATTTTCTGGAGATATCCATTTGACACATACTTCATATCTGTCTTTTATCTTGTTATCAGTTGTTAAACATCTCTTTTTAGGCCCAATTGTTAAACAAGAAATATGAGGTGTTCTATAATTTAAACATTTTTTATCTAAGAATAAATCGTATAAATCATATTTGTTAATCCAAACGTATTTGTCAGGTGTTCCACAAATTAAAGCATCAATATCGTATTTTGAATTTCTACCTCTTATAACAAATCTATCAACCATTTCTATTATTATTTTTGACTTATTAATATATTTGTTAAATATATCTACTTCATCTTGATAAAATAGACGATAATCTTCAGAACTTAATTTTTTACTGTAATCACGAGTTCCATCATTATTTCTTCTATAGCCATAATGGAAACTTAAATAATAATCTATTGCTTTATATGGGATGTTTAAATTAATCAAAAATTTTTCAAACTCTTTAACTGGTTCTTGACTAACTGAATTATAATGTCCATACTTGATACTAATACCCTTAATATATTTTTTAAATTGAATAAATATATCGGCTTTCTGAAGTTCTTTGTTTTTATAGCAAATTATCGGTTCGCTATTATCAATGGTGCCATCAAATATGTTGGTTAAGAATTCTTGAGTGTCAGAATCAAATTCATATAAATATTTTTTATTAAAAAAATTTACAAAATTTCTTTCGTTTTTAAAACCATTATTGTGCATTCAACACCTCCTTTATAAGTTGAAAATCAGTACATAAATAGAACCTAAAAAAATAAAACTCCATTAAACACGGAGTTAAATTACTAAATGGTCGGGAAGACAGGATTTGAACCTGCAACCACTCGGTCCCAAACCGAGTGCTCTACCAAGTTGAGCCACTTCCCGATAAATGGCGTCCCCAAGAGGAGTCGAACCCCTAACCTTTTGATCCGTAGTCAAACGCTCTATCCAGTTGAGCTATGAGGACAGCCTGTCCAAAATATATATTAAGCTCTGGCTGGCTTTTAAAAATGGTGGCTTCAGTTGGAATCGAACCAACGACACCAAGATTTTCAGTCTTGTGCTCTGCCAACTGAGCTATGAAGCCACAATGGCGGTTCCGACGGGAATTGAACCCGCGATCCCTCGCGTGACAGGCGAGTGTGATAACCGCTACACCACGGAACCTTATTTTTGGTTGCAGGAGAAGGATTTGAACCTCCGACCTTTGGGTTATGAGCCCAACGAGCTACCAGGCTGCTCTATCCTGCGATGTTATTTTTTTAATTTTGGCGGAGGAAAAGGGATTTGAACCCCTGCGCCGCTTTCACGACCTCCTGGTTTTCAAGACCAGTCCCTTCAGCCAGACTTGGGTATTCCTCCAACAAGATGGTGCCTCGGGCCGGACTTGAACCGGCACGGTATTTAACTACCGAGGGATTTTAAGTCCCTTGCGTCTACCAATTTCGCCACCGAGGCGTGTCACAATTTTTTTATTAAAAAATGGTGACCCGCTGGAGATTCGAACTCCAGACCCCTTGATTAAAAGTCAAGTGCTCTACCGGCTGAGCTAGCGGGTCATTATTATAAATTGGTTGCCTCGGCGGGATTCGAACCAGCGAAATGCACGAGTCAAAGTCGTGTGCCTTACCACTTGGCTACGAGGCAATCTAAGTGGTGGAGAGACATGGATTCGAACCATGGAACCCGAAGGAACAGATTTACAGTCTGCCGCGTTTAGCCTCTTCGCTATCTCTCCAAAAAAATGGTGCCGAAAACAGGAATCGAACCCGTAACCTACTGATTACAAGTCAGTTGCTCTACCAATTGAGCTATTTCGGCAAATTATGGTGGGCGACGAGAGACTCGAACTCCCGACCTCCTGCTTGTAAGGCAGATGCTCTAACCAACTGAGCTAGTCGCCCATGTCACTGCTGACATGATTAAGTGTACCATTTTATTTTTAATATGTCAACATTTTTTGTTAATTTTCTTTGTTTTTTTTAATTTCTTTTATTTTTTGGTTTGTCCAGTTCTTCAAATTAGCGTGTAACAGTCCAAAACCACTTCCAGATTCTGGTATCATTGACAGTTGTTGTTCCACTTTGTAGTCTATTTTCTTTATAGAAAGTTTGACTTCTCTTTTGTCCTCATTAATGTCTAAAACTATAACATTTATTATGTCCCCAATGCTAAACAAATCATTAAGATTTTTAACAAATCTGTTTGAGACCTCAGAAATATGAACCAAACCACTATAATCATCTTCTAAGCTCACAAATACACCATAAGGTGTTATACCTGTTACCTGACCTTTTACAATATTATTAACTTTAATACTATTCATACGACATCACAAATACATTATACCAAATTTTTATTGGTTAGTCTACAAATTTTCCAACCATTCTACTTTAGGTATGTTATATTTTTTGTTAATTACATTAAACACATCAAGTAGCAGCATTTCATATGCTCTGGACTTTCTTATAAACTTAATAAGAGTTTTCTCATCAACATCTTCTTCTAAAATTAATTTAACTTGGTCAAAATAATACATTGGATACAGTAGTCTAGAAAACAATAGTCTTAAATCTAAACGATTAAACTTTTTTAATGCATCAACTACTTCTTCAAAGTCTAATACTCCATCAAAGAATTTGGTTTCAATATAAAGCGCTGTGTCTCTTATTTCATAGTCAAAGGTAAAGTTAATAGGGTTATTAATTAAACCGCTTAGAGCATATTTATTTAGTCTCTTATGACCTAATGAAACTTTAGCATCATTCATATTTTCAGTTTCTTTTATATCAACGTAATAACTAAGTGCATTTTCAGCAAGTCCTACATAATAATCAAATGATTCTTGAATAATTGGATAGTCTATATTAAGGTCAGCCATTTCGCTTTCAAACATATCTATTTTTTTGCCCCAAAGCGCATCATACGGTACTACATTGTTATTTTTTAGTAGCAATAAATTATTAAAGTATATTAAATTATTTAACGAATATTTATCATTTTCTAATGCATTAACTCTTAATAGTATATATATTTTGTCATTTAGTACTACATAGAAAGTCTTATTTTTGCTCATTATAAATGTATCTACAAAAATGTTCCTTTTGTATAATAAGTTTGATACTTTTACTAAAAATTCTATTTCTTCTATGGATTTTGACGTTTCTACAAAGTAATATTTAAAGTCATTAAAATAAAAGTAGCAACCATTATTAATTTCTACTATTTTTTTAGGGTAAACATTGTAATAATAGTTTATTGTTTCTTTCATAGTATCACTAGTAAATTATATACAAAAAAACTGCAATTATGCAGCTTGTTTATACAATAATGTTTGGTCAGACATTGAGTTTTGATAATTCATGTTGTGTGCACTTTCCAACTCTTTTATTTTAGCTTGAAGTTCAGCTATTATTTCGTCTTTTTTCATTAGTTCTGCTCTTATTCTTTCAAAGCATATTTCAACAGCGTCTTTTTGTTGTTCTGTTTTTCCTTCTTGTTTGTATAATTCTTGTGGTGTTACAAGTTTTTCACTGCTTACTTCAGGCATATCAAATACAGGCTCAGGTACTGGTTCTGATGCGACATCAACTACTGGTTCATTAGCAGGTTCAGGTATAGGTGTTGCTGTCTTTGTAGAAGTTACATCTACAACTGGTTCAGAATTAACTGGCATTACTGGAGTTTCTGGAGTTACAGGTGCAACAGGTTCTGTTGGACTAGCAGCTGCGATTTGGTCAAATATGTTTGTACTTTCTTCTGTAGGTTCAGCTTCAACCGGTTTTACTTCTGGTACTACTGAAGTTGGTTCCTGTACTGGTGCTGGTTCAACAGGAGTTTGTGCTGATGCTTGTGGAGCAGCGATAGTTTCTGAGTCTACACTCACTTCTGGTGTTTCAGAAGAAGGATTTTCAATTGTAAAAGAACTTTCCAAAGAAATACTTGCAAATTTTTCTTTATCAGTATCTTTTATTCCAATTACTCTTGAACCTAATAATTCTACAACACCACTTATATTCTTTGAACTATCCATTTTATTTCCCTGAATAATTGATTTCATAGCTACTTTTACATTATCCCATACGCTTTCATCAGTTATTGCAACAAACTTAAATAATCCTGGAGTTTCTTCAGTTACTTCAGAAATATAAACTTTACTCATTCCTTCTTTTAATTTTTCATTTTTTGATATTATAGCAAATGTCTTATTTAAATCTTTTATGTCAAAATAATATACTATTTCTACATTTTCATTTGTCCCATCTAAATTTTTAACAGTGATTGTTTTCATTATCTCACTCTCCTACTATTAACATCATACCATAAAAAAACATTTTTTACAAATGTTTTTTGAGTTTTTTAGCTATTTTTTTCTAAAATGAAGTATTTACAACCATAAGCACAATTTTCTTCTATATATTTATCTATTTTTTGATAGTCATTTATGCTGTTATTAATCTTATTTTCTTTTTTTGTAAATCCTTTTAGTCTTAATTTTGAATAAGCATAATCTCCCACGATGTAATCGTAATCTTTAAAGTAATCAGTTACCAATTGTGTTACTTCTTCAATGTCAAAACACTCACCTTTATCTTTTATTAATTTATATTCTTGTTCTAATAAGGTCATTATTTTCCCTCCTAATAAAATTATACAACAAATTTAAGTTAATTGCTACTAGTAATCGGGCTAGTTACTGCATAAGACCCACCGTACACGTTTGGAATTTTACCTTGTATTATTTTTACCACTAACGGAATACTATTATTTACTAATACGTCTTTTGAAATTAGCGGTAACATAAATCTCATATTTACTGTCACGTCAATGTAAACTTTTAGTAAAGAGTTGTTTATGCCATATGATGACACTTCTGTTTTAATATTGCTTACTACACTGCCTATTACTTTGGCTTTTAGTGGAACTTTTGGTCCAATATTTGAAAGTGTGTAGTTTCCAGTAATATATCCCAATGGTATTTTGTATATTAGGTCCTCTGTTTCAATCTCGGTGTCTTCAAGTTTATATATTCCGTTTTCAAATAATTTTAAATCTTTATATACTGCTTTATTTAATTTCACTAGGCTTTTGTTTATTTTAGCTGTGTTAAAGTCTACGCTTATTACTTCATCACTCTTATTTGTAAGTGTATTAAAAAAAGACATTGTTTCTTCTTCGGAAAATGAAATACTTTCTACTGCGTCGCTTATTATTAATGAACTTATCTTTTTTACTTCGTTTTCAGCATACGCTTCTAATGGTGGCACAATTTTCGTATTTATGTATTTAAAGATTAAACTGACTATTAGTAAAACTAGAAGTACTACAATTAAAATAGTATCTTTTTTTGTTAGTTTTATTAACACATTTCGTTTTAATCTCATTTTCTTTTTCATATTAAATTATATAATAAAAATAAAGGAACTATTACTAAAATAGTCCCAAATCAAACACGTAGTTACCTATTATTACTAGTGAAGCCACTATTGAAAATATAAGTATTATTATCAAGAATGTTTTTACAAATGAAGACTTTTTCACACTTTTTTCTAATTCATCAAAGCCTTCAAAATCATCTTTACTAAATGTCATTGAGTTTGTGTAAAAGCTTTTGTCTAAATCACTCATTTTTTCTTTTAGGTTAACTAATTCTTCAGTTTTTTGTTCTTGTAAACTTTCGGCTTCTTTAGTCTCAAGCTTTTTAGCGTCAATGTACTCGCTTATTTCATTTGTTAAGTCTTTTTTACTTTGTTCTTCTTCAATTGGGCCAGTTGTATCTCCGCCTGCCATTAATTCTTCTAGTAAGTTTACGTCTCCTTTATGTATTGTTACAGTGTTTATTAAATCCACTATTGTTCTTTCGTCTGTATTCAAAGTTGCTGTTGGCTCATCAACGTCATCGTTGTCTATCTCTTTATACATCTTTATTTTGTCAAGAATATCATATTCACTACTTCTTACTTGTTTATATCTTTCTTCGCTATATTCAATACTTCTATTTTCTCTTGCTTTTTCTAAAACGGAATTGATGTCATAAACTTTTTTAACTTCACTTTTTGGTACTGAAGTTGGTTCTTCTTCAGGCAAGGAAATCATTTTTCTTCTAACTTTATTTTTTTCGTTATTTTCATTAATGTATTTTTTAATTTTTTCTAGGTCAATTGTTTTACCAGTTTGTTCAATTATTTTAACATTTGAATTGTTGTTTACACGTGAAAGCTCACACTCTTTTACTTCGTCATACAAAGCAATATTTTTGCTTACTCTACTTTGAGTGTTTTCTACTTGCTCATTATTTAAATAATTATATCTTTCCATTCTAGAACTCATATTTTTCACCATATTAATTTTATCATATTTTTTGTAAAAATAGAAGTATATTAATTGATTTTCTTTAAATTTAATTATATAATGATTTTAGGAGGAAATGAAATGGAAAAGATAGAAATTAATAAGGATGCATGTATCGGATGTGGAATGTGTGTTCATGACCATCCAGATTATCTAATTTTTGATGAAAACGGACAAGCTGAACCTATTGGAAAGGAAGTTAAACTTGAAGATAAGAAAAGCTTTTTAGATACAATTGAAAGTTGTCCTACTGAAGCTATTTCAATAGTTCTAGAATAGAAAAAAAGTCTTACAAATGTAAGACTCTTTTATTTTAAACTGTATAGTTTTTTAACTTCTTTTAAAGATAATTCTCTATATTCCCCACTTCTTAAACCACTTAAATCTAAAAATGCGTACTTTTCTCTTTTTAATTTTTCCACGTCATAATTTAAAGCGTTAAACATATCTTTTACTTGGTGGTTTCTACCTTCAGTTATAACAACTTTTACATAACTTACGTCTGTTTTTTTGTCGTATCTATCTAGTTTGAAACTAGCTTTTTTTGTCTTTTTACCATTTAAAAGTATTCCGCTACTTAAGGTAAGAGCGTCTTCTTTTTTAAAGAAACCTTTAACTTTTGCATAGTATTCTTTTGTAACGTCATGCTTTGGGTGAGTTAAAATATTTGATAGTTCTCCATCATTTGTAAGCAAGATTATGCCTGTTGTGTCATAGTCAAGCCTACCAACTGGAAACACTCTTTTTTCACTTTTTACTAAATCGCAAACTGTTTTTCTTCCTTTATCGTCAGTTACTGCACTTATTACGCCGCGTGGTTTATAAAGAAGAAAATATGAATGTTCTTGCTTTCTTAAAATTTGATTATCAATTTCTATTAAATCTGCATCAGTTACTTTAGTACCAAGTTCTTTTACAACACTTCCATTAACTTTTACTTTTCCTTTTAATATCAATTCTTCAGCTTTTCTTCTGCTAGTATAACCACATTCACTTATAAATTTTTGTAATCTTTCCATAAATAACACCAACTACATTATAAATTATTTTTTCCAAAAAAACAACTTACTTTTTAATGAATGTTCTTTTTGAAGTTTAGAAATTATAAATATATTAGTTTCTGTTACATATTCATTGTTAACATAAACTTTAGCTTTTCCTATTACTTCTTTATCTTTTACTTTCTTCTTTTTTATGATATCTATATCTATTTTAATCTTATCTCTTTCATCTTTCTTTAGCATTACTTCTATGTCTTCATTAATATACAAGTGGTAGTTTTTATAATATTCGCTTTTTATATTAAATGTTTTTTTATTCAATATTTTATAGCTATCATACTCTTTAAAATACTCTTCATATAACTTCTTGTGGGTATTAAATCTATCTTTTTCTTTCATTGTTACTACAATTAACTCTTCACCTGCTTTAGTTGCACTTGAAACAAACATATAACCCGCTTTTTCTGTGTAGCCAATTTTTCCACCTGTTGCAAATTTATAACTTCTTAGTAGTTCATTTTTGTTATACCAAATGTGAGCTTCAACGTTAGAAGTGAGTGTATACTTTTTTAATTTTGTAATTTCCATAAATGTCTTATTTGTAGTTGCATATCTCATTAAAAGAGCTAAATCATGGGCAGTGCTTATATTTTCTGTCTCATTATCTAGTCCATGCGGATTTTTAAAATTGGTAGATGTCATTCCTAGCTTATTTGCAAGAATATTCATTTCTTTTATAAAGTTATCATATCCAATAGTCTCTGTAGCTATTACCATTGCTGCGTCATTACCACTTCGCAAGTTAAGTCCAACTAGTAAATCATATAAGGTCATACATTCTCCTACATCCAAATAAATCATTGAACCATAGACACTTAGTACTTCTTTTCCTGCACAGAGTACGTCTGTCGTGCTTGCGTTTTCTAAAGCTACTAAGGATGTCATTATTTTTGTAGTACTTGCAATTAGCATCTTTTTGTCCATGTTTTTTGAGGATAAAATTCTAGAACTTTTAGTGTCCATTACAACGTAACTTTCTAGTGCATCAATTTTTAAAATTGGAATTAATAAAATAACAAATAATATAATCTTTTTCATAGCAAATTTTATGTTTTAAATAAAGAAAAAAGAACTTATTCTTGTTCATAATTATAAGTTCCATGTATTTTTTCTAATGTAGTTTTGTCAAGTGGCGACACTTTCCAACTACCATCTTCTTTAGTTAAATTTATTTCTATTGTGTATTCTACTCGGTCAGTAGTGTTTTGCATAGATTTAAGTTTGTAGTCCATAAACTTGTCGTTATCGTACGAGTCATTTGTTAAGAATTCACTTTCATGAGTACTTTTATAACTTTCAGCGTCTTTTTGAGCTTTATAGAAATCGTATACTGTTATTTTAGTTTTAACAGTTGCTTCATCACCATTTACTGTTTCGTCTTCTATAGTATACTTTAAATCTGAGTACTGCATTTTCATAATATTAGTGTATGTAGTTTTTTGATAATCAGTTGTTAATGTTGTTCCTTCTACAACTAATTCTAAATCGTCTAATACTGCATTATCTAGACTCTGATATTTTTTAAATAACTCTTCTACTTTCTTTGTTGGAGTATTTTTATTTAGACTACACCCTACTGATAAGAACACACTTAAACATATAACTAAAATTTTCTTCATTATTCCACCTCTAGTTATAGATTAACCAAAAATTTCTAATATATACTATTTTTTTACAGTTAACATATTTAACAGAGAATAGAATTCACGATGTTTATCTGTATAATCTTTTTTTATGGATTTTACTAACAAAGTGTAGGCATTTGTAGCTGCTTCTTTATTAAACCATTCATAATATAAATAATTAATTTTCTCTTCATCTAATTTTATAATTTCTAATTCTTCTAGTATTTTAACGACTAAAGTGTTTTCGTCTCTTAGCATTTTGTTTTTGGTGATATTATTATTAATCACATTATATGCTAATGCAGTCATTCTCATCGTTTTAGACATATTAGATATTTCTACTTCTTCATTAATTAAAAATTTACTCTTCTTTATAACTAAACCTTTTTTATCAAGCAGCACCATAAGGCTATTTATTCCATCAGTCACTATAAACGAGTACTCAAGTGTTTCTACATTTTTTGATGTAAACACTTGTGTTTTATCTTTTACTACACTTAGAAACTCTTCAGCTATTCTTACTTTTTTGTATGTCAAATCTCCTAAAATATTAGTTTTAACCTTAAATAATGGACACCTTCTTACGTGATAAAAATCGTCTATTGTCTTCCAGTCATAAAAATCATAAAGCGTATCATTAAAATTTACTAATATATCATACACATATACCATAGTTATTTTCCTTTCCTTAAAGCATAAATTATTAAAAGTACTCCAGGAATTATAAGTAGACATTCCCACCTTCTAGATATATAGTTTACATAATTTATAAAAGTATACCCGATGCTTAATAAATTTATATATATTATAATGAATGTTAAACTAAATCCAGTTAAAAGTATTCCTATAATTAAAGTTAAAAATTTGAATAACATATTTACACTCCCTACTTAAATAGTATTTATTTATAACAAGTTTTAGTATATAATTATATTGGTGATATTATGAAAGAGATATTAATTTATGTATTTTTGGGTATTGTGCAAGGTTTAACCGAGCCATTACCAATTAGTTCAAGTGGGCACGTTTTTGTTTTGAAGAAACTTCTTGGAATTACCACAAGTGACTTAAATTTTGAAATTGTTGTTAATTTTGGTAGTTTACTTGCTATTTTACTTATTTATAAAGATGATCTAATTAAACTTATTAAGAATTTCTTTATGTATTTTAAAGTAAAGAATGAAGAAACCAAAAGGGATTTTAAATACTGCTGGTTAATTGTGCTTGGTAGTATTCCAGTTGGTATAATGGGATTATTATTTAAAGACGCGATAGAAGAAAAACTTAATAATATGACAATTGTAGGAATTGCATTTTTAGTTACAAGTTTATTTTTACTTTTAGTTAGTAATATCAGAGGTAAAAGAAAAGAAAGTGATATGAATATAATGGACTCATTTGTTATTGGACTTACTCAAGTTGTAGCTTTAATTCCTGGAATAAGTAGAAGTGGTTCTACATTGATTGGTGGCTTATTTAGAAAACTTGATAGAGAAACAGCATTAAAGTACTCATTTATGCTTTATATTCCAGTCAGCGTTGGTACTACACTACTTGGTTTCAAGGATTTATTAGAAACTTCTAACTTACATGACATCATACTTCCTTATGGACTTGGATTTATTGCTTCAATGGTAGTGTCATACTTTACTTTAAGATGGTTTATAGGCGTGGTTAAAAAGGGTAATTTAAAATATTTCAGCTTATACACTTTAATACTTGGAATTTTAATTCTTATATTTATGTAAGCAAAAGAAAACTCTAGAATAATATCTAGAGTTTTTTAGTTTTTTGTAATAAAAATGATGCTTCAATTATAGGGTCTATATGTTGATAACCCATGTCTTTAGAAATTGGACTTAATTTTAAGCTATTACCAAATTTTTCTTTTTGTTCTTTTAAGAATAATTGTATTTCACTCACATTTTCAAATTTTTCTTCTTCTCCAATTCCTCTTAATTCAGGATATGTAGATAAAACATATTCTTTTAATATAGGTAATACTCTAATCATTTGATGAGTGTATATTTTATCATTTGTTAAATAATCAACTGCGTCACAAAGTTTATCAAGTTTAGCAAATATTCTACCTGTTGTTAATGAAAGAATAATACCTAAATCAAATTCTTTACTTTCCATGTCAAACCTCCCTTATGTGTCAATTATATCATATCTATATTTTGATTTCTAGTACTTAATTTTATAAGAGTATCTATATCATTTGTAACAACATTAAAACCATTTTGCAAAATTAAAGAATTTGTTAAATCAATATTTAATATTTTAAGTAATTCTAAACTATAGTTACTACTTCCACTAGATAAAAATTCTATGTATTTGTCAGTGCTAAGTTTGTTAGTTGTTATCAAATCTACAATTAAGCTTGAAATTAATAAGCCAGTAGCATATTTGTATGGATAATAACTCCATCTATATAGATGTCCAAGTCTAGTCCACTCTGTAATAGACGCGTCAGTATAATCAATTTGATTACCATAGTATTTTTTTATAATATCAAGATACTCTTTATTTAATATATCTTTTGTTAATGGTTCTTTTTCTTTTAAAGCGTATAAAGTACTTTCTAATTCTGTGTACATTGTTTGTTTAAATACAGTCGTAAAATAGTTTTCTATTTCTTTACTTAGATAGAATATCTTTTCTTCATTAGTTTTAGCAGTTTTAAATAGATATTTGTTTAAAAGTATTTCATTTACTAAAGACGCTGTTTCTCCAATAAATACTGAGCTGTCTTCATAAATAAATGGTACTTTATTTTTTGAAAGATAATAATTAACGATGTGTCCAGTTTCATGAATTAAGTTTTTTAAATCTCTATATGTACCACGATAATTTAGAAATGAATATGTGTTCCATGAAAATGTTATACTTTGATGTTTGTTTTCGTCAGGTATAGCATCAATGTGGCCTTCAAAAAGATATTTGACTACATTAAGGTATTCAATACCTAGTGGTTTTAGGGTATTTAGAATTATTTCTTTTGCATCTTCTAAAGTATAGTTTATTCCTAAATCTGTAACAAATGGCACGTTAAAGTCATATAGATGTGGCGAGGTTACTTCAAGTTTTTTAGCTTTTAGTGATAAGTATTTTTGCATTTCAGGCAAGTTTTTATTAACAAGACTTATTAAAACGCTAATAATTCTTTTGTCTATGTTTTCTTCATATAATACTTTTTCAAGCACGCTATCATAGTTTTCTAGTTTAGCATTTTCTATTCTGTAACCATAAATTGTATTTAAAATATTTGCAAAAACTTCGCTATTTACATCAAATTCTTTATTTGCTATTATATACGTTAACTTTCTTATTTCTCTATCTTTACTGGAAATAAGTTTACCATAATTAGAAGAAGTTATTTCTATCTGTTCATTACCATAATTAATTTTTCCATATTTTGTTTCTTTTAATAAATTGTTGTATTTATTTAATTCTTCATTGATTTTATTTACATTATTTTTTATTTTCTCGGTCACATCAGTACTTTCAACGTGACTTTCTAATCTAAATAAATTCTCCAAATAGAAAGAATATACATTTAATTTTGAATTTTCACTCATGTACATTGTTATTTTTTCTTTTCCTAATTTTAGTATTTTTTCATCAATAAAGTGAAGTGTATACTCGGTTTCACTATTTAATTCTTCGGCTGTCTTTTTCAAATTTGCACATTCTAAATCATTAACATTTTTGTAATATTTTAATGAACAATATACTAGCACATTATTTACTTTTTCTTTAATTAACCATTTTGTATCTAATAACGCTACTAAAGATTTGCTATCTAAAACAATACTTTCATATTTCTTTATTTTGCTTAAACTTACTTTTATGTTATCAATTTCTTTAAAAAGTTCTTCTTCATTTTTAAATAGTTCTTCTAAATTCCATTTCATATTATCACATCCATTTATAAATCAATTTTATCACAACAACAATAGATGTGCAATAAAATAAAAAAGCCTATTTCGGCTTCTTATTCAAAATAATCAATATCTTCTAGAAAGTCGTCGTCAGTCTTTTCTTCTATAACTTCTTGTTCTTCATTATTATTTACTTCTTCGTCAGTTGTATTCTCAATTTTTACAGGCTCTTCGCTAGATGTTTCTTGAGCCTCTACTGAACTACTTTCTTTAGTTTCTTCTTCGTCTTCATCATACATTGTAGTTTTAACTAATTCTTCTTTTATTTTAGGAGCTTTACTTGTTTGTGTGTCGTCCCCTCTAGACCAAATACTTTCTATTTCTTCTTTTATAACATCAACGTTAACATATAAGTATTGTTGTTCATTATATAAACTATTTATTCTGTTAGTGTATTCAAGTTGTTTAATCTTGTCTTCAAATTTACTTAATGTATCTACTCCATCATTTTGAATTCTATCATTAAGTATTTCTAGACTTCTTTCTTCCTTAATTATTTCGTTATGTAAGTTATTGTAGTTTATATCTAAGTTTCTTAACTCTTCATTAAAGTTTTCTATATCTAGTTCATACTTATTTTCTAAAAATTTATCACTATTTATTTCGTCGTTTAATAAATTTATGATGCTAGCATATTCGCTTTCCAAGTTGTTTAAATTTGACTCATTAAATAATAATTCTTCAAGACATTTTAGCTTTTCTTCTTTTTTAAGTCTTTCTATTCTTGTGCTAAGGAAAAGATTTTTTGACTCATCAATAAGAGTGTTTAATTCTTCTTTTCTTTTTTCTATTCCAGTAATAGTACTTTTAAATGTTTCAATTCTTTTGTTATGATACTTAGTCTTCTCAAATAAACTTTCTTTAATTTCGTCACTTGAGTAATTATTTTTTTCTAAGATGCTTGTAACATCGTTTTTCTTGTTATTGTATTCATCAATTAGTTCAAAAATATTGCTACCTTTTATTTCTTCTAATGTACGTTCATAATTACTTTTAGCACGCTCAGTCAAAGTGTCAAGTAAATCTTTTACTTCTACTAAAGTTCTATTGTTTTTAAAAGCACTAAGTAGTTCTGTTCCAATTAATATAGAATTCTTTTCTTTGTTATCAAGTGCTTCGTTTATTAAAGATAACTCTCTTTCTAAAGTGTTAAGGTAAACTTCGTCTTTGCTTTTGTCTGAATCGTCCATGTAGCTTAGACTTTCAAGTTTATAGTTTACTACTTCTATTAATTCTTCGACACTGTTGAGCTCTTTAGTAATAACCTCAATTTCGCCAGTAGTTTTTGCTTTAACTTTACATTTTAAAGTTTTATCATTTAACTTTAGTTCTAGTTCACTCTTCTGATTTTTTAGATTATTTAGTGTTTCTGTTAGATATTTCTTTTCTTCTTCATCTTTAATTTTCTTATCTTTGTCAATATAGTCATGGGTATCTAACTTACTTTTAATACTATCTATTTCTTCAGTTAAATAGTTTTTTCTTGACGCTAAATAGTCAGTGTCTTCTAGTACTCTTAAGTCAGTTATTTTGTAACCACTCTTTTTGACAAGTATACCAATTAAGTCTTCTAATGCACGATAGTTCATATTATCACCAATCCAATTCTATTCTTTTGTTTTTCTTTTCTTCTGTTTTTGCTTCTTCTTTTGATTCTTCTTTAATAACTTCTTTAGTCTCTTCTTTTACAGGTTTTTCTTCTAAATCTAGTTCTTCTTTTTCTAAGATTTCTTCTAAACTCTTTACAGGTTCAGCTTTAATAACTTCTGGAACTATTTCTTTAGGCTCTTCTATTACTTCACTAGGTGTTTCTTCTTCAGTGTTAATAACTACATCATTATCAACATTTTTTTCTGTAAAAGTATCAGTTTCTTCAAAATTATTGTTAACAACTTCTTGTTTATCCACATTATTTTTTGTATTAGACCATTCTTTTATAAGTTCTTCTTTAACTTTACCAGCATCAACATAAATTACATCTTTTTTATTTTTTAAGTAATCTATTTCAAGTCTAATCTTTTCTTTCTCGTTGATGTCCATTATTCTTTCAGTTGTGTTAACATAATTGTCTTCTTTTAGTTTGTTAGATACATTATTCATTTTTGTAGTACATTTATCAAGTTCGTCTAGTAAAATTTCTTTCTTGTTATTGTTATTTGTTCTGTTATTTCTAACATTTTCTAACATCTTTTCAGCTTTTTCTAATGTATCTTTGTTTCTTTCTTGTTTACTTTCTAAATCAGTTTTTGCATTTTCTAGTCTTTCGTATACTTCAAATGAGATGTCTGTATTTACTCCTTCATTAAGAACTCTGTCTATTCTTGATAAGTCTTTATCTAACTTATCAATGTAATCTTTTATTTTATTAACAATGTTTACATCTTTTAACTCAACTTCTCTTAACTCGTCTAGTTCTTTGTTTACTGTTTTTAACTCAGCATTAAGTGAGTCTATTTTGTTATCAAGATAAGTTTTGTATTTCTCGTCCATTTCTCTTTCTTCAGTATTCTTGTATTCATAAGTATTAATTTTGTCGTTTAGTTCATTATACTTATTTTCTAGTTCATTAAGTCTTGTGTAAAGGTTTCCAGCACTTAAGTTTTCTGTACCCTTACTTGCAAGGTTACCAAGAAGTTCTATTCTAGCTTTAACACTAGTATACTCTTTTCCTTCTTTATATGCATTAAGTAAGCTTTTACCAACTATTTCAGCATTGTTTTCCCAATTTGCTTGTCTTAGTTTTAATGCATCAATTATTTTACTAAGAGTTTTTTGATTATTACTAACTTCTTTTTCACTTTGTAATTTTTTTATACTTTCTTTTGTCTTAGCAAGTTCTTCTTCACTATAGTTACTGTTAATGTCAAATCCAGCTTTCTTTACAAGTAAACTTACTAAACTTTTTATTGCTTCAAAATTATTGTTCATCACTAACCACCTTATTTTCCTATTAATATGATATCATAATTATTTGTCAATTACAATTTTCATTTTTTAGACAATGTGTTTACAAAAAAACTAGACAAAGTGTCTAGTTAAAGTGTCTTATTTTTGTAAATTATACTATAATGTTTTCATTTCATTATTAAGTTCAGTTTTGTATGAAGTGATAGCTTCTTTTAAATCACTTTCTAACTCATATATTCCTAATGCTTCAGAAAAACTTTGTAAGTCAGTCCTGTAAGGTATGGAGAATGCTTGGTAGATGTTGTTAATATATGCTTTATCACTCTTTAGTTTATCATACATATAGTAAGCGTGCACACATCCGAAAATATAATATAAACTTCTTTGTGGATTCAAGTCTTCTACTTCACTACTAAAATAATCTTTTATTTTTGCTAACTCACTGTTATAGTTTTCTTCAGTCATTTTCCCATATAACTTTTTATAGCTATCATACTTAAAGTCTCCGAAAGTAAAGTAAACATTAATGAATGCCATAATACGTATTAAATAGCTTTTATTTAAAGTATCTTTAAACCTTAGTTTTCTAACATACTTCATTTCTTCTTTGTATCCCATACTGGATAACTCGTCTTCCATCAAGAATTCAGTAAATATCGCTAGGCTTTCACTCTCCATATGGTCAGTTGTATTTTCAGATATTCCAACAGTATAATGAGCTAGTTCATGGGCTAATATCACTGCGTCAGTTATGTATCCTGAGTTTGGTGTAGAGATAAACCTAAAATCGTCTTTTATTCCTGCGCATCCAGCAACTATACCTCTATGTACACTTGGTAAATAGTCTTTGTCATACTCATATTCTCTAAAATCAATTGTACCATCAGATAGTATTTTATCAATTGTCTCATTACTTATTGGGTAGTTATACTTTTCAAAAAGTTTTTTAACTAAATCTATTTTTGTATATAAATCAAGTCTTTTATAATTTTCTAAATCAACATTGCTAAACTTAACATCTTCTAGTTCTTCTTTTAAGTCCAAATATAATTCACTTATCTTAATAAACAAAGTCAAATTATTTAATACTAACCCACTTAGTTTATTTTTAGATAAAAATTCATCTACTTTTATTTTTAATTCTTCGTTAGTCATTCTTTTTAGCAAATCCTTCTACTGCTTTTAATACTTCAATAGGAAGTGCAAATATTACTGTGTTACTTTGGTCACTACTTAAATCATTTAGAGTTTCAAGAGTTCTTAAGTGTAAAGCACCAGGGGCCATGCTTAAGTTTTCTGCTGCCTTTTTAAGGTTCTCACTTGCTTCTACTTCTCCATGAGCTTTTGTGATAACTGCTAGTTTTTCTCTTTCAGCTTCTGCAACACGGGCAATTACTCTTTTCATTTCTTCAGGTAAACTAATATCTTTTAATTCTACGTTTTCAACTTTTATTCCCCATGGGTCAGTTGCCTCGTCTACTATTTTACATATTTCAGTACTTATTTTATCTCTTTCACTTAATAATTCGTCTAAGCTTACACTACCAACTGCATTTCTCATTGTTGTCTGCGCTAGTTGACTTACTGCATAATTAAAGTTTTCAACTGCAAGTATTGCTTTAGATGCATCAAATATCTTATAGTATAATACTGCATTAATTTTAATTGATACGTTATCTTTTGTAATTGCTTCTTGTTCTGGTACGTCAACTGCTTTTGTTCTTATGTCAACTTTCTTAAATGAGTCAATAACTGGTAAGATTAAATTCCACCCTGGGTTCATTATCTTTTTAAACTTACCAAATCTAAATTTTATTCCCCTTTCATATTCATTAATTTGTCTTATAGAACTAAATATTACAATTAGTACTATAACTCCTATAGGTATTAACAATTCCATAATCTCTCCTCCTTCATTTTAACGGTACTATTTTTTACCTTATTTTTTCATGTCTATTTAATTCATCTATTGTGTCAACAACTTCTTTTCTTAAATCAAACAACGTTACTTCTATTGCTTTTAAAAACTCAATTAGATTATATTCACTATACTTATAAGACTCTTTAATTACATTAATATATGACTTATTACTTATAAATCTTTTTGCAATATGTCTACCTACTAAGCATCCAATTAAGTATCTCATTTTAATTGTAATGTTAGTTCTTCTATCATATGCATCTTCTGTTTCATTTTCTCTCTTTTCTAGAAAATGCTTTACATCATTTATTATATAATCATAATCTTCAAAAGACAACCCAGGAAACAGTCTAGACATTCTTTCTTTTGAAATATCTTTAAAAGCCATATATGTTTCTAAAACGTATAATGTGTTATAGATTTCTTTGGTGCAGCTATATGCATTAGCAACTCTTATTTTTGTAAATAAGCGTGTATCTTTTTGATAACCCATTTTATCAAGATTTTCAAGCATTAAACTTTCTACAAAAATTGCATATATTTCTGACTTAAATGTGTCGTTATAAGATTCTGGACAACCATAAATGTAATGTGCTAGTTCATGAGAAAGCATTACTGCATCTGTAACTTTGCCGTTGTTTGTTGTAGTCACTTTGGGGGTTTCATTCCAAACCACACTAGTAGAGCCAATAATTTTATCATAGTCACTTTTACTATTTGATGGATCATTAAATATAATTACACCTTCATTAATTAGCTTATCTATATCAATATTTTCAAGCTGCACACAATATTTAGAAAACAATTCTTTAGTCAAATTAATTGAACTACTAATATCCATGTCACTTATTTGTCTAATATTAATATCTTTATATTTAAAATCTATTAAATATGGCCCTAATTTAATATACGTTTTCGCTATTTGTATAAATGCGCCTAAATCATTTAATAACTCTTCGTCGTCTATTTTATCAACTAGTTCTTTTACTTTTTCTTTTAGCTCATCATCACTCATTTATTCACCCCCTATTTCTTTATTTTTCTCTATATTAACATTACTAATCTCGTCAAATCTTTTGCTTATTTTATCAGTAGTAATATGGATATCTCTAACATCTTTGTTAACTGTCTCCATGTGTTGACTAAGTTTATCCCACCTTTCTTTATAACGCATAAATTCTTCTCCTAGTTTATTTAATTCAGTGTGAATAATACTTGTATATTTATCTCTTTCCATACCCATTAAAATTGCTTGAACGAGTGTAAGTAAACTCATTAATGTAGTAGGACTTGCAATATATACATGTCTTGAATAAGCATAGTTGATAAGGTTTGGATGGTATGCATTTATCTCAGCAAATATAGCTTCAGCTGGCAAAAACATTATTGCTTCATCTGATGTTTCTCCACTTATTATGTACTTACTTCCAATTGCATCAATATGTTTTTTCACATCACTTTCAAACATCTTTTCTCTTCTTATTCTTTCTTCATCTGTTATTCCTTTTTCTAGCATATATCTATAGTTCTCCAACGGGAACTTTGAGTCAATACAAATTCTACCTAATGGAGATGGTGCAAAAACTATCGCGTCAGCAATAACGCCAGTACTTAAAGAATATTGTAAACTATAAACTTTATCATTCTTTTCTCCAAAAACACTAGATAATATTTGATGCAAATTAACTTCTCCAAAAATACCACGACTTTTCTTATCTGTTAACACTGACTGTAAACTCACTATATCATTAGATAAGCCATCTATTTTCTTTTGTGCCTCGTCTATCTTAGCAAGACGCTCCAAAACTGACGCAAAAGTCTTATTAGTCTTTTCAAAATTCACATCAAGTCTTTCATTAACTTTATCATTAATCATATTAAGTTTGTGCTCTATTCTATCATTTAATTTATCAAAATCACTAGTTAAATCTCTAGAAAAATTTAACTTAAAATCTCCAATTTCCCTTATAATATCTCCTTCTACCTTACTTAAAGAAATATCATTTTCTTTATTCTTTTTAATATTTAATAACACTATAATTAACAATATTACTACTAATACAACTAAACCTAATATTACATACTCCATACTATCACTCCTTTAACTCTAATTCAATTTTAACATAAGCCAATCACGTTGTCAACCTTTTGTTCGCTAATTTTGTAATAAAAAATTCTACTACAAACACCTTTCACTTCTCATATTTAAATAACAAATATAAAACAGTAGAGTTTCAGCTCTACTGCTTTATATTTACAAATGTCTAAGTCCCTTATTTACTCTGTTTCGGTTTTCCTACTAAAGAATATGGACTGACATTTACTGTATTCAAGTTATTACTAATTTAGAAAATAAACTTATTTCTCTATATCTTAGTCTACCATAACTTTTATTATGAGTTTTCTTTTAAATATAAACCCATTAACAAAATGATTTTTACAATACATTTTAAGCTTAAACTCTAGAGAAATTGGCGGGACGCACGGCGTTAGTGTTGTCCACGTTGTTGTTGTTCAAGTTCGCATTGTCGGAATTCCAGTTCCACACGTTCGCGTTAGACCCATTCCAGTTAGTAGGCGACAAGGACCACACGAGTAAGACAATCTGAAGCCACACGTACTTTATAGCTTATTCCCCATATCAAAAGTGTTATCACACTTGATACCAAAATTAAATTTTCACAACTGGCACTCACGCGCTAGAAAGTATTAGTCTTTCTAGCACAGGTTAGTCAGTATTCATTTTTTTGCTTACCACCAACTTGCGTCAGTGGAAACGTCCGAAAGGGTTTTCGGACGGTCGTCAAGAGACACAGTTTAGCATCCACTTGAAGTTTCCACTATTTCATATGGTGTCTCTGATGTCCCATTTCCTGTACTATATTTGATACAAGATTTAAGAGAAATGGTGGGACGCACGGCGCTAGTGAGGTCCACGAAGTTGTTGTGCAAGTACGCATTGCCGGAATTCCAGTTCCACACGCGCGCGTCAGACCCATCCCAGCGCATAGGCGACAAGGACCACCAAGAAGTTGATACTTGTGTTCCAGTACTATTACTTATAAACCATGCATATGGTGTACTCATTTTTTGGAATGCTACTCCCCCTGCATAACTTATTTCATCTGCTGTCATTAAAGAAACAGGATAATCTAGTTTTGCACTTGTATTATCTACGCTGAATGCGCCTTTTATATCTGTACAATTATATGATGGGTTTGCTTCTGCTCCATTTGTATCATAGTCCATTCTATAGTATGGTGCAAAGTTGAATTCAGCGCTTGCACTATATGTTTGTCCTGTTCCTAAACTTCTATCATTACAATATACTGCACTTGTACTTAAGTATTTTGTATAATTTATTAAGTTGTTTTGATACCACAAATCAATAAACGTTTTTATTGTACTATCTGTTGTATTATTTCTAATTGTATCAAGTGATGTATCTTCTCCATATTTGTATCCTACGTATTTTGGACTATTACTGTTGGTATTAAATTTACTTGTTCCTATGTTACCAGTGGTTGTATCATGACTTGTTCCTACATAAAGTAGTCTTATACTAGAGTCATGATTAGTTCTTATTATTCTCCAGTAGTAACCTGCAATTTTAACCCAGTTGTTTGTTGTATTTCCTGCATAGTAGTATACTTCTTTTGGCGAGTCTGTTATACCTGTTATATTTTCTGTTGAAGTAAATAGTGTTCCTGTTGTAGTTGTAGTTAAAGGTGTTGCAAAGTTATTTGTGCCATTATTGTTATTACTTCTTGTACTTCTTGTTGGGTTATCAGCTAGTATTTGACTTAAAAGTGTCGGCTCTTCTGTTCCCCCAGTTATAAATAGTGTTCCACTTAGTTTCTTACCCATATCATCACTTTGGTCTACACTTTCATCATTTGCATACTTAAATTCAATAGTGTAACTTTGTGTTACTCCATTAGGTATTAATACACTATAAGCTAGTATTGTATCTGTTGCTATACTAGACTTTGGTATATCTTTAAACTCAGTCATATTGTATCCATTGTTTGTACTAGTTATTTTGTATTGTAAATATCCTTCTGTTACAAAAGTATTTAACAAATCTTTTATTACTATATTATATTTGTATTCTGTCTTAGTATCATTTTTAATAGTAAATGTTTTAGTTTTTTGCCAGCCTGGTTCTATATCAGTTTCTGTTAAAGCTCCATCACTATCTGTAAATACTATTTGTAAGTTAGCACTTGTTACACTTACATCTTTTCCCTTTCCTATTATTTGTGTTGTAAAGTAAGCTAGTGATACACTTAGTACTACTACAAGTAAGCTTACTATTACAAGTGTTAATTGCTTTCTTTGCATATTTAATGCTCTCCTTTCTTTTTAAGACACGAAAAAATGGGTAGAGTTATTCTATCCATTTAATTGCACATGAAAAACTATAGTTA
>CAKOIS010000008.1 GCA_934087065.1 uncultured Bacilli bacterium
AAGTTTTCATATGTTCACCTTCTATCTTTATTACATAATAAATGATATCAAAAAAAGTACTATTTTTCAAGTACTTTTAATTATTTATTTTGTTTTTTCAACTTGTCTAGTAGCACCAGTACGTTCCCATCCTTCTAGAGTTTCACTTGTACTCCATTTATAGATGTATCCGTTTGATACTTTACTTACTTTAGTTGCATTATATTTAGATTTTAATACGCTTGAGTTACATGTAGAAGTTTTACTATCTAATGTTCCACCGCTTGGGCAACTTAATGTTTTATTTCCAGTTTTCTTAGAAGCATTATAACTTGATGTAACTGTTTTATAACATAACTTACCATTTAGTTTTTCTCCTGATGAGCAAGTATAAATTGTCTCACCTTTTGTTATATAAGCATTATATGTTGTTTCTTTTGTTGTATAACATGTGTTACCTTTAAGAGTATCACCTGAATTACAATAACGCTCTGTTTCTTCATCTTCCCATGTTGCTCTATAAGTGTATTCATCATATACTTTCTTATAACATTTAGTTCCACTTAAACTATATCCACTTGGACAAGTATAATTCTTAGTTGCATCAACTGAAACAGTTGAAGTACTTCCAGCAACTTTACATATAGTACCATTTAGTGTTCCGCCATATGGACAACTATAAGTTGTTTTACCAGGAATTGTACATTTAGTTCCATTTAATGTTCCACCTTGTGGACAACTATAAGTTTTCTTATAACATCCAGTATAAACAGTTACATATCCTGGACAATTTGAACTTGAAGTACAAATATATTGTTTACTAGTTGAACAAGTGTAACCTGCTGGCTTTTTTTGGAATTGTCCATTTTTATAAGTTTTACCAAAAGTTGCATCATAAGTAGTAGATCTACCAGTTGTTTTTGTAGCATTATAACTATTACCATTATTTGTAACTTTCTTAACACACTTTGTACCACTTAATGTATATCCACTTGGACAACTATAATTATATGTAGCTGTTTTAACATCATTATATGAATCTGTTACATAACACTTGCTACCCCATAGTTCTCCACCTTCTGGACAGTAATATCCACCTTCGTAAATAGTTCTAGTGTAAGCTGTATATGTGCTATTTTTACTTGTTCTACAAATCTTACCATCAAGTGTATCTCCGTCTTTACAATAGTAAACACCAGTTTTAGTAGTTTCTGTAGCTGCATGACTTTCATCTTTAGTTACATAACACTTACCATTTTTAAGTGTTCCACCATTTGGACAGTAATATTCACTAGTGCTTGTTACTTCAGTAGCTTTATAACTACTATTACCATAAACATAGCATACACCATCTTTTAGTGTTCCACCACTTGGGCAAGTATAACTTACATTAGTCTTACTTGTAGCTTGTTTAAATTGATATTCAGTAACCTTTTCTTCTTTATCACAATCTTCACAGTAATTATAGCATCCTAATGTTTTTTCAACAAAGTTCTTTTCAGTAGGACATACTAAGTTTACTTTTAAAGTGTAATCATTTTTGTTTTTAACAACTTGTACATATGAAGCTTCTTTATCACATTCGTTTCCATCTTTATCAACGAATTCAAGTATCATATTTTTTCTAATCATTTCACCTAAAGTTATTTCTGCAGTATCACCAATATTCTTTGGTAATCTTTCGTTAGTGTAATAACTTTCTGCTGCATCTTGCATGTATTTAATATTTTCTCTAAATACATTGCTATAAAAAGGTGTCATGTTAGGTGTACTTTTCTTAAATAACCACATTAATAGTAGTACAAATAAGAATACAAATACAACTTTAATTATTATATCTTTCCAGTTTACTCCTGGATTTTTTTCATTACTATACATAATACTCCCCCCTCAACTTATTTTAATGTTAAACTATTACTATTGTTTTTATTTAATGTTGCTTCAGTAACCATTCCAATCATATCTGAACTAAATTTATTCATATATGTATCAAATGTTTCACCATTATCAGCTGTTACTGTTGTTTTACAATTTGCTTCATTTACAGCACTTGCTATTGTATCTAAATCATGTTTTGCTCCCATTACTTCTACTTCTACAGGAATATCTATATAAGCATAAGTATTTAAGAAGTAAGTATCTATTAAGGCTTTCATACCACTAGTTTCAAGTACATAACTACTTATTTCGTTATTAGTACCATTTAATACCCAAGAATTAACCATTAACTTGGTAAATTCTGTAGCACTAGCTTTAAAGTTTTCACTACCCTTAGTACTCATTAAATCACTTTTAGAATTATATATCTTAGAAGCTAATTCTTTACCTTGAGTTCCATCTAAGAAGAACATACTATAATCTAATGGACTAGTAACTTCTTCTTGATTTTCTTTATTCATTAAGTTTTCTACTCTTGTTATTGCAAATAATGCTTCTTCTTGTCCAACTTCACTAGGTACTCCACCATTTATCCATTTAAGAATGTTTTCTATTTCTTCTATAGAGTAATCATTGTTTGATACTTTACTATCTATCATTGACTTAATTTCTGTAGCTCTTTCATAAACAGCTTCTGCATCGTCTATATTTACAAAACCATCTTCTACTTTAGTATTATCTACTTCAGTGATATTTGTATTGTTTTCACTTATTGGTTTTTTGTTTTGTTTACTACAGCTTACTACACCAATAGTAATTCCTAAAGCTGCTAGAACAGCAACTACTCCATAAAGTATTTTTCTACTTGAAGTTTTGCTTTCATCAAACACTGGAACGTCTTTAGTTTCTTCTTCAGTTTCAGCATATTTACTTACTAAAGCTTCGCCTAACTCATTGTGTTCTTTTTCTAACTCAGATTTTTCTTTACCAATTAAGTATTTAGCCCCAACATCATTACTTTGATTTATGATGTTTTCTAGATTAGTTATTTTATCTTCTTGTTCTTGGTAAGTTTTGATATCATTTTCTAAGTCAGTAATAGCCTCTTTGATATCTTTAAGTTCTGGCTTGATTTCTTTAATTCTAGAAATTTCTTCCTTACCTAGTTCACTATCAATACTAGTTAGTTTTGAGTACTCTTCTAGTAAAGCACTAGCCTTTGTTTTGTAGTCATTTAATATGTTATTTAATTTTTCCATGTATTCACTTGTCATATTAATTCCCCCTTTGTGAATTACAAGTCTTTATTATACAACAACTAACTTTAATAGTCAATTATTATATAATAAAAATCTTCCAATTATGGAAGATAGTAGTGTCCTTTGTACTAACCTTATCCCCCATTGATGTATAAATTATACCATATTAAGTACAAAAAGTCAATACTTTTATAAAAAAATGTATTTTTTTAAATACAAAAATTACTTTAAAGTTTCACTTGATACACTTTCGTTAATTTCAATAATTATTTTATAGATAGTTTAACTCCTTTCTTAGGTAATTTTTCTTTAAGTACATTATGTCATTTTTTGTTTAAAAAAAGAAGAACTATTTTAAAAGCTCCTCAATATCAACTATACTAATATTTTTAGCTTGTATATATTTTATAAGTGGGTTTATTTCGTCATTAATAAGAGAGTTTTCTTTATATACATAGAAATTTCCTTTATCTAAATTAACTAAAGTATTGTGGTATATTTCTTTTGTAAAAATATATTTTGCTTTTAGAGTGTTTATTTTCTTATTTTTGCAATATTCTAAATCTTCGTTTGAACTTAATACCATGCAGTAGGTTTTTTCATTTGAATTAAAGCTAGACATTACATTAGTAAATTTTTCTAAATCAGACTCACCCATACCATTATAAACTATTTTATTACCTTTCATATAAATATTTTTAAATAAGTCTATATTCTTTTCTAGTGTAACCCCGCTTGTTATTATGTTTATTTTAATGTTGTTACTATTAAATTTATTAGTTATTTCTTCAATATAAGATAAATCATTAACTTTAATAAATATGCTTATCATGTTTTTACTTTCGTTTCCCTTGATTATATGAGTATCTTTAGTGTTTTTAGTGTTTACTTTGCACTTGATTTCTTTAAAAACAAGTAAATCTTTATTAAATTCAAGTCCTTGCATTCTAGAATATGACTCTTCTACATCTACTACATAACCACTTGTCCCCATAACTAAACCATCTTCTGTAAGGTATCCTTCTTTACAATCAGTACTTATTTTATCTTTGTATTCTTTTATTTCTATCATTAATGGGTCTTTACTATTCATTAGTGTTGTTACTTTGTCTGTGTAATAAAAACCAAAAACAGTTATTAATATTAGCCCTACATATTCAAGATATTTTTTCAAAATAAACCACCTACTTAATAGTATGTGGCTTATTCATTTTTTATTATTTAATTTTTAATAGTCTTTTACATATTCTATCTTTTCCAGACATTTCTAAAGTGTCTTTTGTTTCAAGTTCTTTTTTATATAAGTCTATAGTGTCTATTGTTTGATGTTTAGTAAATTCTCCACATCTAAAACAATAAACATATTTAAATCCTTTTATTTTAACAAAATTTCTATTACTCTTTATTGGATAAACATATCCACATTCACTGCAAATTAAATCTTTTTCTTTCATAATTCCCCCATAAGTATAGTTATTTTTTAGTAATTATTTCTGTTTTTCCCATGTATGGTCTTAAAACTTCAGGTACAGTTATACTTCCATCTTCATTATAGTTATTTTCTATAACGGCGATTAATCCTCTAGGGGAAGCTACTACTGTATTATTAAGTGTTGTTACGTATTTAGTACCATCTACACCTTTACTTCTTATGCCAAGACGTCTTGCTTGAGCATCTCCTAAAATACTACAGCTTCCTACTTCATAGTATTTCTGTTGTCTAGGACTCCATGCTTCAACGTCACAACTTTTTTCTTTTAAGTCAGCTAAGTCTCCACTACAGCACTCTAGGGTTCTAACAGGAACGCCCATACTTCTAAAGAATTCTACAGTATAACTCCACATCTTATTATACCAGTCCATTCCTTCTTCTTTTTTACAAAGCACTATCATTTCTTGCTTTTCAAATTGGTGTACTCTATAAATTCCTCTTTCTTCTATACCATGGGCACCTACTTCTTTTCTAAAGCATGGACTATAGCTTGTTAGAGAGATAGGTAGCTTGTCTTCATCAATAATTTGTCCTTTAAATTTACCTATCATTGAGTGTTCACTTGTACCTATTAAGTATAAGTCTTCATTTTCAATTTTGTACATCATCCCTGACATTTCTTCAAATGACATAACTCCGTTTACAACGTCACTTCTTATCATGAATGGTGGTATACAGTAAGTAAATCCTTTGTTAATCATAAAGTCTCTAGCATATGCAAGTACTGCTTCATGAAGTCTTGCAATGTCGCCCATAAGATAGTAAAACCCGTTTCCACTAGTACGTCCTGCACTTTCTTTATCAAGTCCATTTAAATTTTCTAGTATATCTGCATGATATGGAATTTCATATGAAGGTACAACAGGCTCTCCGAAACGTTCAATTTCTACGTTTTCAGAGTCGTCTTTTCCGATTGGTACACTTTTATCTATGATGTTAGGAATTTTATACATAAGTTCTCTAATTTTTGGTTCTACACTTTCTTCAATACTTTCTAACTCTTTAATTCTCTTTGCCATATCGTTTACTTTGTCTTTAATAAGTAAAGCTTCTTCTTTCTTTCCTTCACGCATTAATGAGCCGATTTCATCACTTAATCTATTTTTTTCGTTTCTTAATTCGTCAGCTTCTTTTTTAGCTTGTCTAAATTGTACGTCTAAATCGTATACTTCGTCTACGATTGGTAACTTTTCTTCTTTAAATTTTTTTCTAATATTTTCTTTAACTAATTCTTTGTTTTCTCTTATTAATTTTATATCTATCATTTTTTTATTATCCTTTCAAATCTATATTTTTGGTTTGTAGTGTTATCTACTCTACTACTTATGTCTTCTTCACTTAGAAACATTTCTATGGGTCTAGCCCAAATGTTGCCTTCATGTGTGTAAACTACAAGTGTACTTAAGTCTTCAGTGTGCTTGCATACGCATATCACTTCAATAGTGTTTCCTTTAAAATGTCTCCATATACTTTTTGGCTCTACTGTTTCTTTTCTCATATTCCTCCTTTTAAACAAAAAAATCCTATAACTTAAGGACTACTTATAAGCGGTGCCACCTTAATTTATAGAATTTTTCTATACTCTTTATACTATAACGCGTTGCCGTTTTAGCCTAGATAAGTTTGATTTCGCCATGTATCAACTGTTTACTTCCACCAAACGTAAACTCTCTATTTAGTTAATAAATAACTACTAAGACTCACATAATCAGCTAACAACTAAATTATAGCACAACTTCTAAGTTATGTAAAATACTTTTTTGTAAAATAGTGCCTATATTTTTAATTATTTTGCATATGTTTGTCCAAATTATGTTTACATTTTCAAAAAGGGCCGACAGTGTCGGCCCTTTTTGAACCAACATATAAAATATTCTCATTTTTTTCAATACTCTAGCTAAATAACCCTTTCCTAGTTCACTTATAAGTCTCTTAGAATATTCTTTAATTAAACTTTTTTTATATTTATCCATAGTAATAATTCATTTTAACCCTCCTAAACATTCACTAACTTGTTCTTCACTTGTTATATAGTTTCTTACGATTATTCCATTATTATTTATGTAATTAATTAGCCACTTATTGTTTTCTCTTACCAGAAGTATTCCAGTTGTTTTATTATGAAATTCTTTCTTTAAATTAGCATCAACATAATTCATATATGTTTCTATTTGTCCTATGTGTTCTTTTTTTAGTTCTGTTACTTTTATTTCTACCACTACATAATTTAAATCAATTGTATTAAATAAAAGAACATCTATGTAATTGTAATTTGAACCTATTTTAATTTTGTACTGACTCTTAACATAAGTGTATCCCTCACCTAAAGCTTCACAAAAGTTTGCTGGATTTTCGTCTATCCACTTCTGAACTAGCTTTTCAGTTAGTTTACCATCAACCTTCAAATCTTGTAATACAACAGGAGACGGCACTTTCTCACTTGTACTTACTACTTCATTACTTCTTAACTTTTCTTTAACTTTCACTGGAAGTCTATTATACTCGTCTAACTTAATTTTTTTCCTTAATTCACGTTTTGTCAGACATAACCTATTTGATAGATTTAAATAGTATTTTATTTCTTCTACATTAGTAAGTCTCATTATTTCACATACATTTGACCAAGTGATATTTATATTTTTAAATTGGACAGCCAATGGCTGGCTTTTTTGAATAAGCTGATAAAATTTTCGCATATCCTTTAAGTTTTGTATTGAATACCCCTTACCAAGCTCACTTGTAAGTCTCTTAGAATATTCTTTAATAAGACCATCTCCATACTTAGCTCTTTCTTCTCCACCTTGTGCTTCAACCAAAAGTTTTCCTACATTGTAGTAGCTTTCTAAGTCTTTTTGATTACTTTTATACTCTCTTACTTTTCTTCCAATTATATTATCTACTAGAATACTTTTTATTTCATTATAGTAATTCATAACTTCGCACCTTTCTAGAGATTTTATTCTCTCTATTATATTTATTCGACAAAAAACGTCAAAAGTCTTTTTTTATTTTGAGTTTACATAGAAATTTTACGCGAATTTTGACACAAAAGTGTAAAGTTATAGTTTGGCATAAAAAAAGAAAAACATTTTGTTTTTCTTAAATTAGTCAATTTTTAAAGATGTTTCTAATGCAAGTTTAATCATACTATTAAAGCTTGTTTCTCTTTCTTCACTAGTAAGAGACGCACCTGTAATAAATGAGTCACTTATAGTAAGCAAGCAAGTTGCCATTTTGTTTAAGTGTTCGCTATTTGTAAGTAAGCTATACGACTCCATTTCAACGCACTTACAGTTATGTTCATTGACTATATTATCAATGCTAAAACCTTCAGTATAAAAAGCTTCTGTAGAGTGTACTCTTCCACTTATTAAATTCATATTTAATTCTTTACTTGTTTCTAGTACTAAATCATTTAATTGAGTGTTAGATACTACAATACTTTTATTGTCATTTATAAAGTCTTTTCTATAACTGCTAGTAGAATAAGACTCTTCTACTAGAAATAACTCGTTAACATTTAAGTCTTTTACATAACTTCCTGCACTACCTATTCTTATGATAGCTTTTACATCATAAAAGTTAAATAGTTCATAACTATAGATACCCATTGAAGGAATACCCATGCCACTTGAAAATATAGTTACTTTTTTTCCTTTGTAAAATCCAGTGTATGCAGTTTCCTTTCTAACATCATTAACAAGTACTGGGTTATCTAGAAAATTCTTTGCAATGTATTCTACTCTTTTTGGGTCTCCTGGCATGATAACAACGTTTGCAATACTATCTTTTTCACTACTTATATGTGGTGTCATTCTTCTTCACTTCCTGTTTCTTCTTTATTCATTTTGAATAATACTTCTCTAGGTTTACTTCCGTTTTGTGGTCCGATTATGCCTCTTTCTTCTAGTAAATCTATTATTCTAGCCGCACGGTTGTAACCTAAACGATACTTTCTTTGAATAAGACTTGCACTTATTTTACCAGTTCTTACTGCAAACTCAACTATTTCGTTATATAGTGGGTCGTCTTCTTCCATTTTGCTAGTATTTTCAAGTTCTTTTTGTTCTTCTTGTGGACTCTTATCTAAGTTAGTCATTTTTTCATCATACTTTGGTGTTCCACTTCTTTTTACAAATTCTACAACTCTATTGATTTCCTCGTCACTTACAAATGAACCTTGAATTCTTATTGGACTAGGTTCTCCAGGTGGTAAGAATAACATGTCCCCTTTACCAAGAAGTTTTTCTGCTCCACCCATATCAAGTATAGTTCTTGAGTCAACGTTACTTGATACCATAAAGCTTATTCTTGTAGGAATGTTTGACTTAATAAGTCCTGTTATTACATCTGTACTAGGTCTTTGTGTTGCGACAATTAAGTGTATACCTGCAGCACGAGCAAGTTGTGTAATTCTCATTATACTTTCTTCTACTTCTTTACTAGCTACCATCATTAAGTCTGCTAACTCATCAATTATTACTAATATAAATGGAAGTTTCTCTAGTTCTGGTTTTCTTGATTTATTTTTTTCTACATATTCATTATAACTAGCAATATTTCTTGTACCAGTATTTGCGAACATCTCATATCTTTCTTCCATTATTAAGCAAACCTTTTGTAAAGCTACTGCTGCTTTTTTAGGGTCAGTTACTACTGGACGCATTAAGTGTGGAACTCCTTCGTAACAATTAAGTTCTACTTTTTTAGGGTCAACTAAAATCATTTTTACTTCATCAGGTTTTGCACGCATTAGAATTGAAGTTATTATATTGTTTATACAAACTGATTTACCACTACCTGTGGAACCTGCAATCAGCATGTGTGGTGCTTTGTTGATTTCAAAATATTGAATGTTACCCATTATGTCTAGTCCTAGAGGCGCTAAAAGTTTTGAATTATCTAACTTTTTAGGTATACCAGCTAGAATGTCTTTCATTTTAACTTCACTAGTTTTAGGGTTAGGTATTTCTATTCCTATTGTGCTCTTTCCTGGTATCGGTGCTTGTATTCTTACATCTTTTGCAGCAAGTGCTAAAGCAATTTCTCTATTTATACTAAGTATTTTATTTACCTTAGTACCTGCTTTTATTTCAATTTCATATTGTGTTACAGTAGGACCTACGTGTACTTCTTTTACTCTACCCATTATTCCAAAGTCATTAAATACTTGTTCAAGTATCTTATTATTTCTAGTAATAAATTCAGTTGAATCTACTTTTCCCCTGTTTTTACTACCAACCAAAAGGTCAAGTGGTGGCAAAACATAAGGTTCATCATTCTTAATTTCTTTTTCTTCATAAGCTACTTCTTCTAAATGTGTCATTTGTGGTTTTTGTATAGGAAGTTCGTTTATGTTAGTAATTACTACTTTATTATCTTCTTCATTTTCTTTATTATCTAGTTCTGTTTCTCCCTCTTTTGCCATTTCTTCAATTGATTTAGGTTTTTTCTTAAATGGCTTTGTTAAAAATGCAAACACATCACTTAAGGTAATATCAAATAGCATGATTATACCGAAAAGTGTAAATACAGCACACACTATAAGTGTACCAGTTATATCAAATAAACTAACGAATGCCGTACTTAGTAAAGCTCCTATAATACCGCCACCTGTAAAATTAACCATATTAAAATTATCAAATGTTGCCACTACATTATTAACAGTAGTTTCTATTATTTTAGCTCCACTTAAGTCATTATCTTTTATATATTTAATATGAGCTAAGATTAAAAGAGTAACTACTAAAATGTATACACCAAGTAGTCTACTAGACATATATGTTGGACTTTTTCTCTTAATTAGTATGATAAGTCCTACTAAAAGACACATCAAAAGAAATAGTACATACCATGTTCCAAATAAGAACACGGCAAAACTTCTAATTAATCTCCCAATTGGGCCAAACCTACCTACACCTAATATACCTATTAAAATTAAACCTAATCCCTCAAGTTCTTTTGTATAAGGAAATTCAGTTTTTACTTCATTTGATACTTTTTTCTTTGCCATAACTACCACTCCCTAACTTTCAAAAGCACTTATTAATTTTTTATGAATACCTGGTTCAATTCTATTAAGTGCATTTAATGTTGTTTCTAAACTTTTTTTATAGTCTCCACTTAAAAATTCTTTTTCTGCTTTTTCTAAAGTCATATCCATTTCTTTATAACTACTTCTATATCTATTTGCATATACTATTGCCATTTCGGCAAGACCTGCTGTTTTTGTTAGTTCACTACTTAATGTGTAAAGCTTAAGTACTAAGTCTCTACCAGTGTCAACTCTTGTATTTAAGTCACTTATTACAATTGGCTTTTTATCTAATTCAGCTATTATCTCGTTTATTCCTTCTTTTGCCTCAGACAACTCTACAAAGTAATTTTTAGGTAAAACTGGAATTTTGTAACTCTTTATTTTAGCCTTAGCATCTTTTAAAATAGTTCTAATTTCAGTAAGTTGTTCACGAGCACGGTACTCATCTTCTTTTAAACTTCCTAAACTCTTAATTGTGCTTTCTAATTTATCTTCTGTTTTAGCAATTCTTACACTTATTAACTCACAGTCATTACTTAGTCTACTATAAGGTATTGTTCTTGTTAATGTTCTATCATTAATTTGTTTAAATGAGTCTTTTTCGCTAGTAATTTCTTTACTTATCACGTCAAGTGTATTTAATTCTTCATTTGTAAGAGCATAAGTTTCTTTTAATATGCTTACTTCTTCATAAATATTCTTTATTACTGAAGATAATCTATTTAATTTATTTTGAATGCTATTCATATATTCTTCATATTCTTTTTTAGCATGTCTTTCTTTATCAAAGTCTCCAAATAAACTCTCAAAATAATCTAGTATTGTCTTAAGTTCAAATATGCTATCAGATAAATTAAGCATTTTTAGTCTGTCAAATATATCGTTAATCTTCTTTTCGCTTTCTTCAATGTTGTAGTCTAGATTAATGTATTCAATATTATATCCATCTTTCTTCATTTTATTTGCTGTAGCTAAAATGTCGTTTATCTTTTTAGGTATAACCATTTTCCCTAGAAGAATTACTGTAGGAGTTTCGTCTATTACTATCTTGATATTCTTAATTAAATCATCTAAAGCGTGTACTATTTTTCCTACTTCTTCATAGTTATTTTGTTCCATTACAATTTCAAAAGCACTCAAAAGCTTATTGATGTTTTCAAATTGAAGGTCAATTCTAGCTTCCATTCCTTTGTAGTCATTAATGTTTGATGTGTACTTATTTACTACTTCTCTATAAATGCTCTTTAGTTTAGTAACTGCATTTCTGTTTCTTTCTTCACTTAAGGTTACTTCTTTAACGTCTTCTAAAAGTAGTTCCATATCTGTTTTAACATAGTAAATATCAATTTCTGTTTTAGCTAGTTCATATCCTGCTTCTTTGTACTTTTTGTTTTCTATTAATTCTTCACATGTTAAAAGACTATCTGTAAGTCTAGGAATGTCTTCTTTTTCAATAGTGTTATACCTTTTTTCCCATTTCTTATACATATTTTCTAGAGTTTCACTATTAATTAAGGCTTTAACTTTTTCCATTTCAGTTAAAATACCACTAGAAATAATTAGGTTTTTCAGTGTCTCTAACCTAGTTAACTCACTTTCTAGTTTCTTTTTATTATTCTTTTCCATTAAATATATAGTAACAATTATTAAGATAAAACCTAATAAGTATATAGATATTGCAATTAAAATAGCCATGTTATTACTCATGTTTACACCTACTCTCTATATACTATTTTATCACAAAGAAGTGAATTCTAAAAGTATAAAATGAAAAAAGTTACTACTATTTTATGAGTAACTTAATATTTTCTAACTTTTCATCAATTATATAGTCTTTTCTAAAAACTTCTTCTACTGCGTATACATAGTTATCAAGTAAATTAAGTCTATCTAACTTTTTAAAGAAATTTAATAGTTCAGTATAATTACATACATTATTTTTGATTACTTTAAACTTAATCATATCATAGTCATTAATGCTTCTACCATATACCATAGTTTTACCATCAGTAGTCTTTTCCCATTTTAAACTACTTATATCAAGGTTAGTATCAGTGACAAACTCTTTTGAGTCAGCTAGTTTAAACTTAAATAAGAAGTCTTCAACAAATATTACTTGCGCTTCTTTAGGTAAGCCATAGCTATTAAATATTTCACATAAGCACTTTCTTGAAGCAAATTTGCTATTATATCCATCACTTATAAAGTCATAACCTTTTGTAATATTTTTAGCGTCAATTATATAAAATTTTCTGTTTTTCATTGTATTTTTCCTCTCGTGACATCTATAATATCATGTTTTTTAAGAAAAATAAAGAAAAAACTTGAAATTCACACTGTTTTTTAGTATAATTTATCTCATGGAAGAAATGGCGACTTTATTAATTAAGTAACGCGTTTATTGAGTGAATTATACTAGTAGTTATAAGCCAATAATGAAAGTTCAAAGTAAACACCCTACTTATGAGAATAGAGACTATCTTTCAAATATTATGAAAGGAAGTGTAATAATGGCAAGATATACAGGACCAGCTTTTAAGAAAAGTAGAAGACTTGGTTTCAGTACATTAGAAAGTGGTAAAGAACTTAGAAAAAGAACTAGCGCTCCTGGACAACATGGAACTAGTAGAAAAAAACTAAGTGAATATGGTATACAACTTGCTGAAAAGCAAAAGGTAAGAATTATGTATGGTCTTACTGAAAAGCAATTCAAGAAAACATTTGAAGCTGCTGGTAAGAAAAAAGGTATGCATGGTACTAACCTATTAATCATGCTTGAAAGCAGACTTGATAATATCGTTTATCGTATGGGACTATCTAAAACTAGAAGAAGTGCTAGACAAATCGTTAATCATGGACATATTCTAGTTAATGGTAAATCTGTAGATATTCCTTCATATCAAGTTAAACCAGGTGACATTATTAGTGTTAAAGAAAGTTCTATGAACCATCCAGTTATCAATGAATGCTTAGAGTCAAAATTAAGTAATGCAAGTTTCGTTACATTTGATGCTAAGAAAAAAGAAGGAACTTATGTAAGATATCCTGAGAGAGAAGAACTTAATGCTGAAATTAATGAGTCACTTATCGTTGAATACTACAACAGATAGTAAAAGAAGTTTCCAGAAATGGAAGCTTTTTTATATATTAAAATACTACCTTATCATGGTAGTATTTATTATTTTAGTACACAAGCGCCTTGTTCTTGTTCCATTGCTGTTTTATCAGTCTTTTTAATACTTACTATTTCTTTAGTTTGACTAATTATATTTCTATTATTGTCATATCTTATTTCTGTGTGATATGTTGTAACTATCTACTTCACTATTTAAATTAGATAATTAATATAGTTGTAATAATAAGTATAGCAAGTAAAATTACAGATAATAAGTATGGTATTATTTTTTTTATATGTTTTATTTTCTTTTTTTATAATAATAGTATTAAAAAGACTAGTTTTTAACTAGCCTATATATCTCTATTTCTTAAGAATGGTGGCAAATCATCATCGTCATCGTTACTTAATACTTCTATTTTTTCTTTATTTGCACCATATGGTTGATAAAGAGGTTCACTTTCGTCTTCAAAACCTGTTGCAATTACTGTTACTATAGCTTCGTCACTAAGTGCTTCATTTACAACTGCACCAAATATAATGTTAATATCTGTATTAGCTGCTGCACGAATTACTTCGGCTGCATCTTCTGCTTCAAATAATGTTAAGCTGTTTCCACCAGTAATGTTTATGATACAATCAGTTGCACCATTGATAGTTGTTTCAAGTAGTGGACTACTTACAGCTTGTTTAGCTGCTTCAATAGCACGGTTATCTCCAAAACCAACGCCAATACCAATTAATGCTTGACCCCTGTTTTCCATAATTGCTTTAACATCAGCAAAATCTAGGTTAACAAGTCCTGGGACACTAATTAAGTCACTGATTGATTGAACACCAAGTCTAAGAACATTGTCTACTTCTTTAAATGCATCCATCATTGGAGTTGACTTATCAATTATATCTCTTAATCTATCATTTGGAATTACTACAAATGTATCAACATGTTTCTTTAACTCATCTAGTCCAAGAAGTGCATGGTCCATTCTTTTCTTTCCTTCAAATTTAAATGGTTTTGTAACTATTGCTACTGTAAGAGCACCTAGTCCTTGAGCAATTTCAGCGATAACTGGTGCAGCACCTGTACCTGTTCCACCACCTAAACCACATGTAACGAAAACCATGTCAGCTCCTCTTAGAGCATCTTCTATTTCGTTTCTACTTTCAAGTGCAGCTTCTCTACCCACTTCAGGGTCAGCTCCAGCACCTAAGCCATCAGTAATGGATGCACCTATTTGAAGTTTTGTCTCAGCTAAGCTTGTATTTAATACTTGTAAATCTGTATTAGCAACAATAAACTCTACTCCTTTAAGTCCAGATTCTATCATTCTGTTAACAGCATTACAGCCGCCTCCACCTACACCTATTACTTTAATTTTTGCTATTTGTAACATTTCTAACGGATTACCTTGCATAATCTAACCTCCTAATTATCAAAAAAGTAACTATATACTTTTCCTATTATACTGCCATCGTCAATTTTTTTCTTTTCATTAAATAATAATTCTTGTTCTTCTTCACTTACAGTAGATGCTAGTTTTTCTCTAAATTTTAATTTAGCATCATATAATTTAATAAATCCAAGGGCACTACTGAAAGAATTATTTCTAACACCTAACTCACTTACTTTAGAAACTTTCATATCTTTACCAAAGACTTCTTTAAAAACTAAGTTAAATCCATCTATCTCAGTTATGCCTCCTGTAACTATTATATAACTAATTTCCTCTTTTGTTAAGAGGTTAATTTGTTTTTTTGAAAGTTCTAGTATTTCTCTTACCCTAGAATGTACTATATCACTTACTTCGTACTGATTTATTTTAATATTTTCTTCTGATTTTGTCAAGACTTCACATATATCATTCATACTCGCTTTTTCTTTGTGTGCTACTGCAAAAGTCTCTTTTAATTTCTTACTATCTTCTAATTTTAAGTCATATATGTAACTTATATCTCTATCAATATTTCTTCCACCTATATCAAGTACTTCTGTGTTAATAAGTGTGTCTTCTTTAATAATACTAACTTCAGTTTTAGCGTGTCCTATATTTATAACTGCTACATTCTTATCTTTCATTTTATCAGTTCTAAATTCGTAGTAATCGCATATTCCTCCAAAAGATAAGTCTACTACTTTTACTCCTAAATTTTCTAAAATTGCAATTAATGGGTATATACTTTTTTTAGGTGCCATTGCTAGCATAGTGTTTGCTGAGACTTTAAAAGCTTCCATTCCTTTAGGGTCAGTTACTACTTCTTTTTCATTTATTATGAAGTACATGGGACTTACGCTTACTAGTTCTAGGTTTGGACTAACTCTATTATAAACACTTGCTTGTAAGCTTCTAGTGATGTCTTCTCCTGTTACTATCATTTCATCTCTTGAAATAGTAGTGTATCCTTCACTTTTAACAAATGATGCAAAATATGATGGTACACAAAGTATAACTTTATTAATTTTAGTCCCTATTACACCTTCTACTTCTTTAAAAGCTTCTTTTAAACTAAGAATAACTTCTTCTTCATTTACTACTATTCCCTTTTTAATACCCTTACTATTAACCTTTGATACTGCAAGAACAAATAATTTCTCTTTATATATCTCACCAACAATTAATTTAATACTATTTGTTCCAATGTCTAAACTAGTTATTATTTGTTTCATATTACACTCCATATCTTTCTAACACTAATTATATCAAAAAACTAAAGAATAATAAAGTATATTTTAATGTTTTTTCTTCTTATAAAAGTTACATATTTCTTTAAATGGGCAAGTAGTGCACTCTGGACTTTTACTTTTACACTTGTATCTTCCAAATAAAACTAATTGATGATGTAGTCTAGATAAGCTATAATTACTAAATTTCTTTGTTAGTTTTTTTTCTACTTCTAAGACAGTATCATCTGTTTTTGCTAGTGAAAGCCTTTTACTAACCCTTTCAACATGGGTATCAACTGCAACACATTCTACATTATATAAGTTAGATAAGACCACATTAGTTGTTTTTCTTCCTACACCTGGCAAGTTTTCTAAATAAATTCTATCGTTTGGAACATAACCAAGCTTAGATATTTCACTGACTATGAGTAAAAAATTCTTAGCTTTGGTTTTATACATTCCTAGACTTTTAATATAGTTTTCTATAGTTTCTAGGTTCAGTGTTTTTAACTTTTCTAAAGTGTCATACTTTTTAAATAAACTATCTGTAACAGCATTTACTCTTTTATCAGTAGTCTGCGCACTTAACATGACTTTTAAAAGTAATTCATAATCTTTATTATATGTTAATTCACATTTAGGGTTGGGATACATTATATCTAAGTTGTTTACTATAATGCTAGTCTTATTCATCGCTATCATTTAACCAGTCAAAGTCATCAATAAAACTATAGTCTTCTTCTTTAGGTCTTATACCTTTCTTAGTCCATTCATATATTATTTTATCAATATATCTTAAGTTACACGCTCCGTTAATGACAGCTTCTTTTAAAGCACTTGTAATAATTTCTTCACTTACACCGTTTTCAAGCCACCTATTAATGGTTTCATACTCAATTGGAGATAAACTTCTTCCAAATTCACTTTCAAATTTAGAATATATATCAGTATTATTTTCTTCATTTTTAGTATTCATTACTAGTTTATCATAAAACATATCTAAAGATATTACTTCACTAACTACTCCAGAGTCTTTAAATACTTTAACTTCAATCAAGCCTTTAGTAATTAAAGATGTGTAGGTATTTAGTATTTCTTCTTCATTAAAGCCTATAACTTTCTTTATATCATTTAAATCTAGTAATGCCTTAATGTTAATAAAGTATAGTAGTAATAAGAATTCTTTTAAAGTAATATCTAAATTCTTTATAGTTTTAACTACATTTTCATTGATTATAAAATTCTTTGTTTTAAAGCTTGCTCTTACATCATTCATTAAATTCACTTAACCTTTCTAATATCAAGTCATGTTTATTTTCTAACTTTCCACTTACTATTTCGTGTTCTAGTATATGGAGTACTTCTCCTAATTTTTTACCTGGTTTAATACCTAAAACACTAGACACTTCTTCACTTTTAATATCAATATCTATTATACTCTTTATTGGTAAATTAGTATAGATTAAATTAATCTTTTCTTTAGGTATTCCTAATAGTTTTCCTGCACACATTGATATATATAAGCCATTTTTATAAATATCCATTTTATCAAGTTTACCAGTAATGACTACTCTTTTTATCTGTTTAATTTGTTCTTTTTCGTACTTTGTAAAAGGAAGTTCACACATAATTTCAAGTTGTGCATAAGTGGCTATTACTGTGTCTGTTATAATAAAGTTAGAACTACTTTTTATACCTAGTACATTTTCTAATTGATACTCTTTAATAAACTCTAGAAATTCTTTACTCTTCTCAGTTTTAAAGATTTTATCAAATTCTTCTTTCTTTTTAGTACCACTTATAGTTTTAAATAGTTCTTTATGACTAATAATATAATCAAGAATAGACTTATCTAAAGTAAAATCAAGTGTAAACATAAAACGTAAGGCTCTTAACATACGACTAGCGTCTTCACTAAACAGAACGTTCACATCTTTTACTGGAGTAATTATTTTAGCTTTAATGTCTTTTTTTCCACCTAGTAAGTCAATAATGTTTTCTTCTTTATCCATAACTAAAGTATTCATTTTAAAGTCTCTTCTCAGTAAGTCAGTTTCTAAGCTACTTGTATATTCTATTCTTGATGGCTTATTGTTTTTATAGTCAAATTCACGTCTGAATGTAGTTATATCTATAATGTGATTATCAACATATAGTTTGACTGCTCCATAATCTAGATATGTCTTTTTAATATTTTTGAATATTCCGTTTAAGTCTTTTGGGGTAGCATTTGTAATTATGTCAATGTCTGCAGTAATAACCCCAAGAATTTTATCTCTTACGTAACCACCGACTATATAAGCAACAAAACCAGCACTTTCTATTTCTTCTAATATTTTATAATAAGATTTTTCCATAAACTTTTTACGACGACCAAAAAAAAAGTCAAAAAGACTTTTTTAGTTTAAAGCATCTTTAAGTTTGCTTCCAGCCTTAAAACTAGCAACTGTTTTAGCAGCTATTTTTAATGGTTGTTTTGTTAAAGGATTAATTCCTTCTCTAGCAGCTCTTTTCTTAGCACTAAATGTACCAAAACCTACTAAAGCAACTTTTCCTTCCTTTTTAAGACCTGTTTGAATTCCTTCTAAAGTAGCTTCTAATGCACGATTTGCATCAGCCTTTGTTAAACCAGCTTTAGCTGCGATGAATTCTACTAATTCATTTTTAGTCATCTCTATTACCTCCATAAAAATATTTCTTTAAGCATAATTATGCTTACATCTTCATTTTACTATAAAAATCTCAATTTGCAAATGTTTTTTTACAATTTTTTAAAAAAAATTTACATTTGGTATTTTCTTTTGTACAATTTTATTAATTATTTTAATTTTTTATTAATTTCAGTGGTATTTCTACAAATTGTAAGTAGTAATAAAGATAATTCATAAACTACTCTTAAAACTATGTTTCCAAATACTAAAGTTAATACAAAAGCTATAAAACTAGTACCAATTAATTCAAATGACGTTAATGTAATGTATATTGCTAGAATTAAGTAAGAAACTTTTAATATAGTTTCTAGCCACATCTTTTTGAAAGATAAAAATTCATATAAGTATTTTACAAAACCAGTATACTTACTTTCATTCTCTTTCTTTAGGAATAAGAAATAAACTAGTATTCCACCAATTATAGATAATATTAAAGCAATAGCCATCCAAGTTAAACTACTTTCTGCTTGACTAAATCCCTTGTCAATCGCATCATACATATCGAATGAATAACTCATAAATCGCACCTCCTTGATACTATTATAAAAGAAAAATTGCTATAAAACAATAGCAATTAAGTTATTACTTCCCTTATTTACAATTTTTGTTATGGTAGAACCTAGTTTGTATCTAACACTTTCTGGTACCATATTTAGTTTAGCTTGAATTCCTTCTTGTACGATTATTTCTAGGCTTCTTCCGAATATCTCACTTTTCCAAATGCCTTCATTATTTTTGTCTTTCATTAAGTTATCAATTAACTCTTTACTTTGCATTTCTGTACCGATAATTGGTTCAAAAGTACTTTCAACATCAACTTTTATCATATGAATTGAGCTTCCTAGTGCTTTTAGTTTAACCCCATACCTTCCAGCTTGTTTAATTATCTCAGGTGTTTCTAGTTTCATATCTTCTAGTTTAGGAAAAACTATACCATACCCGGTTGAATAAACTTGTTTAAGGGCACTTTTAATGCCTTCATATTCAGTTTTACCTTCTTTATATTCTGTAAATATTCTAAGTAAATCTGCTTTTCCTTTAACACTAAGTCCAATAGTATCTTTTAAAACTTCATCAAATAATGTATCAGGTGCTTCTAAGTTAATTGTTACTTCTCCAGTATTTGTGTTTAGGTTTGAAATATAGGCGTTACTAATTATGTCTTTTTCTTCAAAGTTTAGGTTAATATTTTCAATATCTCTTAATTTATCAACACTTACTACACTTTCTTGTATTGCATTCATGAATGTTTTTTTAATTTTATTTTCTTTACTTAAAACACTTACCCAGTCAGGAATATTAACTTCTATGTCTTCTACTGGAAACTCGTAAAGTGCTTCTTTTAGTATACCAATTATGTCTTTTTCTGTCATATCAACAACGCTTACAGGAATTACTGGCACGTTATATTTTTCTTTTAATTCATTACTAAGCATTCTTGTTTCTGGGTCATTTGGATGAGTTGAATTCATTATAATTATAAATGGCTTGTTAATATTTTTTAACTCGTTTACAACTTTTTCTTCAGCATTAACATAATTACTTCTTCCCATATCTAGGATACTTCCGTCAGTGGTGACGACAATACCAATAGTGCTATGATCTTTTATTACTTTTTCTGTTCCGATAGTCGCTGCTTCTACAAATGGTAAATCATCTGTAAACCAAGGGGTTTTAATCATTCTTTCATGCCCATCAGGGTCAGTGTAACCAATACTTTCAGGTGTTACAAAACCAACACAGTCAATTAACTTAAAATTAGTAGTCATCTCTTCAATTTTAATATTAGCCCCGCTTGAAGGAACAAACTTAGGCTCAACTGTCATGATTTGTTTTCCACCAGATGTTTGTGGTATTTCATCTAAACATCTTTTTTTCTCACTTTCATCTACCACATTAGGTATAACAAGAGTTTCAATTACTTTCTTAATAAATGTACTCTTACCAGTTCTAACTGCTCCTACTACACCAAGGTATATTTCTCCATTACCTTTATTACTTATACTTTCAAGTATTTCTTTCTTATCCATTTTTCCACTCCTTTTATTATTTCACTTAAACTTATGTTAGTTTTTAATAATTATGCATAATTAATATGGAACAGCGTTAATTCTTATGTTTTAATCAAATAAAGTGGTAATTTTTGGTAAAACAGGTTACTACTGACTACATAAAAAAAATAAATTTTATGAGAAAATTATAAGGGTGATAATTATGGTATACGATATAAAAGAATATGATTTTAATAAAAATATTAAAGAAATTGTTTCGGGTAATATTAGGAAATATAGAAAAATGAGAGGATATACTCAAGAACAACTCGCTCTTTATACCGATAGAAGTTTTGAGTTTATTAGAAGAATTGAAAGTGATAGAGGTAAACGCGGGTTTTCTATAGAAACATTATGGAGAATTTCTATTGTTTTAGATGTTCCATTAGATGATTTCTTTAAAGAAGAAGAAAAAGAAGAGGTTACAAACAAGTAGCCTCTTATTTTATTATTAAGTTATTATCTTTGTAGTCAACTGTAACTGTGCTGTTAGTTTTTATTTCGTTATTAATTAGTTTAGTAGCAAGAAGTGTTTCTAGTTTATTACTAACAAGTCTTTTTAAAGGACGTGCACCAAATGCTTCATCATATCCATTATCTATAAAGTATTTTCTAGCGCTTTCAGTAAGCGTGATTTTTACGTTGATGTCAATTAGTCTACGCTCGATTTGTTTAACAATATTATCAAGGATTTCACTTAAATTATCTTTGCTTAACTTATTAAATACGATTATCTCATCAAGTCTATTTAAAAATTCTGGTCTAAAGTATTTAGTAAGCTCACTAGTTACTTTATCACTTTCTCCATTTAGGATGTACTCACTTCCCACATTAGATGTCATAATTATGATAGTGTTTTTGAAGTTGACGCATCTACCATTTGAGTCAGTTAGTCTTCCTTCGTCTAGTATTTGTAAAAGTAAGTTTAACACGTCAGGATGAGCTTTTTCTATCTCATCAAATAATACAATTGAATATGGGTTTCTTCTTACTTTTTCAGTAAGTTGTCCACCTTCTTCGTATCCGATGTAACCTGGTGCTGCACCAATAAGTCTTGATACTGAATACTTTTCCATATACTCACTCATATCAATTCTAATCATGTGTGCTTCATCGTCAAATAACTCATATGCTAGACTTCTTGCAACTTCTGTTTTACCTACACCAGTAGGACCTAAAAACATAAATGTGCCAATAGGTCTATTAGGGTCTTTTATACCACTTCTTGAACGAAGTATAGCATTACTTACTAACTTTAATGCATCATCTTGTCCTTTAACACGTTTCTTTAAGTTATCATATAAGTGCAAAACTTTCTCTTTTTCACTAGAAATTAACTTTGATAAAGGAATATTAGTCCATTTACTTATTACATTAGCAATGTCTTCACTAGTAACCACATCAGACAAAATTCCTTCTTTACCTTTCTTACTTAATTCACTTAATTTTTCATTTAACTTAGGTAAGACTTCATTCTTAATTCTAGCAGCAGTTTCTAGGTCATAGTTGTTTTTAGCATTCTCAAATTCAAAAGTATATTTAGAAATATCAGATTTAACTCTTTTTATTTCTTCATTAACACTTTTTTCTTCTTTCCACTTACTACTTAGTTCTTGTTCTTTACTTTTTAAGTCGTATAGTTCTTTATCAAGAGCTTCAAGTCTTTTTATAGAAACTTCGTCTTTTTCTTTCTTTAAAGCTTCTTTTTCCACTTGAAGGGTTAATATTTTTCTTGTAACTTCATCAAGTGAAGTAGGAACACTATCCATTTGCACTCTTATTGTTGCGCAGGCTTCGTCTACTAAATCTATTGCTTTATCAGGTAAAAATCTATCAGTTATATATCTATTAGATAAAGTTGCTGCACTTACAAGAGCTTTATCTTGAATAGTAACACCATGGAATATCTCAAATCTTTCTTTTAAACCACGCAAGATAGTAATAGTATCTTCTACAGTTGGTTCACTTACTATAACTTTTTGAAATCTTCTTTCAAGAGCTCCATCTTTTTCAATGTACATTCTGTACTCATTTAATGTAGTAGCACCAATTACATGAATTTCACCACGGGCTAGCATTGGTTTTAAAATGTTACCAGTGTCCATAGCGCCTTCTACTGCACCTGTACCAACGATGGTATGAATTTCATCAATAAACATTATGATGTTTCCTTCACTTTTTTTGACTTCATCAAGTACTTTCTTAAGCCTTTCTTCAAACTCACCACGATATTTAGCACCTGCAATCAAGCTTGCCATATTTAACTCCCAAACAGTTTTATTTTTCAAACTTTCTGGAACGTCACCTTTGACAATTCTCTGTGCAAGTCCTTCAACTATAGCAGTTTTACCAACACCTGGTTCACCAATTAGAACAGGGTTGTTTTTAGTTTTTCTAGATAAAATTCTAGTAATGCTACGTACTTCTTCATCACGCCCAATAATTGGGTCTATCTTACGAGACTTCACATCTTCATTTATATTACGTCCATATTTTTCTAGAACGTTTTCTTCTTCATTATTATTCATATCAAACATATTTCATTCCTCCTTTTTACGTTATATATTATACCACAAAAATTAGCACTCGTCAATACAGAGTGCTAACTATAATAATTTAAAAAGGCTAGAGAGAGTGAATAATCTTATTTATGGTTTCATGTAAAGATAAATTTATTTTCATTAACTTTGCACCTTTTTGCACCCACTTTTTGCTCCAACTTGCACCTTTTTGCACCCACTTTTTATTTTTGTACTTTATATTGGTACAATTTGGGTGTTTTTTAGAAAACATCAGAAATTATTTGTTGAGTTCTAAATTACTTAATAAATTAAACTTATATTCAAAAGAAATTCTATCTAAATTTTTTGTTTTTTTCCACCCTTCTTCTTTATGAGAAAGTGTAGATATTTCATTAACTTTTTTATTTTTTAAAGTTTCTATAATAGTATCAATTATTTCTTTTTCTTTTTTATTTATTAAACTTAAATTAAAATTACCTTTACTATGAATATTAGTTATATTTCCATTAGTAGTTTCTATATCTTTTCTCTCGTATAAATCGTCTAACAAAGAAATCTCTTCATATAGTCCATCCATTATAGTAGGACCATATTGTTGTTTTTGATAAGTAAGACCAGTAATTGAAATTGCTCGTTTATTAAATGATAACATATCTATAAACCACAAATACTTATTTAAACTTGTTATTGTTAAATTATCTACTTTACTTGCAATGTATGAAATAATATTTTCTAGTTTATCCATATTAAATTCTTTATACCCATTATAAATATCGGGCTTTCTTATCATTACAACTTCTAAGTACTTTCTAATGTCGTCTTGTACATCTTTTTTAGTTATTTTTGCTAAAATATCAGTAGATATAACTTTCTTATATGTTTTTTCACTTATTAAATTATTTCTATAAGCAATGCTCACTTTTTTTATAAATTCTTCTTCATTATTAATTAACATTTTAATGTAATCACTTTGTGTTTTTGTAGGAATATATCCATTTTCATATCTATTAATAGTCATTTTTCCAAAAGATAAAATTGATGTTAATTCTCTTTGTGATAAACCATATTTATTTCTAAAATCTATGATATCACTTGGTTTAATAATATCAGTATTTAATGAATAGCACGTATATATTCTTTTCATATTTTCTTTTTCTAAATCATTAACATATAAATCATTATTGCAAATTTTACACATAGCAACATTCATAAAAGTATCTACTTTTACTCCTTTAAATGTCGTAACACTTCTTTTTTCTATATTATACTCTACTTCTTTTCTACAATATGGACAATAAGCTTTCATAATTACTTCACCTCATCATACTTTCCAAATTCATGTACAGACAAACAAACTGATTTTTCACTACTTTCCACTCTAATTTTAATGTATAACTTTACATTTTCAAACATGGGACTAAATTTAAATATCCAACCCTCATAGCTTAAATCTCTATCATTTTCAGGACCAGAAAAACAGTCTTCTGTACTCAAATTTAATATAATATTTTTAACATCTTCTATTGACAAACCATATTCATACATGAAGTCAATGTTTTTCTTTGTTCTAACAATAGTAAAATGTTCACCATTAATATCAGAACTAACAAGTTTTTTTATTCTAAGAAGATACTTTCCCCTTAATTTATCAGTAATAACATTCATAATCAACACACTTTCTGCCATCATTTGATGGCAATATAATTATAACATTCTTATACTAATAAATCAATACTATTTATTTATTTTTCCTTCCAACATTAAGAATAATACCAACCATTATAAAGCTTGTTAGTAAACTACTTCCGCCGTAACTGATAAATGGAAGTGTCACTCCAGTTACTGGAATTAAGCCTACAACTACAGCAAGATTAAGTAGTGTTTGGAATATTAACATAAAGGTAAGTCCAAAAGATAAATATTTTGAAAACAAGTCTTCTGTTTCTAAAGATATTTTAATTCCATTATAAAATATTATAATAAATAACACACTTACTATGATTACTCCTAAAAAGCCAAACTCTTCACTTATAATAGAAAAAATAAAGTCTGTTTGGGGTTCAGGTAAATAAAAGTGTTTTTGTCTTGAATTTAAGAAACCTTGTCCGAGTAAGCCACCAGGCCCGATCGCGTATAAACTTTGTATAATTTGAAATCCACTACCTAATGGGTCACTCCATGGATTAATAAATGATACAATTCTTTTTAATCTATAAGGTGCAACTATAACAAGAGCTATTATACCTAAAATGCCTAGTATTCCTAACTTTACAAAGATAGACAAATCTGTTCCAGTTACAAAGATAAGCATAATTAAAGCACATACCATAATCATACCACTACCAAAATCCGGTTCTAGCATGATAAGACCAAAAAATAAAAGTATTACTAGAAGTATTGGAAAAACAAAATTTTTAGTAATTCTTTTGTCTTTATCATTTCTAGATAAATACTTTGATACAAAAATTACTAAAGATAATTTACATACTTCACTTGGTTGAAAACCAAATGAACCTATTCCAAACCAACTTCTACTACCGTTTCTTACAACACCTATGCCTGGAATTAAAACTAAGATTAAAAGTATTAAAGTAATTGCAAGTATTTGATTAGAATATTTTTTATATATTTGATGGTCTATTTTGCTTACTACTAACATTAACACGATACCTAAAATTAAAAATATTCCTTGATTTATAGCATACTTAAAAGCATTATTAAATTTATAACTAGCCCATACATAACTACTAGAATATATCATTATAAGTCCAAAAACAGAAAGAATAATTGTAGTTATAAAAAGAACTTTATTTTTCATATAGCCACCTAACAAAGTTTATGGTCTTTTTTCTAAAATATGAAAAAAAACTGACTGTTAAGCCAGTTTTAACAACCAGTTGAAGTTTCTTCTATTGTGTATGGGTTACTTGCTGAGCCATTGCCACTCTTCCATTTTACACAAGCTTTTAGTGATGTGACAGGACGCACACCGTACTCATTTTCTACAGCATATTCTTCTAATTTCACGTCATCGAAAATCCAACGAAAAATTTGAGCGTATTCATCATTCCAGCCAATAGGCGACACTCCCCACCAATAAGTTGTTCCGTTTTTGTCAATCCAACCATATGAATGACCTATTGTTTGAAACGCCACTTCTCCAGCAAAAGCTATTTCGTCTGCTGTTATTAAGGCTATTGGATAATCTAGTTTTGCACTTGTATTGTCTACACTGAATGCATCTCTTATGTCTGTACAGTTATATGATGGTGCTTTATTTGTGACTAGTCTTTCAACTGAAGAATAATTAAAGTCTTCTTCTACACTGTATGTTTGTCCTGTTCCTAAACTTCTATCATTACAATATACTGCACTTGTACTTAGATATTTTGTATAATTTATTAAGTTATTTTGATACCATTTATCTATGAATGTTTTTATTGTACTATCTGTAGTATTATTTCTTATTGTATCAAGTGATGTGTCCTCTCCGTATTTATATCCTACGTATTTTGGACTGTTAGAGTTTGTGTTAAATACACTTTTCCCTATATTATTACGTTCCGTATCGTGACGATTTCCTACATAAAGCAGTCTTATACTTCCATCATGATTTGTTCTTATTATTTGCCAGTATATGTCGTTTCCTGCATTTGCGTACTTATATTCAGTACAGTTTAAATTGTAAAAACTTGATGAATTGCATTCATCCAAAGTAGAGTATTCTATGTAATCAGATGTATTAGTCGGATCATTATATCCCCAATATACAACTAAATCTTTTTGATATTTTCCAAACTTTACCCAGTTATTTGTTGTATTTCCTGCATAATAGTACACTTCTTTTTGTGAGTCAGTTACTCCAGCTATGCTTTCTGTTGAAGTAAATAATGTTCCTGTTGTAGTTGTAGTTAAAGGTGTTGCAAAGTCATTCGTTCCATTATTATCATTACTTCTTGTACTTCTTGTTGGGTTGTCGTTTAATATTTGACTTAATAATGTTGGTGCTGAACCTTCAGCTATAAATAAAGTTCCACTTAGTTTCTTATTCATATCTACACTTTGGTCTACATTTTCGTCATTTGGATAAGTAAACTCTATTGTATATGTTTGAGTTACTCCCACTGGTATTGATACACTATAGGCTAATACTGTATCTTTTGCTGTTTGACTTTTTGGTACATCTTTGTAGTTTGTCATATTGTATCCACTATTAGTACTAGTTATCTTGTATTGTAAGTATCCTTCTGTTACAAAAGTATTTACCAAGTCTTTTATAACAATATTGTATTTATATTCACTTTTACTGTCGTTTTTAACAGTAAAAGTTTTAGTTGCACTCCAACCTGGTTCTATATCGTTAGCTGATAAAGCTCCATCACTATCATTAAATATTATTTGTAAGTTCGCACTTGTTACACTTACGTCTTTTCCCTTTCCTATTATTTGTGTCGTAAACCATGCTAGTGATACTGAAAGTACTACCACTAAAAGGCTAACTACAACTAAAGTTAATTGTTTCTTTTGCATATTACATCTCCCTTTCTTTTTTGAATGCAAAAAAATGGGTAGAATTATTTTCTATCCATTTAAAAGTACACGAAAACTACTAGAATATTTTACTATTCTAAATGATACCCCCCCCCCATTTTGTACTTTGTTTTGTACTAAAGAGTTAATTTTCATGTACTTCACTTCCTATCTTTATTACAAGATAATCTTATCAAAAAAAACACTATTTTTCAAGTGCTTTTTGATGGCTTATTCTACATTTGTAAGTTCATTGTTAATAAATGTAAACTTATACACATTGTTTACAAGTAAATTATTTGTGTATGTTTCTTTTGATTTTATTGTTATTATTTCACTACTTGATTTTAGTGTAAGGTAATTGTATTCTCCTAATTTTTCAATATTTATAACTTGATAACTTATTGTTTTGATATTTGTTTCGTTATTACAGTAATCTGCTTGATATTTAAGACTAGTGTTACCAATATAGATATCTTTAGTTTTGTTAGTTTTATTACATATTAGTACATTGTATGTATCATTTGAATAAAGTGTAACTTCGTTATTGGCATAACTATTAACAAATGTATATCCTTTTATTATGTTAGTTATTTCGTTAAATGGTGAATCATATTCATTTAAAGATTTATCATTAAATTTAAAGTCTTCTAATCCATATAGGTAGATAGTTCTATCATCACTTTTATAGTAAGTTATTAATTTGTTTTTTACTTCAACATTTGTAGGTTCTTTAACATTTTCACATTTCTTACATTCTGGACATTCCTTGGTAAATATTTTTCCTATACTTAGTCCTAGTAGTATTCCAGTTAAAACTAGAAATACTGCAGATAATACTTTTATGCTTCCTTCTTCTTTCATACTTTCTCCTTTTTAAAATGGTGTTTATAACCAAACACCATAATATATTGCTCCCATTCCTAACATGAAACCAACTATCCAAAATAATTTTACTATATCTGTTTCTTCCCAACCAAGTTTTTCAAAATGATGGTGAAGTGGCGCCATTAGGAAAACTTTTTTTCCAAACTTTCTTATTGCTATTATTTGAATGAAACTTGATAATGTTTCAGCTATGAATACTCCACCTATTACTGCTAGAGATAGTTCATGTTTTGTTAAAATTGCTACTGCTGCTAGAGTTGCACCTAAACCTAAGGAACCAGTGTCTCCCATAAATACTTTAGCTGGGTGTGTGTTATATACTAAGAATCCTAATAAACTTCCTACTAATATAAAACAGAATATTGCAATTTCTTGATAACCTTGTATCCAGTTACTACCCCATGAAATTATACCAAAACTTAAAAATGCAATTGCAGCTAGTCCTCCAGCAAGCCCGTCTTCTCCATCAGTTATATTAACCGCATTTGATGAACCTACTAAAAGGAATAATATAAAGAAGCCATAAGCCCATTTAAGGTCTACATCTAAGTTTAAACTTGTTACTATTAAATGAGTACTTCCACCATCTTTCATATAAATATAAAAGAAAACTATTGCTATTAATATTTGTACAATTAACTTTTGTACAACAGTTAATCCATCATTATGATGCCTCTTAATCTTCTTTAAATCATCTGCTAGTCCAAGTAGACTATAACTAATAAATACAAATAGTATAATTATAAGTGAAGATGATATTTCAAGTGATCCTCTTATATAAAGAAGTATCATTGCAATTATAGTAGGAATTATAAATATAAGTCCACCTATAGTTGGAGTTCCTTCCTTTTGTAAGTGTCTTTCTGTAATCATTGTACAGATAGTTTGTCTAAAATTTAATTTTTTCAATAATGGTAAAAGAATTAAGCCTGCGAATACTGATAAAAAGAAACCAAGCATTAATCCCAAAATTGATTTTGCTAGTATTAACATTGTGTCCTCCTCCTCACTTCTAATTATACACTACTAAGTAGTATTATTTCAAATGTTTTAATATAACTAAGCTTTAATTTAACATTAATTTTACAACTGAGCCTTCTTTTACACGTTTACCACTTTCAGGATTAGTCATAATTACTGTTTCTCCACTTCCAGAGTATTCTAGTTTAAAACCATTTAATAGTTGTTTTGCTTCTTTTATAGTTTTTCCTCTTACGTCTGGTACTGTAGTATATTTTGTTTCGTACCAAAAGTATTCTCTTGGCATACCTTCAGTTGTTGCCTCTAAGTTGTATAAGTTAATTATTCCATTAAAAATATTTCTTGCAATTGGAGCTGAAGTAGAACCGCCATATTGTGTAGCGCCTTTTGCTCCATCTACTCCGATATAGACTATGTATTCAGGGTCGTTAGCCGGCATAAAGCCTATGAATGACAAAATGTAATTTCCAATCATGTATCTTCCGTCACTTCCAACTTTTTGGGCTGTTCCAGTTTTTCCACCTATTCTATATCCTTCAATATATGCGTTGTGTCCACTTCCATTTGCAACAACACTTTCTAAAGCATATTTGACTAGGTCACTTGTTTCTTTTGTAATTAAGTTTTCTTTTTTTAATGTAGGATACGCTTCTTTTATGATTAGTCCAGTTTCTCTTTCACTAATACTTTTCATTACATATGGTGTGTACATATTTCCATCATTTATTATAGCACTTACAGCTAAGACTTGCTGCACTGCCGTTACTGAGACACCTTGACCAAAACTAGTTGTCGCAAGTTCTAGTGGTCCTACTTTATCTAAAGGAAATATAATTCCTTTACTTTCTCCATTTAGATCTATTCCAGTTTTTTTACCAAAACCAAATTTGTCTATGTAGTTAAAAAGCACATCTTTTCCAAGTTTATTACCAAGAACTACAAAACCGGGGTTACATGAGTTTTCTACTACTTCTAAAAATGTTTCTTCACCGTGACCTCCTGCTTTCCAACAATGTAAAGTACTACCTGCTACTTTTATTTTTCCAGTATCATAGTACTTATCTTCAAATAAGTTGACTTTTTCTTCATTTATGGATGCGGCTAGTGTTAAAATTTTGAATGTTGAACCTGGCTCAAAGCTACTCCAAATGGCTAAGTTTCTATTTATTACTTCTACACTATAACTTTGGTAACTCTCTGGTTCAAAACTAGGGCGACTAGCCATTGCTAGTATTTCTCCAGTTTTTGGTTTCATAACTATTCCAATTGCGCCTTCCATGTTATATTTGGTCTCGGCATTATCAAGTTCACTTTCTAACATTAGTTGTAAATCTAAATCAATTGTTAAATTTATATCTAAACCTGATACTGGACTTACGTATACTTCAGGCACTGATAGTTTTTTACCTTTGCCATCACTATAATATTTAATACTTCCATCTGTACCTGTCAAGTATTTGTCATACATTAACTCTAGCCCACTTAAACCTTGGTTATCTATTCCAACATAACCGATTACATGGCTTAGTGTTTTGCCGTATGGATAATTTCTTTTAGTTTCTTTTAGTAAGTATACTCCGTCATAGTTTAGTTCATTTATTTTTGATGCGATTTCGTAACTTAAGTCTCTACCTTCTGGATGTACTCTTTCTATAGATGTTTTTTTAGAAACGTGTTTATACATACTTTCATAACTCACTCCAAGAATTTCACTAATACTTTTAGCAACAGCTTCTTTGTCTTTGATCTGGGCAGGTATTAATATAAGACTAGAAGTTGTTACGTTTCCTGCTATCACTTTACCGTTTCTATCTAGTATTCTACCACGATCAGCTCCAACGGGTAAGTTTCTACTCCATAAACTATTTGCTAGTGTGCTTAGTTTTCTGTATTCTATAACTTGTATGTAAAAAACTTTAATAATGACTATTAAAAATACTGCTATTACTATTAGAAAAACTAATTTAATTCTACTATTTTGGGTATTTTGAAACATATAATTCACCGCTTAAGTATATGTTGCTTTTATAAATTTATAACTTTAGATAGGATAGTCTCTTTTTAATTCTTAAAATCTTATGGTTGAAAACCTTAAAATCTTACGGTTAGAATTCTTAAAAGTTTACGGTTGCCTACTATTTTACCTAGAAAAAAGCATTTGAATTAGTTACATTCAAACACTTTATCACTAAACACATATACATCATCACTTTTTTTAGCAGTGTATTCTTTATCTTTATACTTAAATGTTATTTTCTTTCCTTTAATCTTGCTAATTGTAACGTCTTTCTTTAAATTATCCATTAATGTATCATCTATTTGATAATCTAATATACATCCACCTGTTCCTGTAGTATAAAGTTCTGCATCTATTTCTCTATATTTTCTAGCTAAAACTTTGTTTAACTCTTCATTTAATTTACCAGTAAATACTGAATTTATAGTATCCTCTATTTTTTCATAACTGTTATATGTACTATTAGCTGTTTTATACCAATTAACATCTTTTAATGTGACTTTTGAGTCTTCATAAACAGGTAACCCTACTCCTTCAGTAATATAAATTGACGCATAAGCTTTTTCTAATGAGTCATAAAACATTGTAGTTTTTTCTTCATCAGTTGTTCCGCATCCAGTTAATAACACAAGTGACAAAATAACAATAATTATCTTTTTCATTTCTTCTTACTCTCCTTTATATTAATAATTCTATCATATTTTTTTATATTTTTATAGACTATTTTAACAATTTTTCTATTTTTTCTAATAGCAAGTCAAAATCAAATCCACTAGTTTCTAAAACTTCTCTTTCTCTATCAGAATATACATAATCATTTAGAGTTATTAAATATTTATCACTATAAACAAATTTATTCCAAATATTATCATTACTCATTTCAATAGCCACAACTTTAGCGCCTACTGGAAATAATTCTTGCTTATACTCTTTTTCATTTTTTAAATATAAGTTAACACTTGGCATTGACACTACTCTTGTAAATAAGCCTCTGTTTTCTAATTCATCACTTATTCTTAAAGATAATTCTACTTCATTACCAGTTGAAACTATTACACCACCAAGTCTTGCTTTTTCTTTCTTAATGATGTATGCTCCTTTACTTACTTCATTTATAGAAGAATTATTTAACATTCCTTTATATTTTTTAGTTATAATTAATGCACTTGGCATTTTTTTATTTATAATATAGTCCCAAGAACCAACTAATTCATTCACATCAGCAGGTCTCATTACATTTAAATTAGGAATACTTCTTAAATCACTTAATTCATCAACTACTTCAGTATATCTATTATTACTTGTATCTATAAAAGTATCGTTAACAAAGATATAACTTACTGATTTTTTAATTATACTAGACATTTTAAGTGAAGACTTCATGTAGCTAGAATTACTTAAGGTTGTTTCTATTACTGGTTTTAAGTTTAGTAAAGACATTCCATTTGCTATCATACCACCTGATAAATATTTAGTACTTAAATATATAGTTTTATCTTTATCAAATTCTATTTTAGTTTCATTTTTATTATATAAATCAATATTAATCATTAATGGGCACATACTAGAAATAGCATTAAGTAAATTATTATTTGTTTCTCTTAAGTCTTCTTGCATATTTTCATCAAATCCAACTTTGATATTTTTAATATTCATTTTAAAGTTATCTTCTTCTAATAAACTTATTATTTTTTTCTTTTCTTCATTTACTTCAATAATCTTATTATATGTACTTACCCATTCATTATAGTAAGTGTTATTTTTTTCTAGGATAGTTTTAAATTCATTATACGCACTTGCTGATATATGATATGGCACTTGTGTAATACTCATTTTTTCTTTAACTAAAGCTAAATCGTTTTCACTTATTACATACTCATGAGCATTTGGACTTGCTTGCACACTTGTACCTATTGCTATCATTGTTTTGATTTCTATTATGCTAGGTTTACCACTTTCTTTAGCTCTTGTAATAGCTTTATCTATTAAAGTATAATCTTCTGCATTAGTTACCGTTTCAACAAAATAACCTATGCTTTCTAAATATTTAAGTTTGTTTGTGTAGCTAGATGTATCTTTTTTACCATCCACTGTAGTTTCAAATGAATTATATAAAATAATTAGATTATTTAAATTTTCCTTAGCAGCTACTTCTAAAGATTCCATTGCTACTGGACTAGAGATGCACTCATCTGTTACTAATGTATAAGTGTAGAAATTAATTAGTTCTTTACCAAGCAACTTTTGCATGTATTTACTACCAAGTGTTACTCCTACAGCCAAAGACAATCCTTCACCATTTTTTCCAGTTGGACTTTCAACTCCTATACTAGTGTTCATTTCAGGATACACACTTAGTTTACCACTTCCATAATTTTTAACATCTTCTAGTGTTATGTTATACCCTGAATATAAAAGTGTACTATATAATAAAGGTGCTGCACCTGGTGCGGATAATATAAATCTGTCTCTATTTATCCAAGTGGGGTCAGAACTTACAAAATGCATATGTTTTGTAAATACCGTATATATTGTCGGTGCTAGAGAAAGCGTTAGTCCAGCGTCACCCAGTCCTCTAGCATAAATCATGTCTACACCCAAACTTCTTAAAGAATTAATTAACTTAGTATCCATATTTTCACCTTCTTATTATAACTTAATTATAACACACGTGAGAATACTAAGCAACCATTTTATGCGTAGTAAACTTCTACTTCTATTGGAGTTTTCACATTACTAGCATTTACATCTTCTATCTTTTTGGTAAGCATAAATGCAAGTATTGCTATAATAAAATAGAATAACAATATACCTTTCATACTATTAAATAATTTTTCAACTTTTTCCATTTCATTCACTCTCCTTATGAATCAATTTTATAACATATATTAGTTCGTGTCAATATTAAATCGCAAAAATGTTTGACAAATTTACATTTGTGTGTTAAACTATTATCAGAAAGGATGTGAAACTATGGAAAAATTAACTAAAAAACAAGAAGAAGTCTTGACAGTTATTAAAAAATACATAGCTGAACATGGCTATGCTCCAAGTGTAAGAGAGGTTTGTGAACTTATGAATTTAAGTTCAACAGCAACTGTATTCGTACATATGAGACATCTTATGAAGAAAGGATATCTAAAACAAACTGATAATAAATTTAGAACACTAGAAGTTTTAGTACCAAACGAATACTTAGAAAAAAATGAAGACGTTGTAAATGTACCACTACTTGGAAAAGTTACATGTGGTAACCCTATTGAAGCTATTGAGTTTCCTGATGAATACATAGCTTTACCAGCATTCATGATACCTAAGAAAGAAGAAATATTTACATTAAAAACTGAAGGAATGAGCATGAAGAATGTTGGAATATACGATGGAGATATAGTTATAGTAAAAAGACAAAAGAATGCAAAAAATGGAGATTATGTTGTAGCACTTGATGAAAATGGATTTACTACATTAAAGACATTCTATAAAGAGAATGGATACTTTAGACTACAACCTGAAAACGAAACTATGGACCCTATTATACTTGATAAAGTTGAGATACTTGGAATTGCAATAGGTCTATATAGAAAGTTTTAGTAAAAAAATATAGAAGTTAACTAATAACTTCTATATTTTTTATGTCTAGCATTTGCTAATTTGAACTAAATCTACTTCTACTGGTGTTTCTTGTCCAAATAAATCTATTAAAACGTTTAACTTTTCATTTTCTAAATCAATATTTTGAACTTTACCAAACATTCCATTAAATGGTCCATCAACAATTTTAACTGAGTCTCCTTCTTGTAAATCTGTTTCAATGTCAAGTCTACTAAGTCCTTCACTAGCTAGAATTTTATCTATTTCTTGTGGAGATAATGGAATTGGTTTAGCACCCTTACCACTACTACCGATAAATCCAGTAACTCCTGGTGTATTTCTAACTGCATACCAAGCTTCGTCACTCATAATCATTTCAACAAGTACATAACCTGGAAACATCTTCTTTGTTTTTTCTTTCTTAACACCATCTTTAATCTCAACTTCTTTAGTCTCTGGAACAATAACTCTAAAAATATTATTTTCCATACCCATTGAGTCTTTTCTCATAAGTAAGTTTTCTTTTACTTTACTTTCATGTCCTGAATAAGTGTTAACAACATACCATAACTTTTGATTTTCCATAATTTAACCCACTATTCCTTTCAAGAAAGTAAATAATACATCTAGTAAGTAAAAATATCCACCAAAGAATACCATTAATGTAAGAACCATTACTGAATACTTAAATAAGTCTTTACCACTAGGCCACCTTACCATCTTTTTTTCTTTACTAACACCTTTAAAAAATGCCTTGATTTTTTTCATAAGTCCCTCCATAAAAAAAACACTTACGTGTTTCAGTAATTTAAATATACTACAAATTAAAGAAAAATACAAGTGTTTTTTAAACTTTCATTAAACTTTTTAGCTTTTTTATAGCCTTTTTTTCAATTCTTGAGATATAGCTTTGACTTATGCCTAGCATATCAGCTACTTCTTTTTGAGTATATTCTTTTTGATTATATAAGCCATACCTAAGTGTTAGTATTTCTTTATCTCGTTTGTTTAAGTTTTCTATTTCTTTTATTAGAAGTTCTTTATCAACAATACTTTCATATTCCTTTTCCACTATATCATCAGGTGTTCCTAAAACGTCTTCTAAATGTAGTTCGTTACCATCTTGGTCTAAATTTATGGAGTCTTCAAATGAAACTTCAACTTTCCTTCTTTTGTTCTTTCTTAAAAACATAAGTATTTCATTATCAATACATCTACTAGCGTATGTTGCTAGTTTTATGTTTTTGTCTAGTTTATATGTCTTAACTCCTTTGATAAGCCCGATTGTACCAATGCTAACCAAGTCTTCTAAGTCATACATTGTATTATCATACTTTTTAGCAAGAAAAACTACAAGTCTTAAGTTGTGTTCAATTAGTTTGTTTCTTGCATGCATATCTCCATTATTACTCTTAATGACTAAACTTTCTTCCATGCTTTTTTCTAAAGGTGGTGGAAGTATATCAGTACTTCCTAAGTAAAAAACTTTTTCTTTATCCTTAAATAAACTACTTAAAAAATCAAATATTTTCATGTTATCCCTCCATTAATAAATAATTTAATAAAACATCTACTTTGTTAGACTTTAACTTTTCGTCTACTACACCTACTACTACATTCTTTTTTACCCCAATGCCTTCTATAAATATTTTCTTAACTTTGTAACACTTTAACAAACCACTTTCGTTGATACTTTGGTATGGAATATAGAAAAATGGAATACTCTTAGATACATTTTTAAACTTTTTAGAGTTAGTTATGATAACTGGTCTATTTGTGTATGGGTCCATTAAAGTGTTTCCTGTGTCCATGTATCCTATGAGTTCTAGTTTGCTTTCTTTAACATAGATATCTACTTTATAGTATAAACTATTAACTTCACGGATAACTTTCATTTGTTTATAATAGATATACATTATAATTGGAGTACATATTAATATAAAGATGTAATTAATGCTTATGCCTTTATGAAAGAATACCATACCAATATTCTTATAACTAAAGCTTACGTTTAAATAATATATAAACCCTCCTAAGATTATGCTTATTAAATAAAAATATACTAAATTAGTTATAAAATATAAAAAGTCAGTATATCCAAATGTTGTAAGTATTATCAAAACAGATAAAACAACTTTAAGTAAAAAGAGTGTTAAAGTAGTTAAGGGTACAAATAAAACAATGATAGTTATACTACCTAGTAATGAACCTAATACAATTCTTTTAATAGATGTTCTTCTTTTAAGGACAATACTCGTAGTAAGTAAAAGTATAAAGTCAAAAAAGAAGTTTAGAAATATTATTAAGTCAACATACACTTTCATATAACCACCAATACAAGTATAATAAAAACGACAAGCATATTTTGTCGTTTTATAGTTTTTTATTTTCTTTTTAAACCTTTAGAATATAATTCGTTATATGACCCATCCATTAATGCAATTTGCATGTCTTCGTAAATAGACTTTAATTCTTCTAAAGCCATATCTTTAAACATAGTTTGTCCATATATTTCTTCATTAACAGGTTCAGGAATATTTAAGTAACTCTTTAAAGTACTAGCCATTAATCTAAAGTTAAAGTAGTTAAACTTACCTTTTTCATTGATAAACTTATGATAGAAATTAATTAATGGATTAATAGATACTAATGTAGGATCATTATATTTTAGTGAGTCTCTTAAGCATCTAAGTAAGTCATATTCATCTATACTATCTCTTGAAGATGACATTATTTCTTTACTTTTAATTAAGCTTTCAATATATTTTATGTCTCTTGAGTTTTCTCTAAGAGTTTTTTCTAGCATTCCACGATTTAACAAATCCTTATCTTTTTTATAAAATATAGGAAGTGTTCTAATATCTTTTTTAGCACGATACATAATTACTAATTTATGATTATTTCTTAAGTCAACATCATAGTTAGTCTTTAGTTCAAAGTCATTATTAAATCTAGTAGTAAACTTATCAATTTCTTCTAGTGTTGAAGGCATGGTTACTTTTAAGTATTTAGTAAATTCTGCATATCCTTCACTGTAATGAAAGACTAAATTACCAAGAAAATACTTGCTTTTAGCGTCATCATTATATTTAGCAATTAACCTTTTTATTTCAGAAGTACTATACTTTTTAAAACTTCTTGTTTCAACCCCAGTTTTAATTCCAATACTATATCTATTAACTTTACCCATAAGACACCCCTTATCTAGTTAAAATTATACCATATTTTGTACATTATGTCAACTTTACACATAAAAAGCATATTGCTTGAGCAATACACTTAGTTGGTTAAGATTTCGTATGAACTTGATGCTGTTCCGTCTCCTGACTTATAAACTACGTCTGCCTTTAGTGATATGACAGGCCTTACTGCATAAGTTAAATTAACAGGGTCTGTATCTAGCGTTGATACCGAAGTTGATGGACTTATTTTATGTCCCCTTACACCATTTGTTTTAGCATATGCAGGTGTCATAAGCCACCATGCATTAGTACCAGTAGAATTTGTTTTTAAACTATTATATCCCAAATAAGTATTACTTGCATTATGTGTTAAACTTCCAGCAAACGCTGCTTCGTCAGAGGTCATTAAACCAATTGGATATCTAAGTTTAGCTTCACTATTATTTACACTAAACGCGTCTTTTATATTTGCACATTTATAACTTGGTGCATAGTTTTTTCTTCTAGTATATGCTGCAAAATCAAATTCCACTCCGCTTACACTATATGTTCCACTTACCACTTCTCTATCACTACAGTAAACTGCATTTAAACTTAAATATTTTGTATAATCATTTAAATTATCTTTATACCAATTATCAACTACCTTTTTAATTGTACTATCTTTTGTATTATTCCTGTTATTTGCAAGCGAGCCACTTGTTCCATACATATAGCCTGCATACAACGAGTCTGCTACTTCAGTATTAAATGCTGTAGAAGTTGCTATATACGCTTCTGTTGTATCAGTGCTTGTTCCGTGGTATAGTAATCTAATACTATTATCATTGTTTGTTCTTATTATTCTCCAGTAAAATCCACCGAACTTTACCCAGTTGTCTGTTGCATTTCCTGCAAAATAATAAACTGGCTTAGACTCACCTGAAGCAATGCTTTCAGTAGAAGTATAAAGTGT
>CAKOIS010000009.1 GCA_934087065.1 uncultured Bacilli bacterium
ACTTTAGCTATTGAAGCAAGCACAGGAACTCCTGAAATATATGACAAGTTACTAGCTGATAACCCAACAATAAAAACTAGAACAGACTTTAGTACAATATTTAATGAAACTAACGTAAATACATTATATAAAGCAGCAGAAGATAATACAGATGTTTATTACTTTGCAGGAGATGCTAGGAATAACTGGGTTAAGTTTGGAGAATGGCAGGAAGATAAAACAGTAATACTAGGTAATTTTGAAAATTCAGATGGAGTATACACAGCTTCAGCTAAAGAGTTTTCTTCTCTTGCTGAATGTAATTCATATATGATGACTTCAATAGGAATCAACTATGAAACGACTAACTGTAGAACTGTTAAAATAGCAAGTAAAGGAGACCCGATGTACTGGAGAATAATAAGAACAAACGCAGATGGAAGTATAAGACTACTATATGCTGGAACTAATCCTAACACAGATTTAGGTTATATAGGAACAAGTGCTTTTAATGATATTTATACAGCGGACCCTTTGTATTTAGGATATATGTACGGAACAAGCGGGTCTTTGGAAAGCAATAGAACGAATGAAAACTCTAATTTAATCAAAACGTATATAGATACATGGTATAAAAATAATTTATCTGATTATACAAAATATCTAAGCAAAGATGCAGTTTATTGTAATGATAGAAATGTTGCAACAATAGGTGATTATACTTCATATAAAATTGGTGGTTGGATGAATTTGGCAATTGTAGATAGAGCTTCACATACTTTTTCGCCTACATACAATTGTGCTAATACAAAAGATGCGTTTAGTGTAAACAATAGTGAAGCAAAACTAACATACCCAGTAGCATTAATGACAGCTGATGAAGCGATGTATGCAGGTGGAGTGTTCTTAAAAGAAAGTACTAATTTGTGGTTTTATAGTAATTCAAAAAACGAATCCATACTTGGAGAGTTATTGAGCTGGTTAATGACACCTGTTAATGGTTCACCTAATTATAGCGGTAATATCATGGCAATTAGAGCAAATGGAAAGTTATATTATCCTGATGCTACTAACACAAATCAATTGGCTGTAAGACCTGTTATATCAATTAAAGGAGATTTAATATATAAGTCAGGCGATGGTTCAGCAGAAGCTCCATATGAAATAGAAGACTTTACTTCGCTTAAAGACAAAGTATTAAGTGACAACCCAACAATAGAAACAAGAACAGACTTTACTTCAGTTTACACAGAAACAAATACAGGTAAAATATTTAAATCAACTGAAACTAATACTCCTGTTTACTATTTTGCAGGAAATGCACAAAATAACTGGGTTAAATTTGGAACATGGCAAGGAAATAAAACTATTATTTTAGGAAAAACTTCAAATAAAAAAGCTTATAAGTTATTTTCTAGCATAAGTTTATGTAATGCAGATCCAACATACAATACAGATTGTAAAGAAATTACACTGGGTAAAAAGGGAGAAAATATGTACTGGAGAATAATAAGAACAAACTCTGATGGAAGTGTAAGAATGTTATATGCTGGGACTTCAGTAACTGGTACAGACCAAGCGTTTATAGATTTTAGTGTATTTAATGAAAGTAATGGAGTAGAGGACACTAAATACAATGGCTATATGTATGGCACAAGTGGCTCGCAGGCTAATAATAGGATTAACGAAAACTCTAGCGATATTAAAAAAGTAATTGATAATTGGTATAAAACAAATTTAAATAGCTACACAAAATACCTAAGTACAACAGCGGTGTATTGTAATGATAGAAGTATAGTTTCAAATAGTGGAGCTGATAGAACTCATTTTGCTGGGAATTTAAGAGTAAGTGGAATAAGTGTTGATGGAAATTGGACTGAAAATCAGAAGGTAAATCCGTCTTATGACTGTAATACTGATGTTGAAGGCAAAAAGCTGAGTGATGCAAGTGTAAGTGATTTGTTTTCAGTAAGTAATATAAGTGGTAATGGAAAACTAACTTACCCAATAGCATTAATGACAGCAGATGAAGTAGTATATGCAGGTGGTTTTCCTTATAAGGGTGCAAATGCTTACTATGCTATGAATGCAGAAAATAAATTTATTCTAAATAAAATAAGATGGTGGCTAATGACACCAAGTTCAACATATGGTAATTCATCACTATTTGATATAATCAATACGGATGCTGTAGATAATTATTTAAACAATGATAATGGAAGTGAGAATTTATACAGTGTTAGACCAGTTATTTCAATAAAAGAAAATGCTATATACAAGTCAGGAGACGGTTCAGCAGAAAGTCCATACGAAATAGTAACTAAATAACAAACTAAAAGTGATGACTAGTTCATCACTTTTAAATCATATAAAGATTTGAGTCATTTACTTCTTCAATACTAGAGTTGTTTTCTAGTTTTCTTATCCTTTGGTCTAAACTTCTTATTTGTCTTTCTAATTTGCTTATTCTTTCGTCATATTCGTTCATGTAAGTATTAGGTGTACTTTGCATGTTTTGCATATTAGGGTTTGCCATAACATTAGGTCCATATGCTTGATAATTTTGATTTATGCTGTAACCTTGTGGTGGAGTATAAATCATATTTGGTTCTTGAAAACCACCAGCTTGATAGTTTGAATAGAACATATCTCTATTAGGGTTCATAAAAGTTCCTCCTTTTTCTAAAAATATTATATGACAAATGGATAAAAGTTGTGTATAATTATAAGTGGAGTTGAGTGTTTATGAGATTAAAACATATAAAAGGAAGCGAAGAAGTAGTAAAAAATAGTAGTGTTGTTATAAAGAGTCCTGAAAACTACAAAGGTAAATGGAAGAGTGTTTTTGGTAACAACCATAAAATAGAGCTTGAAATAGGTATGGGAAAAGGTTCATTTTTAATAGAGCTTGCTAGAAGAAACCCTTGTGTTAACTATATCGGAGTAGAAAAGTATCCAAGTGTTTTACTTAGTGCTTTAGACGTAATAGAGAGTGAAGGACTTACTAACATTAAGATTATATGCATGGACGCTTATAAAATAGACGAAGTGTTTTATAAAGAAATAAGTAAACTATACTTAAACTTTTCTGACCCATGGCCTAAAAAAAGACACGAAAAAAGAAGACTAACAAGTAGTGTGTTCTTGAACAAGTATAAACCAATTTTTAAGCATTTCAAATTAATCGAGCAAAAGACAGATAATGATGAGTTTTTTAACTACAGTTTGGAAAGCTACAAAACAAACAAGTATCACGTAATAAAGAAGAGTACAAATTATTTTGCTGAAGTTAGAACTGAATACGAAAACAAATTTATTTCTAAAGGTAAAAATATAAATTATGTAAAGGTAATCAAATTTTAAGTGTAAAGTAGTGTAAAATAATTTTACAAAAAAAGACACTACCAATTTATGGTTTTATTTGTTATAATATTTATATAAAGTGAGTGGGTATTATGAAAAAAATTATAATATTGTTGTCAGTTTTATTTATCACAGGTTGTTCTTTTAACAACAAGGGTGTAGAGAGAATAGAAAGTGATAGTATTGGTATACTAAGCTATACTGTACCTAATACAAACGTAGGTGCAAAGGGCTTTAAATACTATAAGCCAAGAGACTTCGCTATTCTTGAAGAAAAAGAATTTAACCACACACTAGTGCATAATGGTAACAAATATTATTTAAGTATAGATATAAATGCATACTATAGTAAATTTAAGCCAAACTATATAGAGAATGATAGTTTATATTATAGTAAAAAATTAAATTATAATGATATAAGTGGATATATTGAAATAAGAGAAGGAAAAAATAGTTACTTTTACATAAAAATGTTGTATAATTATAGTTACATAGAGGTAGAAGTAAAAGAAAGTGATATTAATGATGCAGTTAATTCTTCACTTGTAATTTTATCCTCTATTAGGTATAATGATAAAGTAATAAATGAGTTAACACTAAATAAAGATGTTGCAGGAAAAGAAACTCAGTATGAAATTAAAAAGCCTGACTTAATAGAAGAAAGCAAAAATATTTTAGATGTGTATGAGTATGACGCATACACAGAGTAAGAAAGAGGTGTATTTATGGGCTTATTTGGAAAAATTAAAAATATATTCTATGATGAAGAAATCGTAGATGTACCAGAAGAACCAAAAAGTGTTGAAAAGCCAAAAATTGAAGAGGTAAAAGTAGAAAAGAAAGTAGAGCCTATTAAAAGGGAAACTCCAGTAATTAATACTACTCCTACATATAGTGAAAGAGAAATATTTACTAGAGAAACAACTAATACTTTTAAGTTTCCAATGCTAGACGAAGAAGAAGTTAAACCTGTTAGAAGTAGAGTAAATGCTTTAGAAAGTGCTAGAATTGAAAAGAAGAAAGAAGAGACAGAAAAAGCTAGAACTGATAAATATAAAGATTTGTTTAAAGAAAACACTACTACTAATTCAAAACCTGACAGAGTATTTAAACCTAGTCCAGTAATAAGTCCAGTATATGGTGTACTTGATAAAAACTATACTAGAGAAGAAATAATAGAAAGACAAGAAAATATTACTAGAACAACTAATCCTAAAGATATGAACTATGATGCAGTTAGAAGAAAAGCTTATGGTACTTTAGAAGATGAGTTAGAGAGTACTTTAAGTAAACTAAGTGAACCAGAGATACATGAAGAAGTAGAAAAACCTGTTACTAAGGAAGAAGAAAAAAGTATAGAAGACTTACTAAATGAAATTGAAGGCAATAGAAATATGTCAATTGGAGACATTGAAGAAAAGATTAAAGACAAAATGGAAGAGGAAGAAAGTATTAGTGATGACGAGTTCTTAAAAGAGTTTATGTCTAGAACTTCTAAAACAGAAGAACCTGTAAAAGAAGAAAAAGAAACTACTCCTAAAGAAGAAGACGTTGACGCTGATAAAACACTAGAGCATGATTTATTTAATTTAATTGACTCAATGTATGAAGATAAGGAAGGAGAATAAAAATGTTAGAAGATGCTTTACTAATAGTATTATATATATCATTAATAATATTTGTAATATCTATGACAGTACTTGTCATAAAGTTAATAGGTACTGTAAATAAAACTAATTATTTAGTTGATAACCTAACAAAAAAAGCTGAAAGCTTAGATAACTTATTTAATGTAATAGATTTCACTACAAATAAGTTTAATCAAGTGGGGGAAGTAATAGTTGGTACTTTAACTGGTTTAGTTAAAAAGTTATTTGGAAGTAAAGAAAGAGAGGAAGAAGATTATGAGTAAGAAAAGTGGAATGGGTAAATTTTTATTAGGAGCAGGAATTGGTGCAGGCCTAGCACTTCTATTTGCCCCTCAAGAAGGAAGTAAAACTAGAAAGGAACTTAAAGATAAATTAGCAGTACTTTATGAAAAAGCTAAAGAAATAGATGTAGAAGACGTTAAAGCTGATGTTTTACAAAGAGTAGAAGAGTTAAGAATGCAAGTAAAAGACTTAGACAAAGAAAAAGCTTTAGATATAGCTAAAAGTCAAGCTAAAAAAATAGAAAAGAAAGCTAATGAACTATATGATATAGCTAAAGAAAAAAGTGCTCCTGTAGTTGAAAAAGCAGCTAAAGAAGTAAAAGAAACAGCACTAAAAGCAGCTAAAGAAGTAGTTAATAAACTTGAAACAGAGGAAAAGAAACCTACTACTAAGAAGAAAACTAAAGTTAAAAAAACTAAATAGTGTAGCAAATCGCCTAGATAAACATATATTAAACTAGGTGATTTTTTATGGGTAAGGAAGATATATTTGAAAGGATAGAAAAAAAGACTAATGTTAATAAAGATACTATTATTAAGTTAGCAAGAGAACTAGAAAATGGTAACTTTAAAGATGAAAATACTTTAAGAAATATTATTGGAGAAATAAGTACGATTACTGGTAAAACTGTAAGTAAAGAAAAAGAAGATAAGATAGTTAATATGGTAATAAGTGATAAAGTACCTAAAGATATAGATAAATATGTATAATAAAAGGAAGCTACTAGGGCTTCCTTATTTTCTTAAACTTGTAATATCATCAATTGTAACTTTTGAGTCATGTGGAATAGGTTTCCATTCAACTTTCATAAATAATGCAACATATGTAGTCCATCTACCAATCACATCAAATGTAGGCCATGTAAGAGTGTATAATACTTTCTTATATAGTGGCATTGGTTTGATGTTTTTGTGTTCAATAATGAATATGTAAACAGCAACCCACATTCTTTCTATATAGTCTCCAAGTCTAAATAGAATTCTAAACCATGCGTTAACTAATAGTCCTACTAGTAGAGCATTAACTCCAGGATTAACTACAATTCTAATACTAAATAACTTTCTAAGCACTTGTGCTAAATACGTTCCACCCTGAAAGAAGTTAACATTAATTCCTGTGTTATACATGTAACAACTTCTCATAAACCATACTACAACTAACCATCTAAATATATTGAATACACTAAATGGAGTTAATTGCATAAGTGTATCATAACTTGCAAATCTATGTCTTATATTTTCTATTATATTAAGTATAAACTCTTTAAATGTTCTAGATTTCTTCTTTTTATTAACTGAATTTTCTCCCCATTTTGTTCTTACATACCATTTACCTAAAAATATATTTATAAATAGGTATGGCCCACTTTCAACAAAAGCTTGTAAGTGACCTTTACTCCAACGTGTTCTTTGACGAAGTGCAACCTTTAAACTTGTTGGTTGCTCATCATAAAACATTGCTTTATCTTGATAAGTTATTTGGTAGCCCTGTGCCACTGCATCAGCTGTAAGAGCTCTGTCTTCAGTTAGACTTGTATAATGCCAACCATTTTTAACAATTTCACTAGTAAATAAGAACCCAGTTCCTTGAATATTTGTAGCTAAATGTAACACACTTCTTGCACGGTGATTAGCTCTTATACTTCTAATCCAGTGAAGTGCATAAGTTGAAGCAATCCAGTTTTCATCAAAGTTTTTAGTATTCCTATATGAAGTGATTATCTTTTCTCCACTATCAAATGCATCATTCATTCTACTTATGTAGTCAGTATTAAGTAAGTTATCTGCATCAAATATAAAGTATCCTTCAAAACTCATTCTACCATAGTCTTCTTCAATTCTATCAAGTAAGTACTCTAGTGCATAACCTTTAGTTCTATGCTCGTTATCAAATCTCTCATAACATATTGCACCATGGCTTCTTGCTATCTGTGCTGTATTATCTGTACAATTATCTGCCACTACAAATGTTGTAACTAACTTCATATCATAGTCTTGCTTATTAATACTATCAATTAAATTACCTATAACATTCTTTTCATTTCTTGCCGCAATTAAAATTGCATACTTATGCTTGTTTTTAGCAGGTTTAAATTTTCTTGTGAAGAACACACCTATTATATAGTAAGCATTCTTATAAAGAAACATAAACCCAAGTATTGAACCAATAATATCATAAACACTTTTCCATTCATGATAATTCTCTCCAATCACATTAAATAAATTCAAAATATAAATCATACTACACCTCAATTAACAATAGTATAACATAGATTATTTTAAAAAGATAGTTATACATTTAGTTTACATTAGTATGAACATAAAACTAAAAAAGTGTGATATACTTATATAAAGGATGTGATTATGTGAAAGTAATAGTAACAGCTGGAGGTACAGGTGGACACATATACCCAGCACTTGGTGTAATAGAACAGTTAGAAAGTATTGGTGCTGAAATACTTTATATTGGTACAAAAAATAGAATGGAAAGTACTTTAATTCCAGAAAAAGGTATAAATTATGTAGGTTTAGAAATATATGGTTTATCAAAGACTAACATTTTAAGAGATATTAAAAATGTTGGTTGTATTATTAAATCTTATAATACTTGTAAAAAAATAATGAAAGAATTTAAGCCTGACTATGTAATCGGTTTTGGTGGCTACGTTACTTTACCTGTTTTACTTGCAGCAAAAAACGCTAAAATAAGGTGCGCGATACATGAACAAAACAAACTTCCTGGTAAAACAAACAAATTTCTAAGTAAATATGTAGATGAAACATTCACGTCTTTTAAAGTAAGTGATAAAACATTTAAAAACAAAGTTATTGTAACAGGTAACCCAACAGGAAGTAAAGCTCTTAATATAAAGCCTGCTGATAAAACTAAACTAGGTTTTTCCAAAGATAAAAAACTTACTATAATCGTAATGGGTAGCTTAGGAAGTGAAGTAGTAAATAACTTATTAAAAGATTTTCTAACTAATTATAAAAATTCTGATAATGAAATACTCTTCATAACAGGTAAATCAAGCTATGATAATTTTAAAGATTTAAAAGTAGCTAAAAATATCAAAATCGTGCCATTTTATAGTGACTTAAGTAGCCTTATCAAAGTGAGTGACTTAGTTATCTCTAGGGCAGGAGCTTCAACAATAAGTGAAATTTTATCACTTAATAAGCCATCAATCTTAATACCTAGTCCATATGTTGCTAATAACCATCAATACTATAATGCTCTTGAATTAAAAGAAAAAGGTTTGTCCTATATGATCGAGCAAAAAGACTTAACAACTAAAAGTTTAAATGATGCTATAGACTATGTGTTTAATCATGAAAAAGAAATGATTTCAAAACTGAAAAAAGAACCTAAACTAGATGCAAGCAAATTAATAGTTGAAGAAATATTAAAATAATTATATAATAAGGAATGTAATATGAATAAGAAAAATATTGTAATAGCGCTTCTTTTAGTTTTAAACATAGTTTTATTTAGTTTGTGTATTCACTATAAAAATGATAAACCTGATATAATAACTGAAACTAAAAAAGATAATGAAGTTAAAGATGAAGAAAAACCTGATATAAAAGAATGCACTCAAACTTACTACTATATAGAAGACTATAACTATACTGGGGAAACTAACACTGAAAGATTTATTGTAGTAGATAAGTTTCAAAGGAACATCCCAGAAATACTTGTAATTGAAAATAGAACTGTTATAAATGACGAATTAGTACCACACACTGGTTACGAAATTAAGTTTACTACTAGAAATGGAGAAAAGATAATCAACGAGATTACTAAGACAGATAAGGTTGCTTTTGACCAAATACAAGAAGAATGTTAAAGAAAGGATAAAAAGTATGAGTAAAAAAATAAAGAAAAGAAAATTTAATTTTAAGAAGTTCTTTAAGTTTATCATAACTCTAGTTTTTCTCGTACTTTTATATATATACTTCTCTAATAAACCTATAAAAAATATCTTAGTAAAAAATACATACTTTTTAACCGATGAACAAGTAATTGAAGCTGCAGGAATTGATAGTTATCCATCATTTTTAAAAACGCTTAGCTTTAAAATAAAGAAGAATATTAAAAAGTTACCACTAGTGAAAGACGTTAAAGTAAAAAAAAGACTTGGATATAAAGTAATTTTAGAAGTAACAGAATATAAAGTATTGTTTAAAGTAAGAAGTACAAATGAGTTTGTATTAGATGCAAACACAAGAGTAACAGACTTAGACATAAACGCACCTATACTAATAAACTATGCACCTGAAGAAATCACAGATAAATTAATTAGTAAATTCTTACAAATAGACCAAGATACTATTTTAAAAATTAGTGAGATAGAATATAGTCCTAATTTATATGATAAAGAAAGATTTATATTCTATATGAATGATGATAATGTTGTATATGTAACACTTACTAAATTAAAAGAGTTTAATAACTATAACAAGATAAAAGAACAACTTAGTACTCACAAAGGCATACTATATTTAGATAGTGGAAACTACTTTGAAATAAAAGACTGAATAAAATTGTCCTGAATCTAGCAATATATGTTAGAAAGGACAATTTTTATGTATAAGAAAGCTGTTACTATAACTGGAGTAAATACAAATAACATTAAAGTACTAACACATGAAGAGATGACTATTTTATTTAATAGGTATAAAACCGGAGATATGCTAGCTAAAGAAGAACTTATTAATGGGAATCTAAAACTAGTTTTATCAATTTTAAAAAAATATAACACTAGAAATGAGAACATGGACGACTTATTTCAAATAGGAGTAGTAGGACTTATTAAAGCAGTTGATAACTTTGATTTATCCCATGAAGTTAAATTTAGTACTTATGCAGTTTTAATGATAGAAGGAGAAATTAAAAGATATATAAGAGATAATAATAGTCTTAGAATAAGTAGAAGTATAAAAGATTTAGCATATAAAATACTAAGGTTTAAAGAAAGTTATATAAGTACTTATGGACTAGAGCCAGATACAGACAAAATAAGTGAAAACTTAGGTGTAACAAACTATGAAGTAGTAGAAGCACTTCTCTCTTTAAAAAAACCTGAAAGCTTATATGAACCAATATATAACGATGGTGGAGACACTATATACTTGATGGATCAAATAGAAGATAAAAAAGAAAACAAAGACATAGATGGCTTAATAAGTATGAGAAAAGCATTAAATAAGATAAAAGAAAGAGAAAAAAACATTCTAGTAGATAGATTTATTGTAGGAAAAACACAAATAGAAATAGCAAGTGAACTAAATATTAGTCAAGCTCAAGTAAGTAGACTAGAAAAGAATGCTATTAAAAGCATAAAGAAACTTATAAAGTAGGTTTCTTTTTTCTTTAAAACACTTGAAAAAACAAGCGTTTTGGTATATAATTTATAAGTCTGAAGGGGATGATATAATGGAAAAAGTTTTAGTTTTTGGGCATATGAACCCAGATACTGACTCAGTAACAGCTTCAATAACACTTGCAAATTTAAGAAGACATTTAGGACTTAACGCTGAAGAAAGAGTTTTAGGAGATATAAACAAAGAAACAAAGTTTGTACTAGACTACTTTAAAGTAAAAGAACCACGTTATTTAAACGATACTAAACTTAGAATAAAAGATATGGACTACCGAAAGAATTGCTTTATTAATGAGTATTCTTCAATAATAGATACATATGATTATATGATGGATAAAAATACAACTGGTGTACCTATAGTAGACAAAGACAAGAAGTTTGTTAGTTTAGTTACTGCAAAAGATATACTAAATAAAAGTATGTTTAACACAGATACTTCTTTATATACTAGTTATGATAACATATTAAAAACACTAGAAGGAGAAGAAGTTGTAAGAATAAATGATACTATAGAAGGTACTATAAAAGCAGCGGCTTTTGCACATTCCACATTTGAAGAAAATGCTAATCTTACTAAAGACGACATCGTAATTGTAGGAGATAGGCACTACATAATAGAATTATCTTTAAAGTCAAAAATTAAACTTCTTATAATAATAGGCGGTAATGATCTAAAAAAAGAAGAGATTAAACTAGCTAAAAAGAATAAAGTAAACGTTATTAAAACTAAACTAAATACGTTTGAAACATCTAGAATAATACTTAACAGTAACTATATTAAGAAAATATGTGATAAAGAAACAAACTATGTATTACATGAAAAAGATAGCTATGATGACTTTATGGAAATGTCAAAGAACTTGCTTATTGATAACTATCCAGTACTTGATAAAAATGATGTATGCAAAGGACTTCTTAGAAAAAGTGAACTAGCAAAAAGCAATAAAAGAAAAGTAATACTAGTAGATCATAACGAGATAGAACAGTCCGCAATCGGGCTTGAAGAAGCTGAGATAATTGAAATAGTAGACCATCATAAAATCGGTAGAGTCTCAACTAAAGTACCAATTAACTTTAGAAACATGATAGTAGGTAGTACAAATACTATAATATATGAAATGTATAAAGAAAATAATGTTAAAATATCTAAAGAAATGGCAGGACTTATGTTAAGTGGAATAATAAGTGATACATTACTTTTAAAAAGTCCTACTACAACTGAGCTTGATAAAAACGCTGTTAAAGCATTAAATAAAATATGTAAGTTAAAAATAGAAAAATATGGATTAGAAATGTTTAAAGCTGGAACTAGTTTAGATGGTATGAGCATTCAAGATATACTAGAGTTAGACTCAAAAACATTCAAAAATAATGATGTATCATTTACAGTTAGTCAAGCATTCACTCTTGATATTGATGGAATACTTAAAGATAAAGAAAGCTATATTGAAAAGATAGAAGAATATAAAAGTGTTACAAATGTAAATGCATATTTATTTGTAGTAACAGATATCATTAAAAATGGTAGTTATATATTCTATAATAAAGATAGCGAAGAAAGTATAAAGAAATCTTTTAACTTAAAGAAAATTAGTGAAGGAATATTTGTTAAAGATATCGTTTCAAGAAAGAAACAAATAGTACCAGTATTAATTGATACACTTTAATCTTGACAAGACCTACTAAAAAATGATAAGATTATCTTGTAATAAAGATAGGAAGTGAAGTACATGAAAATTAACTCTTTAGTGCAAAACAAAGTACAAATGGGGGGGGGGTTATTTAAATAGTATAAATAACTATAGTTTTTCATGTACAATTAAATGGATAGAATAACTCTACCCATTTTTTCGTGTGTAAGAAAAGAGGAAATTTATGACAAATGAAGATTTAAAAAAGTTAGTAGGAAGAAACGTAAGAAAGTATAGGCTTATATATAACGCGTACAACAAAGAAAAACTTACTCAGAAAGATCTTGCTAGTAAGATAGGTGCAAAGACACCTCTTATAGGTGCTTTGGAGAGTGATAACAACAACATGGGAGTAAGTATATATAATTTATATATGATAAGCAAAGTACTAAATGTACCAATAGAAAAGTTTTTTGAGGAGGAGTAAAGTATATGAAGAATAAAAAAGGAATGATATATGGAGTACTATTAATGACTTGTTTAGTAATAGGTTTATCTTATGGAGCATTTATATTTAGTACAGATAAATATAGAAGTAGTGAATTATTAATAAGTAAGTTAAACTATAGTATAGATATACAAGAAGACGGAAGTAATAAGTCTACAATTAATGGAAGTTCAGTAACAGTACCAGCTAGTACTAAAGTATATTTAAATATTACTTTAACAAGTGTAAATGAAATAGATAGTAAATATACTTTAGCATATAAAACTAGCACAAACGCTAAAGTAGAGTACTCAGATAGAACACCATGGAACACACAAGGAGTAATAAAAGGAATAGACAGTAACACTTATTCAAAAAAGATAAGAGTAGTAATAGATAACACAAATATCTCAACACCATCTACAGTAAACTTTCAAGTATATGGTGGATACTCATTTAACTCATATGCAAATATAGAACTAACTGATGGATATGTATCAGTAAGTGGACCATACACAGAAGTTGCAACAAACATAGGAAATAGACTAGTAGATATAATAGAAAGTGATACAAGTTGTTTAACAAGTAATTCTAACACTTGCTTGTATGGTGGAGAAAACATCAAAAACTATGTTCAATATCCAGAAGACAGTGATAAAACAAAAAACTTATGGAGAATAATAGGAAGTTATCAAATAGACGATCAAACACTACCTAAACTAATAAGTCAAAGTACAACTAGTACAAGTACTTCAACACTAACAACAGACTTAACATCATTTTATAACATATTAGAAGATAAAGAAGTATTAGTACAAGAAACAAATAAGTTTAATTGTTTCACTAGTACTTGTGCAGAAAGCACATATAGTAATATTGGACTTTTAACTGATTATGAATATAATCAAATAGGTGGAGTTAATTCATACTTAGCAACTACTGAAAACTATTATATAAATACTTCAAGTGGAATAAAAGAAGTAACAAGTAGTGGAATAACAAACCCAAGTAATACAAGTGGACTAAAACCAACAATATATTTACAAACTGGTGTACAAGTAACAGGAAGTGGAACAGTGAGTGACCCATACATCATAAGTCCAGCAAGTGATATAAACTTAGTTTCTTATACATTAAATGGACAAGCAACAGATAAAACGTATGCAGACTTACTAAAAACAAATGTAGTAAAAAATGTAACTTGTAAAAATGAAACAACAGCAACATGGGATAATACAGATTTTTCAATAAAACTAAAGAATATACATACACCAGACTATTGTACAATAGACTTTGGAAATGGATATAGTGTTAGTTTAACAGCAACAAATGGTACAGTAAGTCCATCAAATATAACAGTTGGATATAATGGAAGCGCAAGTTTTACTGTAACACCTAACAGTGGATATAAACTAGAAATAGACAGTCATACATGTGGCGGAACACTTTCAGGAAATACATATACAATAAATAATGTAACAAGTGGTAAAACTTGTAGTATAACATTCAAGTCTTCTACACCAACATTATATGCTAAACTGCTTGCTGATAAAACAACACGTCCAGGAGCAAGAACAAGCTTTAGTTCAGTATTAACAACGGATAATACAAAAACATTATATACATCAACAGAGAATGGAACAACAGTATACTATTTTGCAGGAAATGCAACAGATAACTGGGTAAAGTTTGGAAAGAATGAAAACAATCAAGACTTATACTGGAGAATAATAAGAACAAACTCTGATGGTAGTGTAAAACTTTTGTATCACGGCACAAGTACAACTGCAACAGATGCGGTTATAAACACAAGTACAGCATTTAATACAACATATAATAACCCAATGTATGTAGGATATATGTATGGAACAAGCGGTTCATTAGTAAATAATAGAACAAATACAAATAATAGTACAATAAAAGGAATAATAGATACATGGTATGAAAATAATCTAAAAACTAACTATACAAAATACTTAAGTACAACAGCAGTATATTGCAATGATAGAAGTAACCCAGCAGGTGGATATAACACTGGAGGTACAACATTCTACTATGGTGGATATACACGATTAATAACAAATAAAACACCAACATATGACTGTACAGACACTAACGATAAATTCACAGTAGACACAAGTACAGGAAATGGGAAGTTAACATATCCAATAGCATTAATGACAGCAGACGAAGTATCATTTGCAGGTGGAGTATATAATAACAATGCAGAAACATGGTATTATTATAATAGTGCAAAAGGTAGCTCAACAGGCTCAACCTGGTGGTGGTTGTTGTCTCCTTACTTTTGGAGTGGCAGCTACGCTTACGTGTTCTACGTGAGTGGTTCGTCCTTCCCTGGCTACTTTAACAACGACGGCGTCGGCATCGCGCACGGTGTGCGTCCGGCAGTTTCTCTCAAATCTTGTATCAAATATAGTACAGGAAATGGCTCAGCAAACGAACCATACACAATAAAAGAAACTACAAGTGGGTGTTAACCAAAAAAGGTTGACATCCTTTTTATTTAGTGGTATTATATTATCAGAAAGAGGAGGAAAATATTATGGTAAAATTAAGATTAAAAAGAATGGGTTCTAAAAAGAAACCTTTTTACAGAATAGTAGCTGCTGATAGTCATGATAGAAGAGATGGTTCTTTTATAGAATTAGTTGGTACTTATAGTCCACTAGAAGACTCTAAAATCAATATCAATGAAGAAGTAGCATTAAAATGGTTAAATAATGGTGCTATGCCTACTGATACTGTTAAAAATCTATTAAGTAAGGCTGGAATTATGAAGAAATTTCATGATTCAAAGATGAGTAAGTAATGAGTATTGAACAATTTGCTGAATACCTAGTATCTAATATTGCTAAGGAATCTGATTTAGTTAAAGTAAAGAAGTTTGAAACTGAAGAAGGTAATATTCTTGAAATACTTGTTAGTGAAAGTGATATGCCACGTGTAATAGGTAGGCAAGGAGTAGTGGCTAATAGTATTAAGACTCTTATTCAAGCAAAAGCTTACAATGATGGAGTTAAGAATTTAAAAATTAATATTGACTCATTTTAAGATTAGATAATGTCTAATCTTTTTTTATAACAATATAATATAAAAAGTTTTCAAAATGTAAAAAAATGTTAGACAAAACTTATATATTATGTTATATTATATATGCAGTTTAAAACTGCATTCGTAAAAAAGTAGGTGAAGCCAGCCTTGTCTAAGTGGTGACTAAAATGTGCAACTAAAAAAGCAGCGGTTAGAGAGCTTACTCTAACTTTTTTTTACTATAAAAGTGTAAAGAATATTCTAAGGTTACAAATTAAGTAATCTTTTTCTTTTTGTCTCTTTTATTTTTTAGTTAAATGTGTTATAGTATTTTTATGAAAGAAAATTATATAAAAGGAAATATTGTTAGAATGCTTTTTGAAAGTTCAACTGGCTACAAGGTTGGACTTTTTAGAGTTAAAGAAATTGGACTAGAGGAATATAAACCATACTTAAATAAAACTATAACTTTTACTGGAAACTTTATGCCACTTAATAATGAGTTAACTTATATGTTTGTTGGTTCTTTTGTAAATCATCCGAGGTTTGGTATACAGTTTAATGTAACTAGCTATGAAAGTGTAACACCATCAACCTTAGACGGGATAGTATCGTATTTAAGTAGTGATTTATTTAAAGGAATCGGAGTTAAAACTGCCAAAAATATTGTTGATACATTTACTGGTGACACGATTAACATAATTAAAAGTGGCAGTCCACTTCTATCAAAAGTAAAAGGAATGAATGAAAAAAAAGCCCGTGAATTAACTAGAAAAATGCTAGAATATGATAAAGACCAAACTTTAATAGTGGCTTTTAATAAGCTAGGGTTTACCACAGAAGAATGTCTTAAAATAATCAACAAATATAAAGATAGAAGTTTTGAAATAATTGAAAACAATATCTATTTACTAAATGAAGACATAAATTTCTTAAAACTAGATAAAGTATTTTTATCTTTGCATGAAGAAACTGATAAATTAAGATTAAACGCTTTAACTAAATATTGTATTAAAAATCTCTGCTATAGTACTGGAAATACATTAGTAGATAAAGAAAGTTTATATTTAGAAATGTCTAAATTTTTTGATAATACTATTACAACTAGTTTGTTTCTTAATACTTTAGATGAACTAATAGACATGGGAGATATTATAGAAGTAGACACACTTATTACATTAAATAATTTCTATGAAACTGAAGAAAATATTGCAGACTATATAATGTCTATAAATAAAACAAGTGATTTACTTGATAAAGAACAGATACTAAAGTATATAGAAAAATACGAAAAAGAAAATAGCATAATTTTTAATGAAGAACAAAAAAATGCAATAAGCGGGGCTTTAATAAATAATTTCTTTATTATATCAGGTGGTCCAGGAACAGGTAAAACCACAATTATAAAGGCTATTGTTGATATCTATGAAAAAATGAACCCACGTGTTACAGTTAACGACATAACCTTACTTGCCCCCACTGGAAGGGCAGCTAAAAGAATAACTGAAAGTGTTGGTAGAAAATCTAGTACAATACATAAATTTTTAAAATGGAATAAAGAAACTAAAGAATTTAACGTTAATAGATTTAACCCAAGTGATACAAAACTTATAATTGTAGATGAAGCAAGTATGGTAGATATATTCTTATTTAATAGTTTAATAGACGCATTAATGCCTAATGTGAAAATTATTTTAGTTGGAGATGCTAACCAACTACCCAGTATCGCACCAGGTAACTTACTAAAAGACTTACTTTCATCTAATGACATTCCTAAAATATATCTTAAAGAAATATATAGAACTAAAAGTGACTCATACATAATTCCTCTTGCAAATTTAATAAAAGATCAAGTTGAATTTACAGAAGTTCCAGAAAGTCATGAGGATTTTAGATTTATTAATACAAATGATATGCAAATTAAAAGTTACTTAACAAGTATATGTGAAAAAGCAAAAGAAAAAGATATGGACATAGATAACTTTCAAGTGTTAATTCCAATGTATAAAGGAGAAAACGGTATAGATAACATCAATAAAGTCATGCAAGATATCTTTAATCCTGAAACACTTGGAAAAACTGAAATAATTTTAAATAATACTTTATATAGGGAAGGAGATAAAGTACTTCAACTAGTAAACGATGTAGACAATAATATCTATAATGGAGATGTCGGATATATTAAAAGAATAGTAAACGGTAAAACCCCACTTGTGCAAATAACATACAACACAAGTACTGTCACTTATACAAAGGGAAAGTTTGACGAGTTTACTTTAGCTTATGCAGTAAGTGTACATAAAAGCCAAGGAAGTGAATACGATAATGTTATACTTGTCATTCCAAGCAATATGAAAAGAATGCTATATAATAAACTAGTTTATACAGCAGTGACAAGAGCTAAAAAAAGTTTAATCGTAATAGGAAACATTGAAAGTTTAAACTATAGTATAAAAGAAATACAAGGAAGTAATAGATTAACTTCTTTAAAAACATTTTTCTAGTATAAAACAAAGTATTTTGGTTAATCTATAACTAGAGGTGTTAAAATGAAAAATATGATGTATATGCTAGGTGGAGTAGGAGTTGGAATTGTAGCCAGTAAATATGGAAAAGATATAATGAAGGCTATGAAAAAAGAAAAGAAAACTCTTACTAAAACAGCTAATCAATTTCTAAAAAGCAACTAAACATTAAAGTTGCTTTAAATAATGTGTAAACTTTGTTTACATTTTTCTTTATTTTAGGCATATAATTTGGTAAAATTTACTTAATAGAGGTGAAAAAATGAAAAAAGAAAAAATTAACGTTGATGAATTAAACGAAGTAATTGATACTGGAAACAAAATATTAAAATTAAGTTATTTTGTAATGGTAATAGCATTAATTGGAGGAATAATATTTCTACTAAGAACACTTAATATATTTCCAATAATTGGTACAATTTTAAGTGTAATAAGTCCTTTCTTTATTGGATTTATAATTGCATGGCTTCTAAATCCACTAGTTAACAAATTAACAAGTCATGGAATGAAAAGAAGTTTATCAACTGTCTTAGTATTCTTATTATTCTTTGTAGCAATTTATTTATTTTGTTTAGCAATTATACCAAGTTTAATAACACAACTTAATGATATTGCTAAAATGATACCTGACTTACTTAAAAATGGTGAAGAAATAGTAGATAAAGTATTCTTAAGAATTACTGATAGTACTAATATAGATATGTCTAGTGTTAAAGTTGATTTTATAAATTATGTTAATGATTTTTCAAAGAGTATAAGTACAGATATGCCTACTAAGGTTATAACTATAGTACAAGATTTAGCAAGTGGAATAGGTAAATTTGCAATAGGTGTAGTAATAGGTTTCTATCTATTATTTAACTTTAATAACTTTAGTAAACATATTTTAAATATTGTACCTAAGAAGTTTAAGGCTGATACTGAAAGAATATTTAGTGAACTAGGTGGAATTGTATATAGTTTCATTAATGGAACATTTATTGATACTTTAATATTATTCGTTGTTTCTATTATAGGATTTAGCTTAATTGGACTTAACGCACCTATATTCTTTGCATTCTTCTGTGCATTTACTAACATTATTCCGTATATTGGTCCTTACATTGGTGGAATACCTGCAATACTTGTAGGATTTAGTCAAAGTCCAGTAACTGGTTTATTAGTTTTAATATTTATCATAGTTGCACAAGCACTTGAAAGCAACTTCTTACATCCAATAGTAATCGGAAAAAAACTAGACTTACACCCAGTTACAATAGTTATATCATTATTGATTTTTGGACATTTCTTTGGTATAATAGGGATGATTATTGCAACTCCAGTTGTTGCAATGTTAAAGAGTTTATATATATTCTTTGATGAAAAATATGAATTTTTTGGATATGCAAAAGAAGAAAATGTTAAAAAAGAAATAAGTAAGATTAGATATTCTAAATAGAGAACTCTTGGCTGGTGGAAAAGAGTAAGAAGTTTATTCTGAAGCTATTCTTTAAGTGCCATTAATCTTGGCCGGTTAACACCGTTATATGTAATTAAGTAAATAATAGGATGGTACCGTGCACTTGTTGCACTCCTTATGTGCCATCTTTTTTATTTGAAGGGAGGTTTTATGAAGTTAGAAAAGAGTTTTAACAATGGTTATGGATATATTACTCTTATAAATGGTAAGAAAAAACTAACTATAGAATATGCACCTAATTTAGATTTGTATTTTGTAGTAGAAAATGCAAACGAGTTTGTCATAACAAAAGAAGATTATCAAATTTACGAGTTGTTTTTGAAATCATATGAAACTATTATTAGTGCTGACGTGTTTAACCAAAGTAGTTTTGATTATTACATCACTGAGTTTTTAGGGCATTTTGATAATGAATTTATTAGTTATGAAGATTATTTAAAGAAAACTAAAAAAAGTCTTGAATTTAAAAGAAAGCAAAATTATTATGCTAGCTTAGTTAATAATGGTAAGATAGTATGGAAGTGTGATGATTATCCGCATGATATAGGCCCATCTTTTAAAATAACAAAGGACACCGGTTTAATTAAAATTACTTTTGATAAGGGTGACACTGAAAAACAAGATTTATTTCATCCTAAAAACAGAACAACTGTTAGAATAAGAACAAGTGGTTCAGCATATAACTATTTCTATGTTCCATTCATGACACTTTTTAAAGAGTTAAAAGAGCTAGTTTTAGACGACCAAATACATATTGAAGAATATTTATATACAAAAAAATTAAAATAGGTATTTACAAAAGTATGTTTGTGTTATATAATTGTTACAGAACTTATTTAAGGAGAGTGAAATTATGGAATTGAGAACTAAAGAAGCAAAGATAATAATACTATCAGGTAAAGCTAGAAGTGGTAAAGATACTTCTATGGAAATAATAAAAAAGAAGTATGAAAGTCTTGGAAAAAAAGTAATTTGTTTATTCTATGCAAGTTATATAAAAGAATATGCTAAAAAGATAAGTGACTGGGACGGCAATGACGAGACAAAGCCTAGAACTTTATTACAAGTTTTAGGAACAGACATTATAAGAAATACAATAGATAATAAATTCTTTATTAATAGAACAATAGAAGACATAAAAGTTTATAGTAAGTTCTTTGATGTCATAATAATAGGAGATGCAAGATTTCCTGAAGAGATAGAAGATATAAAGAAAGTATTTAGTAATGTAGTGAGTGTACATATTACTAGAAAAGACATGAATATTTTGACTGAAACAGAAAAACAACATATTACTGAAACTGCACTTGATAATTATAAAGACTATGATTATGTAATAAATAATGATGGATCGATAGAAGAGTTAGAAAGTAAGTTAAGTGAGATTTAAAACTAATATCAATTTATCATGTAGATACTTTTCTGTTGTTATAGAAAAAGCACAAATCGCTTGTTCTCAAAGGAATAACAATATCAATTACGATTTTGGTGTAAACACCAAAATCGTAGCAGCAGGTAAAAGTTTAGAGAAACTAGAAAGAGAAAAAAATAAAGTTTGTGAAGAATCTTATATAGGTGGTTTATATGAAATAAAATGGTAATTAAACTATAAAAGAAGGAGTGAAGAAAAATGAATTTAAAAGATTTATATATTAATTATTTTGTAAGCAAAGGACATAAGCAAATACCAAGTGCGCCAGTAGTGCCTGAAAATGACCCAAGTGTATTATTTAACACTGCTGGTATGCAACCATTAATACCTTATTTAATGGGACAACCACATCCATATGGAACAAGATTAGTTGACTATCAAAAATGTGTTAGAACTAATGATTTAGACGCGATTGGAGATACAACACACCATACATTCTTTGAAATGTTAGGTAACTGGAGTTTAGGAGATTACTTTAAAGATGAAAGTATTAGTTATAGTTTTGAGTTTTTAACTAAAGTATTAAATATACCCATTGAAAGACTTGCTGTAACAGTTTACGCAGGAGATGGTAATATTCCATTTGATGAAGTAAGTCATAATAAATGGCTTAGTTTAGGAATTCCTGAAAAAAGAATTGCAAGAACTGTAGAAGACAATTTCTGGATAGCTGGTACTTCTGGTCCATGTGGTCCTGATACAGAAATATTCTATTTTAGAAGTAATGACGAAATACCTGAGGTGTTTGACCCAGAAGATGATAGATGGGTTGAAATTTGGAATAATGTCTTTATGGAGTTTTATAAAGATGAAAATGGTGTTGTAACTGAACTACCTAAAAAGAATGTTGATACTGGAATGGGTTATGAAAGAGCAACTGCTGTTTTAGAAGGAGTACTAGACAACTACACTTCAAGTGTATGGAAAGATGTAATAGATTTAATTAGTGATATAGCTAAAAAGCCTTACATAGGAAACGAAGAAAGTATGAGAATTATTGCTGACCACATTCGTACTGCTGTATTTATAAGTGCTGACCCTGCTAGTATTAAACCAAGTAATACTGACCAAGGTTACATTTTAAGAAGACTTATAAGACGTGCTATACGTCATGCTAAAAAACTAGAAATAGATATAAGTAGTGACTGGGAACAAAAAATAGCTAAACTTATAATTAGTAAATATAAAAAATATTATAGTGAACTAACAGAAAACGAAAGTGTTGTATTAGAAGTACTAAAAAATGAAAAAGAAAAATTTAATAGAACTCTAGAAAAAGGTTTAAGAGAATTTAATAAAGTAAGTAATAAAGATATAGATGCTGAAACAGCATTCCATTTATATGATACATATGGTTTTCCAATTGAACTAACAGAAGAACTAGCGCACGATGCAAATATCAAAGTGGATACTATAGGCTTTAAAGAAAGATTTAAAAAACATCAAGAATTATCTAGAACTGCAAGTGCTGGTAAGTTCAAAGGTGGACTTGCTGGAAACTCAGAAATAGAAACAAAATACCATACTGCAACACATTTACTTAATGCTGCGTTAAAAGCAGTAGTTGATAAAAATGTTCACCAAAAAGGTAGTAACATAACTGATGAGAGAATGCGTTTTGACTTCTCGTGTGATCACAAATTAACTGATGAAGAAAAACAAAAAACTGAAGACTTAGTAAATGAATGGATTAAAGAAGGTTTAGATGTAACTGTAAAAGAAATGAGTAAGGCTGATGCAATTAATTCAGGAGCAGAATGCATGTTTATAGAAAAATATCCTGATATAGTTACAGTTTATAGTATAGGAAATGTATCTAAAGAATTATGTGGTGGACCACATGTTAAAAACACAAGCGAATTAGGACACTTCAAAATAACCAAAGAAGAAGCATCAAGTGCGGGTGTAAGAAGAATAAAGGCTGTGCTTACAAATGAATAGTATATTTGATTTAACACTTGAAGAACTTGAGAGTATTTTAGTAGAGAATGGCTTCAAAAAATTTAATGCTACTCAAGTTTTTGAAGGAATATATAAAAAAAGAGTTACTTCTTTTGATGAAATAACTAATATCAGTAAAGAATTAAAAGCATTTTTAAATAGTAACTATGAAATAAAATACTTAAATGTTTTAGAAGAGTTAAAAAGTATAGACACAAATAAGTACTTACTTGAAGTAAAAGATTCTAGTATTGAAGTAGTACTAATGAAACATAACTATGGAAACAGTATATGTATAAGTACACAAATTGGTTGCAACATGGCTTGTGCTTTTTGTGAAAGTGGTAAACTAAAAAAAGTAAGAAACCTATCCACTTCTGAAATTATATTAGAAGTTTTAACTATAGAAAAACTAGAAAATATAAAAGTGGATAACATAGTTGTAATGGGAATAGGCGAGCCATTTGATAACTTTACAAATTTAGTAAAAGCTATTAAAATATTAAACTGTCCTAAAGGAATTGATTTAGGTTCTAGAAGAATCACAGTAAGCACTTGTGGTATAGTACCAAAAATAAAAGAGTTTGCAGATTTAGATACTCAAGTCAATTTAGCAATAAGTTTGCATGCTCCAAACCAAACTATTAGAGAGAGTCTAATGCCTATTAGTAAAGCATATAGAATGGATGAGTTAATGTCCGCAGTAGATTATTATATTTCTAAAACTAATAGAAAAGTAACAATGGAATATATATTACTAGAAGGAATAAATGATAGCATAGAAAATGCTAAAGAATTATCTAGTCTTTTAAAAGGAAAACTAGTTTATGTAAACTTAATACCTTACAATAGTACAAGTAGTAATTTTAAAAGAAGTTCTAAAGAAAAGATAAATGCTTTTTACGACGAACTAGTAAAAAACAAAATCAACGTACAAATGAGAAGAGAAATGGGTAAAGGTATAAAAGGCGCTTGTGGGCAATTAAAGGCAAGCCATGAAGCTAATCTCTAAGGAGGAGGATATAATGTTTAAAGAAAGCAAACACATTAATAATTGTGTAGACAAAATTAAAAATAACATAGAGTTAAATAAAATTATTGAAAACTCAAGAGTTGATAGAACTGAAACTTGTTTTTCTAAGAAGAGTAGATTAACAGAAAAAGAATACTTAGAAAACTCTGAAAGAGCAAAAAAATTATCAAAAAAGTGGTTTTAAGTGTAAATAAAAAGAACAATAATAATCAAAAATCAAAAATTGTTCTTTTTTTCATGTGTCTAAAATATAATGTTTTAGGGTGATAAAGTATGTTAAGTAAAATGGGCATTAGAAAAATCACAGTAACAAGTGCCGCTTTATTTGTTATTGGTTTAATCTATTTATTTCCTACTAAAGATTTAAAGATTGAAAAAAATATAAATTACATAGATGAAGAAAAACTTTCACAAATATATATGTTAGACAACAACAACTACGTCAGTGAAGTCTTACACGAAATAAATGCAGACACATTAATAGACAAATTAAGAAGTAAATTAGAAAGTATAACTAATAGTGAAGAAAATAAAATTAAAAATTTTAAAGGTCTAATACCAGAAAACACAAAAGTTTTATCTATTGATGTTAAAGACAAAGTGTGTACTGTAGACTTTTCTAAAGAACTATTGGGAGTAAGTGCATTAGTTGAAGAAAAAATGATAGAAGCAATAGTGTTTACTCTTACTAGTGAAAGTGAAGTAACAAGTGTAATTATTAAGGTAGATGGTAAAGTATTAGAAAGACTTCCAAATTCAAATAAACTTCTACCAAATGTACTAGATAGAAGTTACGGAATTAATAAAGATTATGATATTAATAGTTTATACAACTTAACAAAGACAACAATTTATTATGTTGGAGATAACTTTGGAGAAACGTATTATGTTCCAGTAACTAAAATAACCAATAATAATGACGAAAAGATAAGTGTAATAGTAAATGAATTAAAATCTAGCGTAATGTATCAAAGCAATTTAAATAGTTATCTAAACAATAAAACTGAATTAAAAAATTATAAAGTTGAAGAAGAAGTAATGAAATTAACTTTTAACGATAAGATATTTGACTCCATATATGACAAAAACATACTAGAAGAAGTTGTGTATACAATTGGTAAAAGTGTTATGGAAAATTATGATGTTAAAAAAGTAATATTTTATGTAGATGATAAAGAAGTGGTAGAATATTAGTCATAAAAAAAACTCTAGTAACTAGAGTTTATATTCTTAGTGGCGACTCCGAGACGATTCGAACGTCCGACCGACGGCTTAGAAGGCCGTTGCTCTATCCTGCTGAGCTACGGAGTCAACTGATAAATAAAGTATACAACACATTTTATTAAAATGCAAGTACTTTTTTGAAAAAATGCAAAAATGGAGGAGATATGAACATAAAATTTGTTATTTTAGGAAGTGACGAAAACGCATATGGCATGAGTAGAGTAATTTACAAAACATATAAAGAAAAGCCATTAGTACTTTGTAGTCGTATTTTATATCCAACGATGTTTTCGAAAATCGTAGATATTAAAGTAATTGAAAACTTTGACACCGAAAGCGTATGTATTAAATCGTTAATAAATGTAGGAGAAACTCTAAAAAAGACTACTAAAAACATTATACTTATCCCATGTAGTGACTCATATATGGAATACGTAGTTAAAAATCAAGATTTATTAAGTGGATTGTTTTTAAATAAATTTATAAGCTATAATTTACTAAAAAGTTTTATAACTAAAGATAAGTTCTATAATTTATGTGATAAATATAAACTAAGATACCCTAAGTCTGTGATTATAAAAGAAAGTGATAGATTAGATATTTTAAAAAAGATAAACTTTAAATATCCACTAATATTAAAACCAAACAATTCAAATTCAAGTGAATATTTACATGCAGAATTTCCTAATAAAAAGAAAGTCTTTCTAATTAAGAGTGAAACTGAACTTATACAAACAGTAAATAACATTGATAAATCTAACTATAAAGATAATCTAATCGTGCAAGAATTTATTAAAGGAGACGATACGAATAACCTTGTGATAAACGCTTACAGTAGTACTGACGGAAAAGTAAGAATGATGGGTATCGGTAGACCCGTTTTAGAAGAATATCATCCTAAAGTTTTAGGAAACTATGCAGCAATAATAAGTGAAGTAGGGTATAAAGAAGTAATGAATGATGTTAAAAATTTTTTAGAAAGCATAAAGTATGTAGGTTTTTCTAACTTTGATTTTAAGTATAATGAAACTGATAAAAAGTACTATTGCTTTGAAATAAATTATAGACAAGGAAGAAGTTCATACTTTTTAAACGAGTGTGGAGTAAACTTAATTGAATTATTAACTGATGACTTAGTATACAAAAAAAGAAAAGATATTATTTATCCTACTAAAAAAATACTATGGTTAAATGTACCATATATAGTTACAAAAAAGTATATAAATAACACCAAAGTCTTAGAAGAAATTAGTGAGTTAAAAAATAAAAAAGAAGTCTATCATACACTATTTGACAAAGACGATTTGTCCCTTATAAGGTACATTAATTTAAAGAAAGTATACTTTTCAAAAACTCGTCAATATAAAAAATATTTTATAAAAAAGGTCTAACTAGACACTTTTTTTGTAAAATTTCGCGTAAAATTTCGCGTAAAGTCAAAATAAAAAAAGACTTTTCGCGTTTTTTGTCGAATAAATATATTAGGAGGGAAAAATATGAACAAAAAAATTGTTGTCTTACAAAGTGATATGAAAGACTGTGCTCCAGCGTGTGTTTCTTCAATCATAAAATACTATAATGGAAACTTAGATTTGGAAACTATTAGAGAACTTATCCACACATCAAAAATGGGAACAAATGCATATGATATTGTTAATGGTGTAAAAGAGCTTGGCTTTGATGCATATGCAGGAAAAGCAAAGTTAGACATTTTGCTCAAGTGCTTTGATAGTCCATTAATACTTCATGTTAAGAAAAAGAACTTTTACCACTTTGTTGTAGTTTATAAAGTTACTAACAAAAGAGTAACTATAATGGACCCAGCAGTAGGACTTATAAAAGTAAGCTATGACGAGTTAGAAAAAATGTATCTTGGTGTTTACATTAAACTCACAAAAACAAAAGAATTACCAATAGTCAAAAACGATAATCATTTACTCAAGATACTCTTAAATATAGTTTTCAAAAATAAAAAATGTCTAGCTTTAATATTAGCCTTATCATTATTTGTTTTCTTAATAAGTTTGGCAACTTCAATATTTTACAAAGTCTTTTTAGACAATACAACTTTAATAAAAAAATATACTTTAGTGTTCATACTAGTAATAACATTAAAGTATATAATAGACTACATTAGAAAAATAATATCTATTAAGCTACATAAAAATGTTGATGAAGCTGTAAATGACGAAATTATTTGTAGATTATTTTTCCTTCCATATAGCTACTACAAAAATAGAACCACGGGAGAAATGATATCAAGATTTAATGACTTAGATTCATTAAAAGAACTGATTTTAGACCTAACTTTAAATTCACTTGTGAATGTTTTGATGTTTTTAGGTAGTACACTACTAATGTTATTTATTAGTAAAAAAGTATTCTTTTTTACACTTGTACTTCTATTGATTTACTTAATAATAACTATAATTGTATATAAGTTTTACGATAAAAATGTAAGACTTATGCAAGAAGAAAAAGGTGCGTATAATTCTTTACTTATTGAAAGTATAGAAGCACTAGAAACAATATATAACTTGAATATAAAGGGCATATTTCAAAACAAAATTCATACTTATTATACAAACTTGCTTACAGTAGTAAACAAATTAAATATATACAATACAACAACTAGTATGATTTTGATGTTTCTATTAGAAGTAGGTAATATACTTGTACTATATATAGGTATTTCACTTTCAAACAAGAATATTATCACAATAGGAGAAGTTATGCTTTTATATGTACTTTATAGTTATTTAGTAACAACTGTCAAAGAATACTTAAGTAAGTTACCAGTAGTTAAATATGGGCTTAGAAATATTGAAAAAATTAATAGTTTTCTAAAATATAAAGAAGATAATTGTAACTACTATTCTATTAATGGAGATATTAAAGTAGAAAATTTAACTTATGGGACTTACCATAAAATAATTAAATCTTTATCATTTGACATAAAGAAAGGAGAGAAAGTAATTTTAAGTGGAGTAAGTGGAAGTGGGAAAAGTACTCTTTTAAAATTGTTACTAAAGTATTTCACTAGTTATGAAGGAGATATTTATATAGATAACACTAATTTAAAAGAAATAAGTTCACTTTCTATTAGAAACTCTTTTAATTACATAGGTCAAAATGAGAGGTTGTTTACTGATACTATTATAAACAACATAACTTTAGATAGAAAAGTAGACGAAAGTGTACTATCTAAAATATTAGAGATTACTCACGTTAATGAAATAATAAATAGCAAAGGACTAAAAGAAAATACTTTTATAGAAGAAAATGGTTTTAATTTAAGTGGTGGCGAAAGACAAAGAATAATTCTTGCACGAGGCTTATTAAAAGCTAAAAATTACATATTTATTGACGAAGCACTAAGTGAAGTAGATTATGAACTAGAAAAAACTATAGTAAAAAATATACTAGATTATTTTAAAGACAAAACTATCATTTATGTAAGTCATAAAAATGGTATAGAAGAATTATTTGATAAAAATATAATTTTAAGGAGAGTGAAAAATAATGAATAATCAAAAGTTGAGTAAAGAAGAAATGTTAAATGTTACTGGTGGAATTTCTTGGGGTCTCTGGGGAATTGGAGGCGTAATATTTACGTTTATTTTAGGATTTTTTGAAGGGATTATGAACCCAATTAAATGTGGAAAGTAGGTGTTTAAAGTGAGTAACGAAGAATTATTAAGTGTTTACGGTGGAATTAGTTTTTCTGGAACTTTAATAAATGCAATTACAAAGATGTTAACTCAAGTTTATGATATCGGTAGAAGATTTGGAACTGGTTTATTAAGAGGAAAAACTAAAAACTTCTGTTCATTTTAAGAAATCGGGTGTATACCCTTTTTCTAATGCACATTATTTACTTGTAAAAATAGGCACTTTAGGTTATAATATGTAATAGAAAGAGGGTATATAAATGTACACATTTACAAGTGATTTAAACAAAACTGAATATGATAACTTTGTAAGAAATTACAGTATGTCTAGCCTTACACAAACATATAACTGGGCTAATATAAAAGATAACTGGGGACACTTTCACTGTGGACTTTATAAAGACAATACATTAGTGGGAGTATGTTTAATTCTTGTTAAAAAAATGATAAAAGGAATTAATATGTTTTATATTCCACGTGGATACTTGCTAGATTTTACTAATTATTTAGACTTAGAAGCTATGACTAAGTTTGTTAAAAAATTAGCTAAAGAGAATAAAGCATACGTTGTTAAAATTGACCCAAATTTTGCAAGAGGACAGTATAGTTTTAAAGGGGAAGAAGTATGTCCTGACTATAGTAAAGACTTTGAAATAAAGAATGCTAACTTAGAAAAACTAGGATATAAGTGTACAGGTATTCATAAAGAAATGGGTAAAAATATGTCTCCACAATACAACATGCTAGCCCCCATCTGTGATAAAACTGGGAAAGTCTTAAATTTAGAAGAACTACTAAATACCTATAAAAGTAAATTCAAGTATTACATCGGGTCATTTCATGAAAAACGCGGTATTACATTTGAAATAACAGATGATATTAAAAAAGTACCACTTCTTGTTAAAATGCTTAAAGAAACAGAAGAAAAACAAGGTATCAGTTTAAGAAATGAAGAATATTTTACAAAGATGATGAACAATTACAAAGGAAAAGCTCATTTAGTATTTGGTTATATTGACTTAAATAAATACTTAGAATTTCTAAAAAATAATAATGGTAAAATAGAAGAGATAAATGAAGTAAACTCTTTAATTAAAGAAAATGGAGAAACTATGTTATTAAGTGCTTCTATAATGTTTTTACCAAACAACGATGTAGGAGTAAGAACAAGTGAATACTTATATGCTGGAAACTCAAACACATTAAACAAACTTCGTGTATCAACTGGTGTAGTATTTGAAATAATAAAGTATTCATTAGAAAATAATTGTAACTATTGTAACTTAGGTGGAATAGATGGAAACTTGAACGACCATTTAACAAACTTCAAAGAAAAGTTTAACGGAATAGTACTAGAGTTTGCAGGAGAATATGATTTACCAACAAGCATAATATACTATCCAATAAAAGTGATGTTCCCACTTCTATTAAAGATATATAAAATAATAAGGTAGTTATATGAAAAAAGTAGTAAGTGTGGTTGGTTTAGGGTTAAGTTTTCTAATCATTGGATATGCTGTTTACTTACTTATCGTTAACTATGACAAGATAAATAGAGATAAAATAAGAATAAACTATGAAAATATGATTAATGAAAACGAAGAATATTTAGTAAATGTTACATATGATGGAAAGAGTAATATAAAGTGTAGCCTAGATAATATAGACTATACAAGCAAGTGTAGTTTCTTATTAAAAGAAGGAAACTATAAAGCGTATGTTACAAATGAAAAAGATACTTCTTATATAGATTTTACAGTTAAAAAGAATTACTTAGGTACTTTTAGTAGCACTATAGATGTACTAGACACATATTACTTAGCAGTTGGTGGTAAAAAGAGTTTTAATTTTACTTTTGATTATCCTGAGTATTTTGATAAAACTGTAACGTATAAGGTAGAAGACGAAAACATTTTAAAAGTAGAAAATGATGTAATGTACGCAGTAAATGCTGGTACTACAAAAGTAACGGCAACATTAAAAGATGGTAACTCTAAAACATATAATGTAGTTGTGACAGATTTAATCGTACCACCTGTAATTAATAATGAAAAACAAATCGTACCATGTAATAGATATACATTAGAAGAAAATATTTTGCTAGATAAAATACTAGAAAGTAGAGTTTTAGAAGCAGGCCTCGGCACACGTGCTGGTGTTGCCTCTGCTGCAAGATTTCTAAGTCTAGAGTTTCCATATAGTATTCCATACTTTAATGAAAACGGTAGGCTAGACAGTCATGGTACAAGACCTAGGGTGGACGCAGAAGGAAGGTATTATCATAAAGGTTTATACCTAAACTCTTATAAGTTTGAAGAGTTAGATCAAAGTGCAATAACAAGTGGTGGGCCAAATATATGGGGCTGTTTAGTATACGATAGATTTATAAGTAGAATGAACAAGAATGGACTCACCTGTAGCGGTTTTGTCACCTGGGCAATGTTAAATGGTGGTTTCGACGTAGGAGATGTAGGCGCTGGAGACTCAAATTATCTAACGGATGAACTATCAGACCTTGGAGTACACAATATTCTTACTTATGATTTTATGAAAACAACAGAGTATAAAGTAGGAGACTTCATCGGAACTGATGGACACGCGGCTCTTATAATTGGAATAGACGAAAACAATATATACACAGCAGAGACGCTCCTTCCAAAGTTAGAAGTATATACATATGATAGATATAAAGGAATAGTGGATGGTAAAGAGCTTACCTACACGATAAATATGCATAATGTGTATCCAAATGGTGACGGGTACATAACTGATATGTGGGATTAATGAGGATGATGTTATGAATAAAATTAAAAGAATATTAATAAGCATAGGTGTAATTATAATAGGTATTGTAGTTATGTTGTTGGTTTTTGAAAACGTAAATAAACTATACAAAAACAAAATTGAAATAACTTACGAAAACGTGGTAAACGCCCAGAATGAATACCCTGTTACAGTTAAATATAATAGTAAAGACTTAGATGGTATTCTTTGTAGTGCAAACGGCGCTAACTACAAAAAAATAGGAGAATGTACGTTTAACTTAACAAGTGGTAAACACAAAATCTATATTAAAAAAGATGACAATATTTTAACTAAAGAATTTGAAATAAAACCAGAGTACTTAGGAACTTTTTCTAGTACAATGGACGTTTTAGATACATATTATCTAGCTGTTGGTGGTAAAAAGAGTTTCAATTTTACGTTTGATTATAAAGAAGAGTTTGATAAAGAAGTATACTATAAAGTAGAAGACAAAGAAGTATTAAAAGTAGAAGATAATAAAATGTATGGACTAAAAAAAGGTACTACAAAAGTAACTGCGACATTAAAAGATGGTAACTCTAAAACATATAATGTGATGGTAACAGACTTAATAGTAAGTCCTACAATGGCTAAGAAAACTAGACTTACTTGTAATAGGTATACTTTAGAAGAAAGTATTTTACTCGATAAAATATTAGCTTCACGTGTAGAAGAAGCAGGCGTTGGCACAAGGGCAGGTGTTGCCTCTGCTGCAAGATTTCTAAGTTTGGAGTTTCCATACGCAATTAGATACTTCTATGAAAACGGTAGACTTGAAAACTGGGGAAAAAAAGACTATATTGATGCAGAAGGAAGATATTATCATGTAGGCTTATATTTACATAAAAGTAAATTTGACGATATAGTCTCAAGTACAAAAAGTGGTCCGGCTATATGGGGTTGCCCATTAATGGAATACTCAGAAGACAGAATGGGAATAAACGGTTTAGACTGCAGTGGTTTTGTTACTTGGGCAATGTTAAATGGTGGATTTGACTCAAAAGACGTTGGAAGTGGTAACGAAGAATTAATTGATGGAGAACTATATGACTATGGAACACATAACGAGATAACAAAAGAATATATGAAAAAGAACACATACAAGCCAGGAGACTATATCGCAAGTGATGGGCACGCCGCTTTAATCGTCGGAGTTGATGAAAAATATGTATACGTTGCAGAAGCATATTATGCCGATGTTAAAGTAAGTAAGTTTGAAAAATATAACGAACTACCAAACTTGTACTCACTTACATTCATAACAGAAATGAACGAAATATACCCAAATGGCGACGGAAACATCACACTTATGTGGGAATAATGAATAGAAGCTAGTCTTTTATTCTTTTTTTAGTAAAAAATATGTGAAAATTTAAAATAAAATAGACTTTTTATCTGAATTTATGGTACAATAATAAATGAATAAGAGGGATAATTATGGATAATGTAGTTTTTTTATGTTTACTAGTGTTTTTCGCTAGAATAATTGACACATCTTTGTCAACTTTATCAACAGTTTTTATTGTTAAAGACAAAACTTTTTATGCAGTATTATTTGCATTCTTTCAAGTATTTGTCTGGTTCTTAGTTGTAAGAGAAGCATTGTCTTCAGTAGAAAACGCATTCTTAATCGCACTTTCCTATAGTGCAGGATACGCATGTGGCGTTATGGTAGGAATGTATATAAGTGACAAATATGTGACAAGTAATGTGAGTGTGAACATCGTAGTAAAACAAAAGAAAGAAGTAGTAGACGCATTAATAAATAATAACTTTGCAGTAAGCGTAAGCAGAGTTAAAGGAAAAGACTTAATAAGTAATAAATATATGATATTTGTAGCAACTACAAGTAAAAGACTAGCTTTACTTAAAAAGATAGTAACTGAAATAGATAGTCACGCATTTATAGTTGTCAGTGAAAACAAATACGTAGTTGGAGGTTATAGATAGGAGGGTTAAAAATGAAAGTGGACGATGCATTCATTAGAAAAGTTAGAGAAGAAAATGATATAGTAGACGTAATCGGTGAATATCTTCCTTTAGAACAAAAAGGTAAAAACTACTTTTGCGTATGTCCATTTCATGATGACCATACTCCATCTATGAGTATTAGTAGAGAAAAACAAATATATAAATGTTTCGTATGTGGAGAAACTGGTAACGTTATAACTTTTATAAAAGATTATCTAAGTGTAAGTTTTTTAGAGGCAGTAGAAATACTAGCAAAAAGAATAAATTTAGACTTCAAATATGATAAACCTAAAGTTGATGATAAATATGAAACAGATTACGAAATTTATAGCACAGCCTTATCATATTACAAAAACAACCTTAATACTGCAAGCGGTACTAAAGCACGTGAATATTTAAGTAGTAGACACTTGGATAAAGAAACAATAGACTATTTTGATATTGGTTTATCCCTAAAAGGTGGACTTACTGAAATACTTAGTAAAAAATATCCTTCTGCTAAACTAGAAAGCCTAGGACTTACTAGCAACAACAAAGACTTATTTATAAATAGAATAATGTTTACAATAAGAGATAACTTTGGTAATCCAGTAGGCTTTAGTGCTAGAAAATATGACGACTCTGACTCTCCTAAATACATAAACACAAAAGAAACAGAAATCTTTAAAAAAGGAAGTATCTTATTTAACTATTGTAATGCTAAAGATGAAATAAGAAAAAAGAAAGAAATCATAATTAGTGAAGGACAGATGGAAGTAATAAGATGCCATACTGTTGGAATAAATAACATAGTAAGTTTAATGGGTACTAGTTTTACCAAAGAACATTTAGAAATCATAAAAAAAGAGAAAGTAAATGTTGTATTAAACCTAGACCAAGACGAAGCTGGAAAACTTGCTACTATAAGTATTGGTAAAACCTTAATGGAAAATGGAATAAATCCTACCGTAATAATATTTAGCAAATACAAAGATACTGACGAGTTAATAGAAAGTGAAGGGGTAGATGCTTTTCTAAACGCATACAACTCACGTGTAAACTTTATAGATTTTGAACTAAACTATTTAAAAAATAATAAAGACTTAACCAAAAGTGTAGACGCTAGTACCTACATTAACGAAAGCATAAAAGTAATAAACGGGATAGACGATGATATATTAAGAGAGTTAAAAATAAAAGAATTAAGTGACGAATTCGGAGTAAGTGCCGATTTAATTAAAAGTAAAATAACTAATAAAAACGTAAAAGTAGTTAAACAGATAAAACAAATACCTAAAAAAATAAGATACAATAAATATGACACAAGTGAAATGAGAATTCTTTATTTAATGCTTAACAATGAAGAAGTAATAAGGTATTATGAGAACCATCTAGGGTATTTAAATAACCCTGAAAGAAAAAAACTAGCAAATTCAATAATTAATTACAAAAATAACAACAAAACATTTGACTATTCGGACTTTATATGTTACACTAGTGTGCGTGAAGACCTTAGTAAAGTCATGAAAGAAATTATGAGTTGTCCACAAAGAGATGAATATACAGTGGAAGAATTAGAGGACTATATAACTAGGGTTAAAGAGTGTAGGGTAAACATGGAAATAAACAAGTTATCCGAAAAGTTAAAAAACACCATTGATTTAGAAGAAAAAAAGAAACTTGCAACTAGAATTGAGAATATGAAAAAGGAAGTGCTAAAATGGTAAGTGAAAACAAAGAGTATAATAAAGCTCTTAAAGAACTAATTAAAATGGGTAAAAAAAGTGGCTCATTAACAGAAAGTCAAGTAGTAGAAAAAACAATAACTTTAGAACTAACAGATGAAGAATTAGATAATTTATATAATTCTATCAAAGAAGAAGGTATCGAAATAACAGATGAAGATAGTAGTGATGCTACTACTAAAGAAGTAGTAAAAGAAAGTACTTTAACTTTTACAGATGTACTAAAAGATTTAATTGAAACTGGTAAAAAAGATGGCTTTTTAACGTACGAAACTATTGCTAAAAAGACAACTAACTTAGAAATGAATAGCAATAACTTAGATGAGTTATATAATGCACTTAATGAAAACAATATTGAAATTCGTAGTGAAGACGAAACAGACGTTGATTCATCCCTTCTTACAGAAGACCCAGAATTTAATATTGAACACTTAGCTAACGAAAGCAAAGACATGAGTGTAAACGACAATGTTAGAATGTACTTAAAAGAAATTGGTAAGATTAGCTTACTTAGCTTAGATGAAGAACAAGAACTTAGTAAGAAAATAGCTTCAGGAGATGAAGAAAGTAAAAAAATACTTGCAGAAAGTAACCTAAGACTTGTTGTTAGTATTGCAAAACGTTATGTAGGACGTGGACTACTTTTCCTTGATTTAATTCAAGAAGGTAACATTGGCTTAATGAAAGCTGTAGACAAGTTTGATTATGACAAAGGTTATAAATTTAGTACATACGCTACTTGGTGGATAAGACAAGCTATAACAAGAGCGCTTGCAGACCAAGCTAGAACTATAAGAGTTCCTGTTCATATGGTTGAAACTATTAATAAACTTGCCAGAGTAGAAAGACAAATGGCACTTGATTTAAATAGAGAACCTACTGATAAGGAACTAGCTAAAAAAATGGGACTATCTATTGATAAAATAGTTGAAATTAGAAGAATAAGTCAAGACCCAGTAAGCTTAGAAACTCCAATAGGTGAGGAAGACGATTCACACTTAGGCGATTTTCTAGCAGACGAAAGAACAATGGGACCTGAAGAATACACAGACTATACTATGCTTAAAGAAGAATTAAAAAGTGTACTAGAAACTCTTACAAAAAGAGAAGAAGAAGTACTAGAACTTCGTTTTGGTTTATACGATGGAACTTGTCATACACTTGAAGAAGTTGGAAAGAAATTTGGTGTAACAAGAGAAAGAATAAGACAAATAGAAGCAAAAGCACTTAGAAAATTAAGGCATCCATCTCGTGCTAAAAAATTAAAGGATTTTTTAATTGACTAGGTTAGAAAAAATATCTTCTTATATTAGCGATAATGAAAAAGTGCTTGATGTTGGATGTGACCAAGCACTTTTATCAAAGATTTTAGCTAAAAGAAAAATATATAGTATAGCAAGTGATTTAAGACCTAATATTATAGAAAATGCTAAAAAGAATTTAACTCCACTTGAAAAAAAATACATCACTTTTAGTGTAAATGATGGAGTACCTACTATTTTAAATGAAGAATATACTTTAGTACTAAGTGGAATGGGAACGCATACTATTTTAGATATACTAAAAAACAGTAATTATAGATTTAACAAAATAATTACAATATCTAATAATAATCATGATATACTAAGAACAGAAATGTCTAAATTAAATTATTATGTTTTAGAAGAAGAAATAATAAAAGAAAAAGGTAAATTCTACAACCTAATAGTATTTGATAACGTTAAAAGAAACTACTCTAAAGAAGAAATACTAGTAGGAATAAACCATAAAAATAAAGAATTATTAAAAGAAAAAAATGAGTACTTAATAAAAAAATATACAAGCATTTTGAATAATGCAAATAATGAAAAACTAATAGATATAGTTAACACTTTAAAGGACTATAAATATTAGTTTTTTATAAAGCACTTTGATTTTCCGTCATACACCTTAAATTTTCTCCGAAATTACTTAGAAAACCCACTACTGAAAGAAAGTCAAAGTATCTAAACTATCTTTTCTATTATCTGTAGCTTTCTTTTTAAAGTTACTTATAGGTCTTTCTAATTCCTTAACCTCTTTAATAGTAGCTTCTTTACTAGCTTCTTTTATAGAATTAACTGTATTAAACGCATCCTTTACATTCTTAACAATTGGGCTCACTTGTTTGTATATAGGAATAGCCTTGTTAATAGTACCAATTGTACTATTTAACCCACCTAAAATTTTACTTAAATCAAAACCAGCCATAACATTCACCTATAATATTATATTTAAAAAGCAACAAAAAAGTAACAAATAATCTTGATAAAATATGAAAATTAGTGTATCATTATTAATAGAATAAAAGGAGTAGGGTTATGAATATATATTACTTATTTAAATTTATGCGTTTATGGGGTATATTCGCGTGCATTACATTGTTGTTTTCTATACTTGTAATAGTGAGTTGTAACAATATATTTAAAGTATCAAATAAAAAAATAATTACTTTATTTATACCACTATATAATTTACTTATATTACTAGATATAGTTAACTTAAATAGATGGAACTTTATACTATTACTTTTCCCAGTAACTAACGTATTTATAATAATGATTATTCTTTATAGATTAAGTATAGTATTTCATACAACTAAAACTTTTGCATTTGGTTTAATCTTATTTCCAGTAGTATACTTGCCTGCACTTAACTATGGCGGTAAACTAGATAATAGACCTACTGAAGAAATAGAAAAAGAAGAATTAAAAAAAGAAACATATAACTTACTCACTGAAGAAGAACTAAGTGAATTAAACAAAACCACTGAAGAACCGAAAGTTGATAACGTATTTAAAAGAGAAATAGATGAAATGCCTAGACCATCAGCGTTTAAAGCTACTAAAATAAAATATGATAAAATACTAAAAGTTGAAGAAGAAAAGCCTACAAAAATAGAAAAAGTAGAGCCAGTAAAGGTAGAAGAAATAGAAAAACCTAATAAATTTGTAAAAGATTTAAAACCTAATGAAGAAGATGACAACATAGAAATAATAGAGTTATAAAATAGTTATTAAAAATAATTAAAAAGTACTTGAAAAATAGTACTTTTTTTGATAAGATTAAATACGTAATAGAAAGAGTAATTTGTACATAATAATTCGCAAATATAAAGTACATTTTAATTCGCAACTATTAAATATAAAGGAGAATAAGCATGAAAACAAATAATACAGTAAAACCTAGTATGGGGGGGGGGTATATTAAGACTAATAATTAATCTTAATGGTTTTTCATGTGCTTTTAAATGGATAGAATGACTCTACCCGTTTTTTCGTATGTAAGAAAAGAGGAAATTTATGACAAATGAAGAATTAAAAAAATTAGTAGGAAGAAATGTGAGAAAGTATAGGTTAATTTATAACGCGTACAACAAAGAAAAACTAACTCAAAAAAAGTTAGCTGAAAAAATTGGTGCTAGGACACCTCTTATTGGTGCCTTGGAAAGTGAAAACAACCCAATGGGAGTAAGTATATATAATTTATACATGATAAGCAAAACATTAAATGTGCCAATAAATAAATTTTTTGAGGAGGAGTAACTATGTTTAAAAGAATAAAAAGAACATCTTTAGTTTTAGGTATAGCATTAACAGTTATACTAGGAATGTCATATGGTACATTTATATTTACAACAAACTCATATAGAAGTACAGAGATGTTAGT
>CAKOIS010000010.1 GCA_934087065.1 uncultured Bacilli bacterium
CTTTATTTTGTACTAAAGAGTTAATTTTCATGTACTTCACTTCCTATCTTTATTACAAGATAATCTTATCAAAAAAAACACTATATTTCAAGTATTTTTTTAATTATTTTACATTCCCATAATCATTGATAATACTATGAATAAAAGTCCAGTAAGATAAGTAATTCTAGTTAAAAACTTTTCTGCTCCTCTTTCTTTCATTTGACCCATAAGCATTGAATTACCACCAGTGATTATTTGTCCAGCATCACTTGCTTTACCACTTTGTAGTAGTACAAGCGCTATTAAAATTATGCTTACTATAATTAATACTATTTCCATATATTTTCTCCTCGTATATTATTTTACTATAATTCTTCTTCAATTTCAAGTAGTCTATTATATTTAGCTAGTCTTTCTCCCCTTGAAGTAGACCCACTTTTCATAAAAGGTATGTTAAGTGCGACTGCTAGGTCACTTATAAAAGTATCTGTTGTTTCTCCACTTCTATGACTCATTATGCAAGTATATTTATTTTGTTTAGCTAAGACTATTGTCTCAAGTGTCTCATAGAAAGAACCTACTTGATTAGGTTTAATTAATATTGCGTTACATAGTCCTTCTTCAATACCTTTCTTTAAAAGTTCTTTATTAGTAACGAATAAATCGTCTCCTACAATGCTTATTTTTTTACCAAGTAAGTCTGTAATCATTTTAAAACCAGTATAGTCTTCTTCATCAAATGGGTCTTCTATACTAATAATTGGATACTTTTTAACTAACTCTTCATAATAATTAAGTAACTCTTCTCTTGTTTTATTTTCTTTATCTATATTATATGTATCTGTTTCACTATTATAAAAACTACTGGCAGCAACATCTAAAGCAATAAAGATATTCTTTCCTGGAGTATATCCTGCTGTTTCAATAGATTTAACTATTATGCCTAGAGCTTCTTCGTTGTTTTCAAGGTCTGGTGCATACCCGCCTTCATCTCCTACATTTGTATTAAGTCCTTTTTCTAAAAGTAGGCCTTTTAAACTATGAAACACTTCACTTGCAGCTTGAAGTGACTCCTTGAATGTATTAAATTTAGGTACTATCATAAACTCTTGAATATCTATATTATTATTTGCATGTTTTCCGCCATTTAAAATATTAAACATACAAAAAGGAATTCTAACATCTCTTTTATTTAAATATCTATATACTTCTATGTTGTTATCTTTTGCAGCTGCTTTTAAGCACGCCACACTCACTCCTAAAATAGCATTAGCGCCTAGGTTACTCTTGTTTGGTGTACCGTCTAGTTTTATTAATAAATCGTCTATAGTTTTTTGTTCCATAACTTCTTTTCCAATAAGATGTGCTTTAATTATTGTGTTAACGTTATCTACCGCCTTTAATACTCCCTTTCCAAAGTATCTTTCATCATTATCTCTAAGTTCTAATGCTTCTTTTTTACCAGTAGATGCTCCACTTGGTACAGAAAACACTCCAACACTACCTTTCTCAGTATATACTTTAACTTCTACAGTTGGATTTCCCCTAGAATCTAATATCTCTCTAGCCACTACATCAGTAATCTTACTCATAAGTATCACCCTTTCTTAATAAATTATACTATATTTTAAGACTATTTAACAACTAAATTTGACAAATTATGTAAATTTAGTATAATAATTTAAAAGGAAGTGACATATTTATGAAAAAATTATCTATGTATTTAGAAATAGTTAAAGATTTAAAAGAAAATACTTATGGTTTGTCTTTGGAAAACAGAAAAACTTTATTAGAAGAAATTAAAAAAGAATTATCTGATATTTCATGTAACCCATCAAGTAGTTGTGAGTTTTGCAATGAATTATTTTATTCTATGCAAATATTTCATATAAAGTGTGAGTACTTAGATAAGTGTTTTGTAAGTGACATTTACAAAAAGAACACTACTTTACCAGCTTGTCCATTTGTGTCTTTATTAAATGATGTTAAAACCCTTAAATTAAAGTAAAACCATTTTACAAAATGTACTTTTTATGGTATAATCTATCTTATTGAAGGGAAGATATTATGACTATAAAAGAAATTAATGTAAATGAATTTGATAATTTTGCAAATAAGCATGTGTTAGGAAGTTTCTATCAAACTAGTAATTATGGTAAACTAAAGGAAAAAGAAGGATACAAAGTATTATACATAGGTGCATATGATAACTCTAATTTAGTTGGTGCATTCTTACTACTTTCTAAGTCAATTTCATTAAATGTTAAATATGGTTATAGTCCAAGAGGCTTCTTAGTTGATTATTTTAATAAAGAAATTTTTAAAGATTTTACAGAGAGCATAAAGAAATACTTTCATAAAAAAGGATATGCTTTTATTAAAATTGATCCAATTATTATATTAAATGAAGTAGATAAAGATGGTAATAAGTCTTTAAATAATTCAACTAATGAATTAATTATCACTATGGAAGAATTAGGTTATAAGAAATTAAAAGATAATATTTATTTTGAAAGTATGCTTCCTAAATATAATCCAATTATTAATTTAAAGACTTTTGGTTTTAATAATTTGGATGCTAAACTACAAAAAAGCATTAATAAAATAAGCAATAAAGGATTAAGTTTAATTAAAGGTGACTTTTATAATATTAATAGTTTGTATGAATTAACTAAAAGAAAAGAAGATAAGGAAAGTAACTACTATAAATCTATGTATAAGATATTTAATATAGATAATCTAATTGATTTATTTTTAGTAGAAGTAGATTATCATGAGTACTTACTTAATTTACAAGATGATCATGAAACAGAAGCTACTATTAATGAAAAGATAAACAAAATATTTCAAATGGATCCGACTAACAAGAATATTTATAATGAGAAAATGCTTAGTGATAGAAAATTATATGAAATAAATGAAGAGATTACTGAAGTTAGTAAGAAAATACAAAATAGTATATTTAAAGAGTATGTTGCTGGTGCTTTAGTCGTAAAACACAATAATGTTGCGAGCATTTATATAAGTGGCTTTGATAAGTTCTATAATAGACTTCTTCCAAATCACTATTTACACTACTCTATTATAAATTATTATAAGAATGAAGGATTAAGTTTCTTAGATTTAAATGGTATTACAGGAGACTTTACAAAGACTAATCCATATAAAGGGTTAAATGACTTTAAATTAAGTTGGAACCCAAGAATATTTGAATATATTGGAGAATTTGACTTGATAATAAATCAGACTAAATATAGTCTATTATGGTCAAGCAATAAATTACAAAAAGAATTTGAAAAGAAAGGACTTAAGTCAAATTAGACTTTAAGTCCTTTTATAATTTTAATCCAAGTATATACTCTTTATATTTAGAGTTAAAATATATTCCTTTACCTGTTTTATATGTAATTAGTTTCATTTCTCTATAGTCTAGATATTCTTCAAGATAACATATAATATTTAAGTTTAGTTTATCAAATAATTCACTATCTTGTGGAATAAATACACCATTTTCACTGTCAAGTATAGCACTAAATATATGAACGGCAATATTTTTTTCATAGTTAATCTTTTCTTTTCTGGCTAGATACATACACTCTAGTTTTTCAATGATGTTACTATATATATAGTCAGTTGGAGTATACTCTTCTCTTTTAGTTATTTTAAATATATAACTTTCATTTAATTGTTTAACAGTTAGTTCATAGCCATACATATAAGAAATAAACTGTAGGTTTTTATAACTTTTTAACATAGCTTTTCTTTTTATATTTATAGTGTATGTTTTATTTTTTAATAACTCTTTAAATATATTTAGATCGTTAATATAGTCTGGATCATTAATTAGACTATTTAACATTTCTTTTTTATTATCAAACACATTATCCTCCTATTTTCTTATTTATTTTTGCTATACCTAACTAACTTAGTTTACTCACTTGATCACTATTTAACATATCTTTTGCATATTCATACATTACAAGCCATTTTTCTTGGTCTGATTTATACATAATATCCCCCTTACTTTAATACTTTTTCAAAAACATTTAAATATCTATTAATATCAATAAGACTTAATAATTTAATTTGTTCTTCTGTTAAGTCTCCTTTTAAATACCTAAAAGCTTGAACTTTTAACCATAAACCTATTTCTAAAGTTTCTCCATTTTCATCAAGTGCTACATCTTCTTCTCTTAAGATAGAATTGCCGTGTGTATTAAAGTAATTTAATACTTCTTTGTAGTACTTTAACCACTCGACAGATTTTTTTAATGCATTCTTTTTAGTACCTGACATAGTACTCTTCCAAATTATACCAATACTTTCAAGTTTTTTAGTCTGCTCTATAGTTAATTTATTTACTTTATAAGAATATTTTTGACGTTTAAGCCAAGCACCTAAAGCAATATATTTTCCATCTTTAGTTCTAAAAGTATAATTATGTGGTATCTCTAAGTTACCATAAACTTCATAATATTTTTTAGCATATAGAAACATTTCTAACCATTTATTATTATAAATCACTTTGTAGCCCCCTTAATTACTATAATTATACCATATTTGGTACATTAAGTCAAATTTAGACATAAAAAAAAGAAGATTACTCTTCTACTTTAAAGCTGCTAGTAATTCAGCTTTTTTCATAGTAGTATAACCTTCAATTCCTTTTTCTTTAGCTAATTCTTTTAATTCAGCAACTGTCATATCTTTTACATCGTTTTTAACTTCTTCTTTAGTTTCAGTAACTACCCCATTTTCTAAAGCATTTTTAGCAATATCAATTAACTTAACGAATTCATTCATATCTTGAATAGCAAGTTCACTAAGCATCTTTCTATTTATTGTAATTCCAGCTTTATTAAGTCCATCAATGAATTTTGAATAACTGATGTTATTTGCTCTACAAGCAGCATTAATTCTTGTTATCCATAATTTTCTGAAGTTTCCTTTATTTTTCTTTCTGTCATTGAAACTATATACACCACTGTGCATTAATTGTTCTTGAGCTGTTTTATATAGTCTATGTTTACTTCCAAAATAACCTTTAGCTCTATTTAAAACTTTCTTTCTTCTTGCTCTTGAAACTGTTCCGCCTTTAACTCTTGTCATTTATTTTCCCCCCTTATAACGCTTTCTTGTATCTGTTTGTATCAGCTTTACTTAAAACAGATCCTTTTCTAAAATTTCTATTAAAGCTAGTTGCTTTCTTACCACTATTATGGTTTGCTCCTGGTTTTCCTATTTTAGTACTTCCACCAGGTCTTACAGTTACTTTTTTAGCTATACCCTTATGAGTCTTTTGTTTTGGCATAATTCTTACACTCCTTCTTCTTATTTTTTTGGTGCTACTACTAAACTTATGGTTCTACCTTCTAGTCTAGGTGCTTCTACTACATCTGCAACATCATTTAATTTATCAGCAAACTTAACAATTACATCTCTACCAAGTTCTGGATGAGCAATTTGTCTACCTTTAAATCTAACAGATACTTTAACTTTGTGACCTTTCTCAATATAGTTTCTAGCATTCTTAAGTTTAGTTTCAAAGTCATGTACATCAATTGTTACAGATAGTCTGTATTCTTTTAATTCTAAATTTTGTTCTCTTTGTCTTTTCTTTTGTTCCTTTTCTTTTTTAAGTTTTTCATATTTAAACTTATTATAGTCTATTACTTTACAAACAGGAACTCCATTAGAACTCATCAAAACAAGGTCAAGTCCTGCATAATTAGCAAGAGTTAATGCATCTTGTCTTTTCTTAATCCCTAGTTTTTCACCATTAGGTCCAATAACCATCATCTCTTCAAATTTAATTTGTTCATTAATTAGAACACTATCGTTTTGTTTAGCTATAGTAAACACCTCCAAAATCATATATAAAAAGTGAATACAAAATGTATCCACTAATTGAACAAAAAAGATATAAATCTTTAAGCTTCTTGGCCCACCAACTACAAGTCATTAAAATTGTCAGTCAGGCGAGTGTGGATAACACTTCTTTCTCTTTTCGTTAAACATTATACAATATATTTTATAAAAATTCAAGTATTTTATGCACGAATTTTGTCGTTTTTCAACTTTTGTACTTTATTAAATACTATGTTCTTCTTTAAAGTTAAACTTGATACTATCTAATATAGTCTGTTGGTTATCTAAAAACTTACTTTCATTCTTCTTATTATAGATAAGTTCAATAGAATAAGCTTTCTTGCCACTACTAAATAAATACATATAAGAGTATTGTTCTATATAATCTTTATAATTTGAAACTATTAAGTATGCATCCATATTGTTTACTGTTACTTCTTTAGTCTCTATAATTTTACTACCTTCTTCAATATACTCTATAAGTACATCTTTTACTTCACTTAATGTATAATCTGTATCATAGTATTCTAGTATTACACCTTCTACACCTATTTTATTATCACTTTGATATCCTTCAAAATAAGCATACCCATCTTCATCCTTAACAGTATCGTCTTTTGTAAAATAGTCAGGTAACTTAATACTTATGTCGTCATACGAGTATGTTTTATAAGTTGACTCGTCGTCTACTGAACCTAATGCTGCTAAAATAACAAATGCTAAAAATATTACACTAAGTAAAATTATTCTAAAAGTTCTACGTTTAAACTTTTTATAGTTACTACTCGCTTTCTCTAAATTAAGTATAGCTTCTTCATCAAAGTATGTTTTATTAGCACTAGCTAATACTATGACACCTCTTTTAATATAGTTACTCTTTAATCTATTAGGATTTTTAACCTTTATATTACTAAAGAGTACGCTATCAGGAATAGCAGTTTTCTTGTCATATGCTTTATAGTAGTCATACACTTTCTTAAGTTCTTTTATTACTTTTTCTTCGTCGTCTTCTTCTAGATACTCACTATCATTAATAACTCCATAAGCATCTTTATTAATAGACGCTACTACTCCGCTTATACCTAAAAGGGTAAATATAACACTCACTACATAATCACTTATTATCGCACTTACAAATTCACTGTTACTATAAAGAACACCCAAATATGCAAAGTTAAAACCGTGTCCTTCACTAACCATAAGTGCAAGTGGAATTACTATAAAGACTAAAAAAGTTACTATAACGAGTGAAATAACACCTATTGTAATACTAGTTTTCTTAGTAACTTCTCCACCAAATTTTTTATAGAAAATATAGGCACCTAACGCAATTAAAAACGCAAGTATTGACATGATGTAATTACCAAGAACATAAACAAGTACCCATGGAATACTAAAAACTAGCCCACCTAGAAAAGCACCTATAATACTTAACACTTTTTTATTCACACTACCTACCTCTTCCTATATTCATTTCTTCTTCGTTATTTTTATAAAAGTTATTTATCATATTTGATAAATATTCTCTTTCATGATATTTACTTTTAAATTCACTTTCAGTAATAGCTATTTTAGCCAAAAACTCTTGATAATCTTTAATTTTTAAGTCTTCTTTATATTTATTAAAGATACTGCTTTTTAGTTTTTCTATTTCTCCCAAGCATGCTTTAACACCATCGCTTGACTCGTCATCACTAATAAGAAAGTTATATATTTTTTTATAGCAAGCTTTTAATTTTTTACTAACTTGTTTTTTTGCATAGTTAGCTTTTAATTCAGAACTTACAATTGTAGCTTTTCCTTTTTTAGTATTACACTTTAAACCTTCAATATTACCAGCATTTACTAGTTTTACATTTTTTTTATTTTTATCTATCTTATACATAAACCCACCTACTTTATCAAATCAGGCCTTTTTTCTTTAGTTAACCTAATTCTTTCACTTTCTCTATATTCTTTAATTTTTTTATGGTCTCCACTTACTAAAACTTCAGGCACTTTTAAACCACGATATTCTTGAGGTTTAGTATATACTGGATAATCTAGCAAGTTATCTGTAAAACTTTCGCTTTCTAAACTACTTTCAGTAATAACTCCAGGAATAAGTCTAATCACTGAGTCAGCTATAGCCATTGCAGGTATTTCTCCACCAGTAAGCACAAAATCTCCGATACTTACTTCTTCATCTACTATAGTTTTAATTCTCTCATCAAACCCTTCATAATGTCCACATAGAAGAATTAAATGTTTTAACTTACTATATCTTATAGCTTCACTTTCATTGTAAGTTTTCCCAGAAGGTGTTAGCATGACAACAATAGACTCACTAGTTTTAACGCTTTCAATAGCCTTAAATACTGGGTCACACATCAAAACCATGCCACCACCGCCACCATATGGAGTATCATCTACTTGGTTATTGTTAAGTGTACTAAAGTCTCTTATATTTATTAAGTTTACTGTTACTTTCTCGCTTTCAATTGCGCGTTTAATAATGCTTTCATTTAGCATCTCTTTAAACATATCTGGAAACAAAGTGAGTATATCTATTCTCATAACAAACCCTCCATATTTTTAAGTATTAATTCTTTTTTAGTAACATCAAGACTACTAATGAACTCCTTATTAAAAGGTACATACTTAGTACCAATAAGCATTAATTTATACCCATTATTGTCTATAATATCTTTAACTTTACCTATAAGCACACCTTCATAATAAGCATTCATTCCTATATAATCACTATCTAGTATCGAGTTGTTGTCTAGTGCAAGGTCAGGTTTTAAGACATACACTAACTTATTTTTAAACTTTAGTACATCATTAATATAGTTATACTCTTTAAAAGTAACCATATCAAACACTTTGTGATGCCTATAAGAGTTAACTGTAACTTTTTCTTTGTTTTCACCTATATAGAAATTCATACCGGCTACAAAAACTTTATCTTTGTATTCAAAATTACTAAGTATTTTTACTTCTCCTTTAATTCCATGAGTATTAACAAGTTTTCCTATATATACATATTCCATACTTTTCACCTAAACTTATACATTATTATACCACCAGTAACCGAAACATTCAAACTTTCACATTTATCGTTCATAGGTATATTTATTCCGTAGTCAGCTTCTTTTTTAATATAGTCACTTATTCCTTTACCTTCACTTCCTAAAACAAGTGCGTAGTCTTTAATATCAGCATCATCTAAATTAATACTTCCATACATATCAGCATAATATACTTTAATACCCATTTCGTGTATCTTTTCTATTGCTTCAGATAAAGGCATTACTACTATATTCATGTTAAATATTGTTCCTTCAGTACTTCTTATTAGCTTATCGTTATATATGTTAACCGACTCTGGGCTCATCACTATAGTACTTACATTAAATGCAAGGGCACTTCTTATTATAGTACCAACATTTCCTGGGTCTTGTACGTTATCAAGTAGAACTATTTTATTTCCGATGATATTCTCATTTTTAACAAGCTTTACTACTCCCATTATATTAGGTACACTTTTAAGTAAACTAATTTTCTTTATACACTTTTTACTTACTAAAGTAGTTTTAACATCATATATAATGTTACAAGTATTATCCATAATTACTTCAAGTAAACGCCCACTTTTATAAGCTTCTTCCACTAAATGAGCCCCTTCTACAATAAACATATTATTTTCTAGAATATATTTTTTCTCTCTTAATTTCTTATAAAAAATTATTTTCTCATTATTTACACTATCTATCATAATTACTCCTTTAAATGCATCTTATTAATTTTATAGTTGGGTTTATAAAACTCAACAGTATTCCAAAATTCTTTACTATGGTCAAAATGTATAAAATGCACTAGTTCATGTACAATGACATAATCGATGTCGTCCACGTCATACTTTATTAATTCACTATTTAAAGTGATTAATTTCTTACTCTTATTACAGTATCCCCATTTTCTAACCATCTTTCTTATATTAACTATTGGATACGGAATAGTATCATTTTCCATTTTATCATACACTATTTTTACTCTTTCAGTTAAAAATCTTTTGCTTTCTTTTTTTAAAAAAAGGTCTAAATCGCTTTCTTTTTTAGTATATATATAGTCTTCCACTATTTTAGGACTTTTTATGGTATTTAGTAAGACCACCTTATATTCTTTACCTAAATAAAAGAACTTACTATTTTTAACTTCTCTTTTTAAGCTTGACATATACATCTTTACAACATAGTCATAATTTTTTTCTATTAAATCTCGTATATACTTATCACTAGTTAATATATTAGTTGTAACATACACCTTTAAATCTTGTTTAACTCTTATATAGGTATTCTTGATTTTTTTTCTAATTATAACTACTTCAACATTTTTTCCATCAATTAATACTGTCATGATTTAATTTTACCATAGAATAAAGCAAAAAGAAACCCCATTATAGGGGGGACTTAAATAAATTTAATGCTAAAGAAATGGAGATCGTCACCCGATCCAAAATTTAAGGCGGATCAAGAACAACCTCGCGTAAATAATATAATATATTTTTAACTTAAAGTCAACAAAAATTAAATTAATGCATTTTGTGGATAACCACAGATTTTGAAAATCTGCAGTTGATAACCATATTTCTTGTATTTCTTTTAGTACATTTGTAGTTTTTAAAATACAAAACCCTATACAAATTTTAAAAATTGGTTCGTTTGACATCTTTTCAGTATTATGATACATTAAACGAAAAGCCAAAGAAAGGAAAGAATATATGCAAGAAACAGTGGTAAAAAAGATATTTAGAGACGACACCAGGCTATGGTTAGAAACAAGCACACCAAATAATCATAATGTAGAGATAAGAAACTTCATTACAAAAGATGGTGTAACATATATAGTTGATGGTAAAAGTGTAACATTTGATATATCAAATAAAGAATTAAAAATAGCAGCATGGTTAGAGAGAAAGTTTGGTGGTAGTATATTCCTGTTACCAAAAGTTAATACACCAGATAATATACAAACAGCTGACTATTTATTTAGAGGGGAATACTGGGACTTAAAAGAAATCACTGGTAATGGCAAGCATACAATTGACTCCAATATAAAAAATAGAAAAAAACAGGCTAGTAACTTTATAATAGATATTACAAAAAGCGAAATGTCATTTTCTGAAGCAATTAAACAAATTAAAACAATTTTTATAAGTAAAGATAGAAAATGGGTTGATAAAATTATATTAAAAAAGCGTGGTTTGACAAAAGTATATGTAAAAGAAAAAGGGAACTGACACCCAATCCAAGCTTTATGACGGATCAAGACCAGTTCCATGGTATAAATATACTATAAAATTAACCAATTGTCAACTGTTTTTAAACTTTTTCAGTTATTTAACTTTGTCTATAAAGTTCTTACTTTTTAGGTAAAGACCTGTGTATTCTTTATAGTAAATATTTAGAAATCTATCTATTTCATCTATGGTATTCTTTTTTATATTTAGTTCACTTATTTTGTTTATGTCAATATAGTAATATGCTTTAAACATTTTTAAAGTGGCAGCATCTATGTCTTTTAGGTTACCTTTATGAAATGCACAGACATATCCACCTTTATTTATAGACATAGATACAACGCTTGTTAAACCACATACACTGCACCCGTCTAAGTTTAGTCCTACACCCAAGAATGTTAAATACTTTATTTCTACTATGTTTGTGATTATTTTAGGGTCTAACCCATCATTTATTTTTAAAAGCGCACTTATTAGTATATCATATATTTCAGGGTCGTTGTTTTCTTTATATACGTTTTTAGCTAGGTCACACAAGTAACTCATGTAACTAAATTTAACTATATCACTTTTAATATTTAGAAAATAATCTATCACATCTGCACTTATTAAAGTACCTAGTTTTCCTTCTTTATAGTATAAATGAAAATTAGCATATATGAAGTTGTTACTTACTACTCTAAGTTTACTTTTTTCACTAAGTGCACCTTTACAGATAACTCCAATTATTCCTTTTTCTTTAGTTAGAATATTTATTATTTTAGAGTTTTCTCCATATTTAAGAGTATTTACAACAATTCCAGTTATGCTAATTACTTCCATTTTATTTACCTTTCTTATAGTTTAAGTAGTCTATTATTTTACCACTTTCTTTAAACTTATTCCAAGCTTCTTTTTTATTCATTTCTTATCACCTAATTAATATTGTGATAATTTTTATTTTTTTATACATTAATATTCATTAAAACCTAATTCGTTAAGATATTTTTCTTTGTCTCTCCATTTTTTTAGTGTTTTTACATAAAGTTCTAGGTATACTTGTTTTTTTAGTAATAGTTCCATGTCTTTTCTTGCTTTCATACCTATTTCTTTTAACATAAGGCCTTTTTTGCCTATGATTATCTTTTTAAGAGCGTCTCTATCTACTATTATGTCAACGTATACATTTATAGTTTTGTCGTCTTCTGTTATGTCACTTAGTACACAGTGGACTGAATGTGGTACTTCTTCGTCAGTTAGTTCTAGTACTTTTTCTCTTACTATTTCAGTAAGTCTTTTTTCTATAGGCTCTGAAGTTACTTCTTCATCTGGGAAGTATTTTACTGTGTCTGTTAAGTATTTACTTATTACTTCAATAAGCCTAGAAACATTGTCCCCAGTTTCAGCACTTATTGGTACTATGTCACTAAAATTATATACGTCTTTTACTTCGTCTATCTTTTTTAAAATTTGCTCATTAGTCATTCTATCTATTTTGTTAAGAGCTAAAATAACAGGTTTTTCAAGTAACTTCATTTTATCTATTACGAATGCGTCGCCCTTGCCTAGTTTTTCAGTAGCGTCCATTACGAGTACTAAAGCGTCAGCGTCATATGTGCTATAGTATGCTTGACTATTAAGTTTGTTACCTAGTTTGTGTAGTGGCTTGTGTATTCCAGGAGTGTCTATCAAAATTATTTGAGTATCTTCATCAGTGTAAACTCCTTGAATTAGACTTCTAGTTGTACCTTGTTTGTCACTTACTATTGCTATTTTTTCTCCCACTATTTTATTTATAAGCGTGCTTTTCCCTACATTTGGACGCCCGACTATACTTACAAAACCACTTCTCACATTAAATCTCCTTTACTAAAAATTTTTGTCATTACTTCTTTAAATGATAAGACTTCCATGTCTCCTTTTGTGTTCATTATGTTAAATAATACTTTGTCGTCAAAGAATTCTAGCATAGTTTGTTTACATAAGTTACATGGATATGCAATGCTATCTAAGTCTGTCATTAAATATAATGCAGAGAATTCTCTTTCTCCAGCTGCAATTGCAGAATTTATAGCGTTTCTTTCAGCACATATAGTTGCACCGTAACTTGCGTTTTCTACGTTTACTCCACTATAAAAGTTACCACTTTTTGTTTCAACTATGCACGCAAAATGTGCGTTGCTGTAAGGTGCATAGCTGTTTTTTATTAAACTTGTTAATTTTTCTTTCATATTTACCTCTCTATATTTAAACTACTTAATATTTCTTCTTGTAAGCCAAACATTTCTGTTTCGTCTTCTTTCGTCATATGGTCATATCCTAGTAAATGTAGTAAACCATGTGTTAGTAAGAAACACAACTCTCTTTTAAATGAATGATTATATTCTATTGCTTGAGTGTGTGCTTTTTCTAGACTTATATAAATTTCACCTAAGTCAGTTATGTTATTTGGGTTAGTCTCTTCATCTAAAAACGCAAAACTTATAACATCAGTAGGTCTATCTATACCTCTATAAGTTTTATTTATTTCATGAATACGCTCGTTATCAGTTAAAACTATGCTTACAATAGAGTTTTCAACACCTAAGTATTCACTTACTTTATTTATTACACTTTCTAAATCTTTTTCATTAACTTTTTCATCAGTTAAATTAGTTATTTGATAATTCATATTTCACTTTCCTTACATATTAATTGTATCATTATTTACTACATTTGTCCATTATAAAAGATAACATGATATGTTATCTTAACTAAATTTTCCACTTACAAGTAAGTTTATACCTTTAGAATATATTTCTTTTAAATCATCGTCTTCCAGTGAAGAGTCATAAATATAATGACTAAATATAATCTTACCATTTTTTATAAACATTACCATTGGAGTGTATATTTTTTTGTATCCAGTGTCTATTATATTGTTGTCACTATCTTCTAGAGTGTATTTTTCAGTGTAAGAACCTAGTTTTTCTAAAAGTGTTTCATAATCTTTAGTACTTTTTTGTTTAACAATTACTTCTTCTTCATCAGAACTTAACTCTAGAACCAGTTCGTCGTTTTTAACATTATATATATAGAAATTTTCTTTTACTTTTAAGTCAAGTAATATATTTAAAAGTCTACTACTGTCAGCTTTATCATGGGTAATTAGTATTACACCAGACTTGCTATTTAATACGCTTGTTAATTCACTTGCAGTCACATTTGTAATTATTTTATCATTTTGCACGACTAAGTCGTTTGTGTTAGATTTATTTAAATCTAGGTATGTTATAAGGGCAAAAAAGAAGCCTATAAGAATATACAGGCTTCCTTTTAGATATTTGTTTTTCTTAATTTTACGCATTTTGAATTTGACTCATAACTTCGCTAGCAAAGTCGTCATTTCTCTTTTCCATACCTTCTCCAACTTCATATCTAACCATTTTTGTAATAGTAGAATTAGTTTTGTCTAAGTATGCTTGAACAGTCAAATCTCCATCTTTTACAAATGCTTGTTCAACTAAACATATTTCAGCATAAAATTTATTTAATCTTCCTGCAATTATTTTATCAACGAATTCTTTTTTAGCTCCTTCGTTTAAAGCTTGTTCTGTTAAAACAGTTCTTTCATGTTCTGTAACAGATTCTGGAACTTCATTTCTACTAACGTATTCAGGTCTCATAGCCGCACTTTGCATTGCACAGTCTTTTGCAACTTCTACGCTACCATTTTTAAGTACTATAAGTGAAGCAATTCTTCCACCCATATGTAGGTAACTACCAAACACTTCGTCATCAGTTTTAGTTACTAATTCAAATCTTCTTAAGCTTAATTTTTCTCCAATAGTTGCTGTTTCATTGATAATTAAATCATTAACAGTTCCTTCACCTACAGATAAATTTAGAGCTTCTTCTAAAGATGTAACGTTACTATTTAATATAGCCTTACCAATAGTTTCAACCATATTAACAAATTCAGCATTTTTAGCAACAAAGTCAGTCTCAGAGTTAACTTCAAGTATTACAGCTTTATTGCCTTCTTCATATATAGCAGAAAGACCTTCAGCAGCAATTCTATCTTGTTTTTTAGCAGCCTTACTAATACCTTTTTCTCTTAAATAATCAACAGCTTTGTCCATATCACCATTTGTTTCAGTTAATGCTTTTTTACAGTCAAGCATTCCTGCACCAGTCATATCTCTTAAAGCTTTTACATCACTTGCTTTTATATCCATAATTAATTCCCTTTCTTATTTTAAAACACTAAGTAATTCTTCTTTTTTCATTGAAGAGTATCCTTTAACACCTTGTTCTTTAGCTATAGCTTTTAATTCACTTAGTTTCATGTCTTCATAGTTAACGCTTTCAGTTTCAGCTGGTGCTACTTCAACTTCTTTTTCAATTACAGTAACACTTTCTTTAGGTGTTTCTTTTTTCTTATTAGGTTTTGCAAATTCTTCTTCAGTTACATAATCATCTAGTGGTAAATTATTTCCTTCACATACAGCGTTAGCAAGTACTCCTAAAACAACTTTAACAGCTCTTACTGCATCGTCGTTTCCTGGAATTACATAGTCAACTAAATCAGGATCACTATTTGTATCAACGATACCAAATGTTGGAATTCCTAACTTCTTAGCTTCTCTTACTGCATTGTATTCAATTCTTGGGTCAGTAACGATTACTGCTTGAGGTAATTTTACCATTTGTCTAATACCACATAATATTTTGTTTAATTTGTCGTATTCTTTTTGTAATTTTGCTACTTCTTTCTTTGGAAGTAATTCAAATTTTCCTTCATTCTTCATCTTTTCAATTTCATCAAGTCTATTAATTCTTTCTCTTATAGTCTTGAAGTTTGTAAGTGTACCACCTAACCATCTTTCAGTTACATAGTATCCACCACATCTTGTAGCTTCTTCAATACTAGCTTCTTCTGCTTGTTTTTTAGTTCCTACAAATAAAGCTTTTCCACCATCTTTGCAAGCTTCATATAATGCTTGATAAGCTTCTTCTAACTTACCTACTGTTTTTTCTAAGTCTATGATGTAAATATCATCTCTTGATGTAAAGATGTACTCTTTCATTTTAGGATTCCATCTTTTTGTTTGATGTCCAAAATGAACACCTGCTTCTAATAAATAACTTTTTGACACAACTGCCATAATATCACTCTTCCTTTCGTTTAACTTCCTTACAGTTCTAAATACTTGCACAATTAAGCACTAGCAAGTAAAATTCCTATAAGTGATTATTTTTCAAAGCAACTAATATTTTACCACATAATTATATGAAATACAACTAGTTTTGAACTTTGTTTTTCTGAGTTTTTTCTAATTCCTTCAGGCTTTTGCTTGGAGTTGGTAAATTTTCAGGCATGGTACCACCCATTATTTTTATTGAATTCCTTACAACTTTGCCGACTTCGTAATGTGCCTTATTAGCTTCAGACTCTAGTTTTATGTTTTCTCTTTTTAATTTAGCTTCGGCTTGTGTTATTCTAAAAATATTAGCGCCAAGCTCTTCGCTCCCCATATTGTCTAGTATATCTTCTCTATATCTTAAGCCTTTGCGTTTTGCAATATCATTCGCAGTTTCACCATTATAAAGTCCCTTATACCCGGCATTATGAAATTTGTCAAAATTTTTAACACCTGCTTGTTTTGCTGCTTGATTTAATGAGAGATTACCTTTCTTAGTCATATTTCTTTTACATAGTCTTTTTTCGTCTTCTGTTAAAGCTAAGTACTCTTTTTCTAGAATTTCTATTTTCCTTGTTTGTACTGCAAAATATGTTTGAGCTAAAGCTATACTTTTCTTTTTGGCATCTCCATTTTGTGTGATTAAGTAACAAGCATATCTTGATAACTTATAATCATCAATAAGCCTTGATGTTTTAGATCCTATATTGACCATTTTCGTGTGCTCACGAAAATGGTTTTTAACCATATATTCACTGTTTTCACATGATATCATTGCTTGCTTTATTACTTTATAAAAATTCTCCCACCTTTTATAACCCAGTATCGGCATAAGTTCTCTAGCACTCCAATACTCAGTATCATTTTTGTCTGTATGCCTAATATTATCAAATATACTTTCTGTATAATCAGTTACTTTTGTAGAAGTCTTGACCATTTTCGTGAGCTCACGAAAATGGTTTTCGATATTGTCACTCTTGTTATCAAATTTGTTTTTTGTATAATTGTTTACTTTCATATTTCCTTCCTTTCTATTTGCTAAAAGTCATAATGTTTTAATATTTTTTTGTCTAAATTAATGAATTCACTTGCGTTTTTGTAAGTTCTAAATGCTGACCATTTTCGTGAGCTCACGAAAATGGTTTTTAACCAACTTTTCATTTCATTATTGCTTTGTAAAAAACTCTCTTTATTTTCTCAACTACGAAAAAATAACTTTCAATGTTTACTTGGGCTATATTATATGTTTTACTTTCTATGACTATAAACCTTAATAAAGAATCGTTTTACGTCTTTGGAAGTTTTAGGCACAACCATTTTCGTGAACTTGCGAAAATGGTCTTAACGCTAATGTATCACTTTGTGTTTTCTATGGGCTATAAGTTGTTATGTCATAGCCCTTTTTATTTAATTTAATTTCTATACTTCCATCTATATCAGTCCTATATATGTTGCTACTTTTTAAAGAATTTAATACTTCTATTTTGGGATGACCATATCTATTATTTTTGCCTACACTTATTACGGAGTATTTCGGGCTTATTTTGGACACAAATTTTTCACTTGTAGATGTATTTGAACCGTGGTGCCCTACTTTTAAGAAGTCTACTTTGTCTAAGTCATATTTATTTAAAATGTTTTCTTCCACTTTTTTACTAGCATCAGCCATAAATAAAAACTTATAGTTATTGTAATCAAAGTAAATTACACTTGAGTTATCATTTTCATTATTATACTTTTTTGTATTTAGAAAATTCAAAGTAAAATCACTAGTTTTTATGTTGTTTATACAACTATAATATTTAATATTCTTTTCTTTCAAGAGTTTTAATAAATTTGTTTCTAGAGTGTTAAATTCTCCACAGTTTAATATTACATTTTCAACTTTAAAGTTATTAATTAAATTAACTACTTCTCCCATATGATCAAAGTCTCCATGCGTAAGAATTAAATATTTGATTTTATTTATGCCTATACTTCTAAAAAATGGTATTAATGAATTTTCAGCAATTGAATATATTTTCTTCTGTTTTTGCCAACTATCTTTTTCATAAGTTACTTTTCCACCTGTGTCTATTAGAATTACATCTTTTAAATTTTTCGTTACGATAAGTGAAGAGTCCCCTTGCCCAACATCTAAATAATATATGCTTGTGTCTGTTACTATATATGGTTTTACTTTTATTATAAGCAAAATTAATGCAAGTATAAATAGCAGAGTCTTCTTTTTGAATTTAATATACAATATTATTAATAGTTCAAAAACAAATACAATTATTAAACTTACTTTGGGAAAATATATTATTAAGTTTAACTTTGAAAATAATACTGATACACTTTCCATTATATTTGTCATAAAATTTAATACTGGGCTTAAAAACGGAAATATGAATACTAGTAAACTAAGTGGAAATACTATGATACTTACAAATGGTACAAAGAACATGTTATATAATGGTGATAGTGGGTTTGTGTAACCAAAGTAATAAATGCTAACCATCATGGTAGACAAGCTAGCGAGTAAGCTTACTTTAAAAAGTGATGTAAAATAGTTTTTTCCTTTTACTAAGTCACTACCCATGATTAGAAAGAATGCTGCTGTAAACGATAAAATAAAGCTTAAATTATATATAACAAATGGGTTTATTAAAACTAAAATAATAAATACGATATACAATATATTTATTGTTTTGATATTGAAGTAAAACACTTTGTTTATTCCAAGTAAGAAAAATAATAATGTGCTTCTTAAAATTGATGGAGAAAATCCAGTTATAAAGGAAAACAATAATAAGAATATAAATACTATTATGTATCTAGATAATTCTTTTATTTTTAGTTTCTTTAATAACCATAAAAGTATGAGACTGAACACTGACACGTGTTGTCCACTTAAAGCAAATAAATGGCTTACTCCATTGGTTCTATAAGTATTTAATACATCTGTATCTACTAATTCTGTTTTACCTAAAACAAAAGAATATATGTACGTAGAATTGTCAATTTTGTCACTTCTATCATACATAAAATTTTTAAGTTTGTAAAAGATATTTTTTGCTTTTGTAATACTTTCTATTTTATCTATTTTTAGCAAATAGTATATATTTTTGTTATACAAGTATTTTTTGTAATTGAAGCTATTTGGTATCGTGTTATTTTTAGGTGTTTCTAAAGAACCTGTCAATGTAACATAACTACTAAACTTTATGTTATCTTTTAAATAAGACAACTCTTTTTCACTTTTTATATAATAAGTAGCCATTATATTTTCTTTACATTTTAATGTTAAACTTAGTTTATTTCCATCATACTTTTTATCTAATATTTTACAATTAAAATTAGTTTCGTCTTTTTTATAGATACTAGTGTAATTTGGTATAAGTGTTATTAATAAAGAAAGTAACAAAGCGAAAATAAAAGACAATCTATAGATGTTATCGTATAGTAATATACGTCTTAATTTTATCATATAGTTTGTCTCCTATACCACTTACATTTTTTATGTCTTCTATACTTTTAAATGGGCCATTTGCTGTTCTGTATTCAATTATAGCTTTTGCTTTAGACTCACCTATTCCTGAAATAGTAGTAAGTTCTTCTATTGAAGATTCATTAATATTCACAGATGTAGTCTCTTTTTTTGTTTCACTACTATTTTCATTTGCTGATGATGCTCCTTCTTCAGGTGCTTTAGTTACAGATTCAGTTGTTGTTTCTTCTTTTACTTTATCTACGTCATTAGTTATAACATCAGTTGTTTTCACACTTACACTAGAGTTATCATTAATTCTTATTTCTTCAATGTTTTTCTTTTCTTCTATTTTCTTTAGTTCGCTCTTCTTGTTTATAATTATTACATTTTCGTCTTTTAAAGTTTTACTTAAATTAATATATGTAGTAACAGCTTTTTTAGTAAGTCCACCAGAAGCTTCAATTGCGTCTATTACTCTAGAATTAGTTGGAAGTTTGTACACTCCAGGAGTTTTAACTTCACCTTTTATGTCTACCAAAATATACTCTTCTACTTTTTGCTCTTCGCTGCTTGTTAGTTTTTCTTCTACTTTAGTGTCCACTGTTATTTTTCCTTTAGAAGTAGTAATATTAGATATGGCTACAAAAGAAACTAAGCCAAGCAACAATAACGCGATTACTGAAATTATAACCTTTTTGTTTGAGATAAAATCTTTTAATTTTTCCATAATTTCCTCCTTTCATATACACTATAACAGAAAGAAGAAAATAATGCAAATCAGGCAATTTTTAAAATCTGTAAGTATTTTGTAGAATGTTTTATACAAAGAGTACTTTTTTAGTATTTAGTATAGTACATTTAAGGGTTATCCACAGAATAATTTTGAAAATTGGTCACTATTAACAAAATGAAAAAGTTTTAATTTAGTACTTTTTAAAATACAAATAAAGACAATTTTACTTGTCTTTATTTAACACTTCAACTTTATTAGCTACAATTTGGTATTCACTCATTCTTCTTTCAACACGACCATTTACTTTTATTATGTCTCCCTTTTTTATACCATAGAACTCATTATATATTTTTGGAAACATAATAACTTCTCGTTTTTCTTCTTCATCACTTATAGTAATAAATGCCATTTTTTCTTTCTTTTTAGTTTCAATTTCTTTAACGTATTCAACTAATCCCATAGTTTCTACTACTTTATCAAAGTAATTTACAATATTTTTTAGAGTGCACGTGTTATCTCTAATATATTTGCTGACTGGATGGTTATCTATGTAAAAACCATATGACTGATATTCATAATCTAATAACTCGTTTGAAGTGTATTCTTCATATTCTACTATAATTGGTTTTTCTATTAAATTTTCGCCTAAATTGCTAATTAATTTTGCGTATTCTAATAAAGAAGACATATTTTGAACCATAGTTTTTTTATTTAAATTAAATGTATCCAAAGCACCACTTAAGATAAGAGTTTCTATAGCTTTAGTGTTCACTTTGCTTTTGTACACTCTTTTCATGAAGTCATAGTAGTCCATAAAAGGCCCGTTTTTTCTTATTTCAAGAATAGCATTTACGGTTTCTTTTCCTAAGTTTTTGATGCTTCCTAAAGGCATATAAATTGTCTTATCTTTTGATAAATAAACATCTGCTGAAATATTGATATCACATTTTTTGAATATTAAGTCAAATCTTTTAGCTTCAGTAATATATTCTTTTGTTTTAGTGTCATTTCCCACCACCATGTCAAGTAACGTCGTCATAAAGTATTCAGGAAAGTGTGCTTTTAAAAAGGCCATTTGAAATGATATCATTGAGTAAGCAACTGAGTGACTTTTGTTAAAACCATAGTTTGCAAATTTTAAAACTAAACTGTATATTTTTTCTGCTTCTTCTTTTTTGTATCCATTTTTTAATGCACGATTAATGAATTCTTCTTGATAACTTAAGATGATACTTTCTTTTTTCTTACTCATAGCACGTCTAATGTTGTCTGCTTCACTATATGAAAATGAAGCTATCACTTTTAGAATTTGCATTATTTGTTCTTGATATATTATTATTCCATTTGTACCTTTTAAAATACTTTCTAGTGCTGGAACTATATAAGATGATTTCTTTTTACCCTCTTTAACTTTAATAAACTCAGGTATCATATCTCTTGGACCTGGCCTATATAATGCAATTGCACTTACTAAGTCGTCAAATGAAGATACTTTTAAGCTTTTTAAGAATGACATCATTCCTGAACTTTCAAACTGAAATATCCCTATTGTATTAACGTCATAGAACACTTTTATTGAAAGTTTGTCATCTAGTGGAATTTTGTTTACATCAATGTAAATATTCTTTTCTTTAGCAATTTTCTTTACTACTCGGTCAATTATTGTAAGATTTTTAAGGGCAAGTAAATCAATTTTAAGTAAGCCAATATCTTCTAAGTATTCTTTAGTGTAAGCAGTTAACTCGTCAGTTCCATTCACATAAATAGGCACTTTATTCATTAGTGGTTCACTACTTATTACAACACCTGCAGCATGGACACTAGTGTGTCTTTTTAAACCTTCTAATTTTTGACATATTTTGATTAAGTTTGTGTATTCATAGTCTTTTTGATAAGCACTCATAAAAAGCGTGTTCTTTTTAAGTTCTTCAAAAGTTGTTTCCATACCTATTGTTTTGGTTAGGTAGTCTATCTTTTTTATATTGATATTTAATACTCTACCGACGTCTCTTATTACTTGTTTAGGCAAAAGTGTACCAAATGTTATGATGTTAGCTACTTTATCTTTCCCATATTTATTTTTTATGTATTCTACTACTTCGTCTCTTCTAAGATATTCAATATCAGTATCTATATCAGGCATTGTAACTCTGTCTTTGTTTAGAAATCTTTCAAATATTAAATCATATTTTAATGGGTCAATTTCTGTAATTCCAAGTGTGTAACTAACTAAGCTTCCTGCAGCTGACCCACGGCCTGGTCCTACTACTATGCCATTTTTCTTGGCGTATAATATGAAATCATAGACTATTAAAAAGTAGTCTGTGTATCCCATAGAATTAATTACATCAAGTTCCATGTTAAGTCTTTCTAAGTATTTGTTAGGTACAACATTGTTTAGCCTTTTATTTAAGCCTTTGTTACATAGTGTAGTTAATAGTTCTACACTGTTATCTGTATATTTTGGTAGTTCAAAAGTATAATTTGGAAGTTCTATATTTATTAATGAAGCAAAGTTCTTTGTAGTTAACACATCGTTTTCGCTAATAGTACGTTCCATTTGATTATCATATTTGTAATTCTCTCTATCTGCAATAGTTCTTCCATCTTTTATCATTTCTAAATACATTAGATAATCTTTATCGTTTTCATTAATGTATCTAACTTCTTTCATGTAGACTATTTTGTCAGTGTACTTTAAAGCGTTATTTTTTTCTTCAGTAATGGAGTAACTTAGGTATACATAATCAAATGTTTCTTTTAAAGTATTATAGTTTTCATAGTTACTTGTGACACATATTAAATCACTCTTGAATTTAGAGAAGTCAGTTGTTTCTAAAATACCCAAGTTTCTTAAGCTTGTTAAATTAAGTAAAGCAACATATCCGTTATAGTTTTTTGCATATAAAATAAAGTTTAAACTTTCTATATCAAAAGGCACACCTATAATTGGTTTTAAATTGTTCTTTTTACAAGCATTAATAAATTCTAAAGTGCCAAACATATTAGTATCAGTAATACCTATGGCATTTATATTGTTTTGTTTCACGTAGCTACATAGTTGTTCTATTTTGATAAGACTACTAAGTAACTCATATTCAGTTTTAACGTTTAATGGTATGTAATTCATAAGTACTCCTTTCTAACATAATTGTACCAAATTTTAGCAAAGAAAAAAAGAGGTTTTCCTCTTAAATTGTCATTATTCACAAACTCCACTAGCAGCAGTTTTTACAACATTAGCACCTTCACCAGTTTTTACTGCATCTTCTAGTAATTCATAAGCACCATCGCTTTTTGTTTTTGAAATGTCGTCAATTTTAATACCTTTAGTATTTTCTGATTTTATTGAATATGTATCACTACTTACATGTAAGTATGTTACATTTCCTTCATTATCCATTTTAACACAATATGTAACTGAATCATTTGTTAAATTTAAATCAGTTGCGCCAGTTATTGTAGTTCCTTCTTCAGTTTTTAGATTACTGAACACATAAGCTCCAGGGTTCTTTAATGAAACACTCATGAACTTAGTATTTGAGGCTTCCATAACTCTTTGTGCTTGTTGAACAAATACGCTTTCCTTTCCTTCGTTAAACATTTTTAAGATATTTGGTGTTACTAGTAAAATTAATATAGCAAGTATAGCAATAACAGCTAATAATTCAACTAAAGTAAAACCTTTCTTATTCATTTTTTTCATTTCCAAATCTCCTCTCCTTTTCAAGATATACTTGGAAGATATATCTCTCTTTACCATAACTCAATTATAGCAAATATTAATTAAATAAGTCAATACAAAAAATATAGTTTTTCACTATATTTACGTTTCTACTCTTTTGTAACATTCATAAACGCATTTATTAAGTCTATTCCTGTGCTTACTTTATCAACTTTGTCTTTAAATCTCAAGCCGTATTTACTTTTCATTTCGTTTACCATATTTTCTAGGCTTTCTCCCCTATTTAGACGTTTATAGTATGAAGAGTTTTCTCTTAAAAATCTTAACAAGTTTGGGTCTTTATAAATGGACTCTTTAATATCGTATCTCATTAATCTTCAAAAAACCTTTCTATATCTGCATTCTTTTTCTTAGAAGATTTCTTTTCTGTTTTCTTTTCACTCCTAGAAAGTACAATTTCTTCTAAAAAACCAAGTGCTTTTTCAAGGGAAGATATGTTTTCTTCTAGTTTGTCTAAGTCAACATTTTTTAAATTATTAAGGACACTTTTAACGCTGTCGGTTACTTTTGTATCACCAATATTTGAGTGTTTCACATTTTTAAATTCGTTCCAAACTTCACTACCTTCCCCGTATATATCGTAAGTTTCAAAAAGTTTCTGGTAAGTAGTAGACCCATCGTTAACAAACCTAGACAAATAAGAATTACGTTTTAAAAACTCTTTAAACTCTTCTTTTTTATTCATAACTTCACCCATTATAAGTTTATGCTACTAATTTGTTTTTTTTCGCGTTTTCGTAATAACTGAAGTAACTATTTGGTGTCACTATTAAATGGTCTATTACTTTAATGCCAATTAATTGCCCATTTTTAACGAGAATTTTTGTAATTTCATCATCTTGATTACTAGGCATTACTTCTCCGCCTGGATGGTTATGAGCAAGTACTATAAATGAAGCGTTTTCTTTTAGAGCTTCTTTAAATATTTCTCTAGGGTAAACGTTAACAGCGTCAATAGTGCCTTTAAATACTTCACATTTTTTAATTAATTTAAACTGTTTATCAAATAAAAGAATTATAAACTTTTCTTGAAGTTCATATAAGAAGTCATTTTTAATATAGTTATACATATCAATTGTATTTTTAAATTTTATAGGTTCGTCATTTTTTAAAGCACGTTTAGCTAGTTCAAATGAAGCAAGTATGCTTGAAGCTTTTCCTAGTTTTATACCTTCAATTTGAGTTAATGTGTTTATTGTCATGTTTTTTAAATTTTTAACTCCACCTATACTTTTTAAAATTCTGTTTGATAATTCGGTTACAGACTCGCTTTTGTTTCCAGTTCTTAAAATAATTGCTAGAAGTTCAGAGTCAGTTAGGTATTCAGCACCTTTTTTAAGTAGTTTTTCTCTTGGTTTGTCTTCATTAATTAGTTCTTTTAGTTTCATTCTTTCCTTTCCGAAAAGTTAAAGTAAATATATCATATAACTAATTAGTTTTTTTTGCAAGCATTTCTTCTAAAAATTTTAATTCACTTTTTATTATTAGGTTTATTTCTTTTATATCTTCTGAGTTTTTTATTAATGAGTCGTATTTGGTTAGAGTATCGTCAAATTTTTGATTAGATAAACTAATTTCTTTTTTGTATATTGAAGAAGTATTTGTATATAGATTAACTAGTTTTTTGTATACTTCGTTATCTTTTGTTACTCCGATATAGAGTTTATATAAGTCTTCTTCTTTTAAAACTAAGTAATTTTCATATTCTTTTGTTTTCTTTGAAACGCTACCATAATTTTTGTAGGCTCCCACTTGAAGAAGATAGTATTTATTTTTAACTACACTTTTTCTTTTATACAAGCCAAAAATGCTACATGAAAAAAGACAAGTTATTATAATTAGAATTAAAATGATTTTCTTATTCATAATCTTCACCAATTATATTTTAACTTATCTTTATTACAAAAAATGGCGAAAAAAAACTAAAACTATTCATTAGTCTTAGTAGTTTTTAATACTTCTTTTCCTTTATATGAACCACATTTAGTGCAAGCACGATGAGGCATTAAAGGTGCTCCACAGTTAGGACAAGTAACAACTGTAGGTGCTTCTTTCTTTAAGTGAGTTCTTCTAGCACGTTTAGCAGTTTTACTAACACGTCTTGCTGGTACTGCGAATAATTGTAAATCTAATTTCATCTTTTTCCCTCCATATCTAACATTTTTTGTAAATCACTAAATGGTGATTCTACATTTCGCTCATTTTCTTCAACTAAGCTCCATCCATTTCCTTCTTTTGTAAACTCTGCATCTTCGTTTACTACACGAAGTGGAACTTCCAATACAATATTTTCCCACACAATTGAAAAAATATCAAGAGAATTTTGAAAAAATAATTGTTTTTCGTCAACTTTTTCACTATCTTCTATATTTTTATCTATAAAAATGTCAAGTGGATAGTCAACATCTGTCAAACTTCTAGCACAAGTTAAGACCATGATTCCAGTGATATTTAGTTCTAGATGGTACAAAATATTGCTTAATCTTGTTATTTTGCCTTTAGCTTTTATATTTTTAGTATTTTTTATTGGAGTATCTTTTAAATCTTCTAAAGAAAAACTAATATCCATATCTATATCAAGAAATTCTTTAGTATTATTTTTTAATTCACTAATATCAAACATAACTTTCCTCCTCATGTATAATATTTTATCACATTTATATAGAAAAATCTATTTTTTATATAGAAGTTCTTTTAATTTTTTATCTTTATTTTCAATATAAAAATTTCTATCAGTTATTCTAAAAAATATTTCTTTAAGTGGGAGTAGTTCTTTAAGGGCTACTTTTTCATATGAAGTCTCTTTTATATTCTTTTTTCTATAATCTGAAATTGTAAGTATTTGCATACCTATCATTATTCCAATTAGAATGTATGTTATGGCATTCATGTTTTTATCTATTAAATTATTAAGTGTATATGGCAAGTATTTTACATAGACACTTTTGGATAGAAGTATAAACAATATTGAAATAGCTATATCTAATACTATTGTTTTTACTTTGCCCATCTTGCTAGATTTTATATTTTTGTTGTCTTTAAATGTTAGTGTATTTAATACGAAAATTGAAAATTCAAGAGTTAGAACAATTAACATTGATGGATAGTAATATGTGAGTATTGCTAGGAGTACAAAGGCAAATAGTTTATCACTTACAGCATCAAGTAGTCCACCTAAAAAGGTTTCTACTTTTAAAAGTCTTGAGAGTTTACCGTCTATCATGTCAGTTAAAAATAGTATAATTATTAAAAATCCCAGGCTTTCTATACCATGCTTAAAATAGATTAAGGGCATTAAAAGTGCGCCGACTAATCTAGATAAAGTTATTAAATTTACTAACACTAATTTTAAATAATACTTCTTTTTCATAACATCATTTTATCACATTAATTTTAAAAAATAAACATTATTTGAAAAAACGATATATTATTCCATTTTCTAAGGTGTAGCCTTTTTCATTTGCGAGATTGCTCACTGTAGTTATTTTGTATCCCATTTGTCTTAAAACTGGTAAGACCATTTTTAAAGCTTCTAAGGTTGTTGGGTATAAATCATGCATTAAAACTATGTCACCGTCACTTATGTTTTCTATGATATGATTATAAATTTTTTCTTCGTCTTTATGTAACCAGTCATTTGTGTCTACATTCCAAAGAATAATTGGATGTTTAATAGTTTGTCTTAACAGTTCGTTATAGTTTCCATATGGTGGCCTTACTAGTGAAATTGCATCGTTGGTAATCTCTTTAAATATAATGTCTATACTATTTAATTCACTTTCCATTTCTTTTTTAGATAAACTTGTGAGATTTTTATGACTATATGTGTGAGAAGATACTTCCATTCCTAAATTATGAATTTCTCTGGTAACGTCCTGGTTATATTTCATTCTGTTACCAAGTTCAAAAAACGTTGCCTTTGAATCGTTTTCTATTAGAGTATTTACAAAATCTAATGTTAAGTTACTTGGCCCATCATCAAATGTAAACGCGACCACTTTGTCATATATAATATCACTTACTTCTTCTATAGAACTACTTTTAATATCTATATATACTTGATACTTTATAGTGTTAAACAGTCTATTATCAAAATATATTCTTATTTTATTGTCAGTCAAAAGTACAAATGAATTTTCAAAATTGTCTTCTTTGATTTTTTCATATATTTTTGTGCGGTACTTATTTTTTACTTTGTTTAGTATCACATCACTTGTAACGTTTAAATCTACAACTTTATTTGCATCTGTGAGCTTTAATTTATCAAGGTCATAGAATATGCTTTTATAATAGTAATTGTTTTGGTGTTTTATAGTTAAAAAGATATTTAAAAGATTTTCATTAAAATTGACATTATAGTCCAGTAAAATATTTTTGTTATTGTGTTCATTCAAAAAGTCAGTTATTTCTTTGTCTAGCATTTCATAATCAAAATATGGAATTTTAATAATGCTATCAATTTCTTTTACTTCATAACTTTTTAATTTTAGTATAACACTTTCTTTAATTTTGGTTTCTCTTCTTGCAAAGATAGTTTTAGTTACTATTATAAATAAAAACAATATTATTAAACAAATTATATACATTATTATTCTTTTTAAATTTTTACTCATACAATATTATACATTAGATATAGAAAAAAGATTACTTTTTAGTAACCTTTTTAGAAACTTTTTTTGGTTTTTCTTCTTTCTTTAATAAGTCTCTTATTTCACTTAGTAAAAGAACTTCTTCACTTTTTACAACAACTGTTTCTTTCTTTTCTTGTTTTTTCTTAAACTTATTGATAACTTTTATAACTGTAAACAAACACAAGGCAACGATTAGAAAGTCAACTACATTTTGTAAGAAACTTCCATACATAATTTTAGCATTTCCCACTTTTATACCTAGGTTACTGAAATCATGTCCACCAATTATTATGCCGATTAAAGGCATCATTATGTCGTTAACAAGACTAGTTACAATTTTAGAAAAAGCACTACCGATTATGACACCAACAGCCATATCAAGGACATTACCTTTAGAAATAAACTCTTTAAATTCACTAATAAACTTTTTCATTATTCGCACTCATATCCTTCTCTTGGGTCAGACTTTATTTCAGTTAGTGATATTCCTTCTAGATTTGAAACTACGTTTTCTGTGAAAGTTTTAGTTATTTTGTATTGTTTGTCACTAATCCATGACGACTTACATTTTTGAATTCTTTCAATGTTTTTAAAATTTGCACAGCTATACCATTTTTCGTATCTTTCTTTGTTTTCAGTAGTTTGGTCTTCTTTGTAAACATATGTGTTAACTTCAGTATAGCTTATAACGTTTTTGCCTTCCTTGTCATAATCGTATACTAGGTATTCAGTAAGCGTGTTATAATCGTTTGTATTAACTTTTTTACAAATAAGCGGATTTGTGTAGTCTTTCTTATTTATAGCTGAAGTTTCTGTGTTAGTTCCATTGCCATTATTTTCTTCAGTTTTAGAGTTACAACCAGTTAGTATAACACTTAAAGTAAGTAGTCCAATTAAAATTTTTGTTTTTTTCATTATTCTTTCTCCTTTCATAGTTTATAATTTTATTTTACATTTGTTAACAAGAATAGTCAAGAGATAAATTCCGAGTAATTAAAAGCAAGCTAGTAATTGTTAGCTTGCCTTAAATTTTAGGTTTCATTTACTTTTGAAGATGCGTCAAAGTTATATTCAAATTCTTTTAAAAACAACTCATCAACACTTTCTTTTAGTATTTTGAAAACTAAATTTTTATTTTTTTGTTTACCACATTCTTCACCACTTCTAGACACTCTTCCACATAAGGTTACTTCTATTCTATCTTTTTCTAATAAATCAAGAAAGATATCAAAATCTTTAATCTTATAAAAAACTATTTTATAATACCTAAAGTATTGAGAGTTTTCTTTTTTCATTTTACTTGCATAAATAAGTGAAAGATTAGAAAGCTTTAACATTATTCTTTCTTCTAATGAAGAAAAATCTATATAAGATAATTTTTCTATTAATTTCTTGTTCATGTCGTAAACAAGTAAATATATTTTTTTATCTTCCCTACTAACTTCTAATTTGAAATAATTAGAATTGATTAAAGTGAGACGTCTTGTGCGCACTACACCAAAAAGTTGAAACTTTCCTTCAAATTGTTTATCTTTCTTACCGTACGTTTTAAGTAGCCTATTCATTTCAAAGTCATTTGGTCCATCAAATGATTTTGAAAATAATGATATTGGGTACCTACTAAATCTTGTGGTACATTTTAATTCAATACCATTATAGTCTGGTAAATAGTCGCTGTCTGGCTTTTTACCAAGTTGGCTTTCAAAAGTTAAGCCAACTGAATTTGTGGCATTATTTATACCCTTTACATATCCTTTTTTCGCGAGTTTTATAAACTCGCTTAACAATAATTCTTTTTCTTTTGTCATATGCTATTATATATGAAAAAAATGTTAGAATTTGGTTAGCAACAAATTTATAATATCATTTTTCACTAAAAAAGTCTAATGTTTTTTATAATTTTATAATTTTATTTTAAATGTTGGCCCTTAGAGTTCTTTAAAATACTTTAATATTTTAGGAGATTTTAAAATATAGTTTATTTATAAAAGGCTCATAACGGGCGCAAGAAAAAAGAACCGTCTAGGTTCTTGTTATGTCCAACATGGTGCACGCGAAGGGACTTGAACCCCCATGGATTTCTCCGCTAGATCCTAAGTCTAGTGCGTCTGCCAATTTCGCCACGCGTGCACAGTGGTGGACCCTGCAGGACTCGAACCTGCGACCGCACGGTTATGAGCCGTATGCTCTGACCAACTGAGCTAAGGGTCCAACGACTATTTAATCATACAATAAAATTATAAAAAATGCAAGAGTTTTTTACACAAAAATGTAAAAAATGAAAAAAGAGGAATTATTTATCCTCTAATCTGCTTAATAAATCAATTTTAAACATTTCTTTTTGAGCATTAGCCTTAGAAATCATTATACCTTTGTATGCAGTTAATTCAGATTTATGCCCATCCATTAAAATATCTTTTGGTTCAAGACCTGTTAACATAACTACATTTTGGTCTTTATAAACAGTATAACTTAACTTAACTTTACCATAAACTTTTACAAATAGATTATCTGTAGGAAGTTGAAGTTCGTAGTTTTCTGTTTGTTCATGTTTGTTAATGCTTACAAGTTCTCCTAAAAAGTCACCTTTTCTTAAACTTGGATAAAAATCAAACATTAACTTTTTATAAGCCATCATGTTATATTTTTTTAAACTTCTTTCTAACTTTTTAAAGTTATTTTCATCTAAATAATCTAATAAAAATCTACCTTTCATATTTATCTTACCCCCATTTACTGAATTAATTATACCAAATAAAGTACATTTTGTCAATAGTTTTGTATCATTTTAAGTACAATCAATTTACTAAGGTCTATTTTGTATCCCTTAATTGCTTATATTATACCATATTTGGTACAATATGTCAAATTAAGTCTTATAGGTATATCATTTAATTTATATTAGTAAAAAGAGATTAACTCATCAGTTTCAAAATATGAAACACAATTAATCTCTCGTCAATAATATCATCATAAGTTTCATTTTGCTTCAATCATTTAAATATCAATTAAAGTAAACATTAACTAAGCGTTTTTAACGGTTTCTTTTTCTTCTTCAGTTTTTTCTAAAGGTACAACACCTAAAGTATAACCAATAGGCTCTAGTAGTCTTATAAGCGTATTTATTTGTGGACTATTTAAATTATTTTCAATTTTAGCAACAGTTTCTCTTATAATTCCAGCACGCTCTCCTACTACTCTTTGACTTAATTTTTGACTTTTTCTTGCAATGACAACTTGTCTAATTACTTCGTGCTCTAATTCTCTTAATTTATCTTCCCTTTGAATTTCTTCTTCTGTCTTAACGATATTTTCTTTTTTTGGTCTTCCCATTTCGCATCACCGATTACTATTGTACCAAAAAATTGTACAAAGTCAACCTTTTTCGTCAATTTTACGTATTTTTTTTAATAAAAATTTTTATTAAAAAGAAAAAAGTGATTACTCACCTTCATGAATATCGCTTTTTGGTTTTTCTAATCCTTTAATAGTTATACCTTTCTTTTCAGCATAATCCCAAAGTGCAGCATGTATTGCTTCTTCTGCAAGTAAGCTACAATGAATTTTTACTGGTGGTAACCCATCAAGTGCTTCCATAACTGTTCTATTAGTTATTTCTAGTGCTTCTTCTATAGTCTTACCTTTTATTAGTTCAGTAGCCATAGAACTAGTCGCAATTGCAGCACCACATCCAAAAGTCTTAAACTTAACATCATTTATAATTCCATTATCATCTATATCTAAATAAATTCTCATAATGTCACCACACTTGGCATTTCCAACTGTTCCTACACCACTTGCATTTTCTATTTCTCCAACATTTCTTGGATTAGTAAAATGATCCATTACTTTTTCTGAATACATAATTAATTACTTCCTTTCTTTACAAAATCTTCATATAGTGGACTCATACTTCTTAAGGTACTTATAACTTCTTTTAACTTATCTACTGTATAATCAATTTCTTCCATAGTATTTTCATGATTCATTGTAAGTCTTAAAGAACCATGCGCGATTTCATGTGGAAGTCCTATTGCTAAAAGTACGTGACTAGGATCTAAACTACCACTTGTACAAGCACTACCACTTGAAGCACAAATTCCAAGCGCGTCTAACTTTAAAAGCATTCCTTCACCCTCAATAAATTGAAAACTAAAGTTAGCATTTCCTACTAGTCTCTTGTCTCTACTTCCATTAAGTTTTACATAAGGAATTTCACTAAGTACCCTATCAATTAAGTGTTCTCTTAAATTAAGAACATACTCGTTATTTTTTTCCATCTCACTAAATTTTAACTCACAAGCCTTTGCAAACCCGATAATACCTGCAGCATTAGTAGTTCCTGCACGTTTACCTTTCTCTTGCATACCACCACTTATTAAAGGTGTAATCATAACTCCTTTTCTAACATATAAGAAACCAATTCCCTTAGGCCCTTCTATCTTATGTGCACTGGTACTAAGTAAATCAATGTTCATCTCATTTACATCAATTGGAATGTTTCCGTAAGCCTGTACTGCATCAGTATGGAATAACACTTTATGTTTTTTACAAATACTTCCTATTTCTTTTAAAGGCATAAGTGTACCAATTTCATTATTAGCAGCCATTATACTAACTAATATAGTGTCTTCCCTAATAGCGCTTTCTAACTCATTTAAATCAATTAGTCCATCCTCGTTTACATTTAAATATGTTACTTCAAAACCTAAGCTCTCTAAATACTTACAACTTTCTAGTACTGCGTGATGTTCAACTTTAGTAGTAATCATGTGTTTACCCTTATTCATTCTGCTAATCATTATCTTCTTAATAGCCCAGTTATCGCTTTCACTTCCTCCACTAGTAAAATATATCTCACTAGCTTCTGCACCTATTGTACTAGCTATCAAGCCTCTTGCTTCTTCAACCTTTTTACTTACCATTCTAGATGGACTATATATACTAGATGGATTAGTATAATACTCACTAAAATAAGGTAACATTTCATCTAACACTTCACGTCTAACTTTAGTAGTTGCTGCATTATCTAAATATATCATAAATCTAACTCCTCTCACTAATATGCTCAATTCCATATTTAAGTATAATTTTAATATGCTCGTCACTTATACTATACATACTAGTCTGTCCGTCTTTTTCTACCTTAACTAAGTTTAGGTCTCTTAAATACTTTAATTGATGGCTAATTAAAGACTGACTTTTATTAAGACACAAAGAAATACCACTAACACACTTACTACCACTTAACAAACTATTAAGTATCATAAGTCTAGTATTATCAGCAAACACTTTAAAAAATTCACTTAACTTATCGTAATCTTGCATACCTTCTCCTTTTATGAATAACCATTCATATATCTCATTATAAAACTAGTTACACCCTAAGTCAAGAAAAAAATAACATAATTAAATGTTAAATTTTTACTTACTCAAGTTCTTCTATTTTTTTATTTAAAACATCAAGATAACCCTAATAATTCTCAGTTGTCAAAATTTCTTTTACAACTGAATTCATATAATTTTAAATTTCAAGTATCTTAATTAATTCGTAATTATCTGGTATTTCTACATAAGACTTTTCTTCTATTAAAGGACTGATACCTAATTTATGAGACCAAGTACCACTAGTATTCTCTCTTTCAAAATGAAAGTCTTTCACGTTATCACACGCTTTTATTTCGGAAAGTACCGCTATTCTATAACCTAAACTCTTAATCTTAAGACTATCCAAATCACTTTGTACATTCTCTATTAAACTTTTAGGCGTATTAGGATAAGCCTTATCAGAGAATACTCCAGGAATAAAAGAAAAGTAGCTTCCTATTGAATTTAAAAAACAATTATTAAAAAATACTGGTATTCTTAACTTAAGAGCATAAGCATAACAATTAGTATATAATGAATTAGCATAATAGTAATCAAAATCACTTTCAAACTTTGGACTTTTATCTTCTAGAGTACGAACATTTATCAAATAGTTTTTATATAGCTCAAGTAATTCTTTAAATTTTAACTTATCATGATTTAATACTCTTATTATTTCTTCATTATTCATACTAATTACACCTTTTTGTCCAAAGTATTATACTAAAATTGAAAATTAAAAGCAAGTACTAACTACTTTCTTTCGTAATTAAGTAGCTTGCCATTTGCCTTCCCCACATGTAAAAGTAATATCTTTTAGGATGTATTCCATCAGCTCCATACGAATCATCTCCAGTTAAAAATCTACTGTTTTCCAAAAAATCTAAGTCCATACTTTTTGCCATTTCCTTTAATGCCTCATTAAACTCATTATAATATTTAAGTCCTGGTTTATTAGTATAAGCTTTCTGTGTAACCGGAATAACTGAATTAACAATAATTACTACATTAGGTAGTTTTTCTAAAATACCACTAATACTCTTCTTATAAGCTTCAATAAAACCTTCAGAATTGCCATTCCACCTAATTAAATCGTTAGCACTGTAACTCAAAAATAGATATTCAGGGTTATAGTTAACTATATCATTCATGTCTTTACTCATATTATCTACTCTTCTACCTCTTGCGTAAACAACATTTTCACTATTTAAAACTTTATAAGCAGCAAGTCCTTCTCCAAACGAGTCACTCGCAACCATTGCTTTATATTCACTAAATATACTTTTAACTTGATCATCTTCTATTGAATCTATGTCATACTCAGTTATAAAGGGTTTTGGTTTAATCTCTTCTTCTTTAACTTCTTCATTCTTACTTTCATCGTTAGATAAACTATCATTCTTTAACCTCTGATACTTAAAAATAAAAAGAATATCTACACTAATAAATAAAACTATAAGAAATATAATCAAACTATATTCTATACTTTTCTTCATATTTGTTCACCACCAAAATTATAAAACTAAAACTATAAAAATGCAAGAAAAAAGAGCTTATGCCCTTATATCCATCTAGGAA
>CAKOIS010000011.1 GCA_934087065.1 uncultured Bacilli bacterium
AGATCTAAAACTATTAGAACATAGAAACTATTACAAAATCTGTTTTAATACCATTTAATATGACATAGATCTAAAACAACCAGGCAAAAGGAAACACAAACGCTGGAGTTTTAATACCATTTAATATGACATAGATCTAAAACATTGATGATAGATTTGGAGTTTATTTCGTTGTTTTAATACCATTTAATATGACATAGATCTAAAACGGCGGAGTTCCACTTTGGTATCCTGCAATTGTTTTAATACCATTTAATATGACATAGATCTAAAACACTTGTTGTATCGTCCACTTCATCAATACTGTTTTAATACCATTTAATATGACATAGATCTAAAACATTGTGAAACTGATAAATCTATTTCATTATGTTTTAATACCATTTAATATGACATAGATCTAAAACACTAATTGGATATATTTGTTCAACATCAACGTTTTAATACCATTTAATATGACATAGATCTAAAACAACTATCTTAATCTTAGTATTAAAATCATAGTTTTAATACCATTTAATATGACATAGATCTAAAACTCTTCGCCAAAATCATAAGTGACACCATCAGTTTTAATACCATTTAATATGACATAGATCTAAAACATTTATTAAAAGAACTAAAAATAGATATATGTTTTAATACCATTTAATATGACATAGATCTAAAACCTCAAATTACTAGATCTAATCCTATACATAGAGTATATAGGTATATCAAATGGATAATCTAAGTCATAACTATTATATCACAAATTCATCTAAATCTGTATCTATTATAATTTTATTTACGTAATCATTTAAATCTTCATATTTACTTGTGTCAATAAATATACTATTAATATTTTTCGAGAAAATATATTTATAAAATTCTAATAAATCTTCATTATTTAAATAGCTTTTTAAATTTATAAAAACATATATTTTTTCTTTTGATAAGCTTATTTTAATTTCTAGTAAGTCTGTTAAATTATTTAATAAATCATCAGAAAATTTCACTTCAAACTTAAAAGATTTTATTATAGACTCAAAATCAAAATCGTTTTTGATAGTAATTGGTATATCAACCAAATTAACTATATTTGAAATTGAATCATAAACTTTAGAATATTCTTTAACTATTTTATCAATATTCTTTTCTTCAGAATTTTTGACAATATATTTTTGGAAATCACTCGAATATTTTTTGTTGTATAAATCAAAGTCTAAAAAATCACTTAATATTTCTATCTTATTTGTTAAAGTAATTTCTTCATTTTGTTTATTAAATGCGGTTATTTCTTCTATATTGTTTCCATTTTCAATTAAATTTAAATCTTTTATAAATCTATAGAAAAACTTTTTATTGTAAATTTCTATGTTCAAAATCTTATTATCTTCAAGTATAAGTTCATTATCAATATAATTAACATTAATTTTCATAAAATCACCATTCTATTTTCATCATTTATTATATTTGTTTTGCTTTTTCCAATTATGTATTCTATTTGAGAATATTGTTTTTCTGTTATAGTTAGTACTTGAATAAGTCCCTTTTTCGGTGCTTGTTTTCTTATTCTTTCTAACAAAAGTGTTGATTGCTGTGAATTTAAAACAATTTTTGAATAAACTGATTCCTGCATCATTATAAATCCTTCTTTAAGTAAATATTTTCTAAATAACAAATAATTTCTTTTATCTGCAAAGTATATGTTTGGTAAATCAAAAAATACTATTGTTCTCATAATCCTATCCCTCATAAAATATAAATCCTTCATATTTGTCTTCGTTTCCAACCGACTCTAGCGTGTTTTTAACGAACATTTTAATTATATCCTTTAGTATATATTTTTTACCACTATAATTGAAATAAGAATTAAGTAAATTTACTAAATCATATTTATAATCTGTATCAAGTTTTCTACTTTTGTTATAATAAACAAAATTGTCTACTATTACTCTAAATGGTTCCATGAGATCACAACTTAAATTAAACTGGTTAAATTCATTTTTATGATGAATACCTAATTGTGTCAAATATCCATTTATTTTTACTTCTTTATTAATTGTTGATAGCAAGATTGAATATCCATAATTTAAGGCAGCATTAATTTGATCTGCATCATGTCTGGTAAATTCTATTCCATATAGTGAATTAAAATAAACCTTGGCTGCATGTCCTTCTCTATTAGTTTTGTCTCCAGTTTCTACTTCATCAACATAGCTTAATAATAAATTATAATTGTCTGAATGAATTTTATTTAATAACAATGATTGATTTGTAATTTTATTTATAACAATCTTTTTCCATAATTCGTCCTTATCTTTTTGTTTCCAAGCGATTTGCTTATTAATCTTTTTGCTTGAATTGTGCCTTGAAAAATAATAAGATAATTCACCAAAAGGGTTATGTTTATCATCACAAAATATTACGTTTATTTTATTATCAGAAAGCTCTTTTAAAAGGTAAGCAGAAATAGATACATTTATAGAATCAACTATTATTGTATCTATTTCAGAAAGATGAATTAATTTTTCTTCACTTTCATTTTTTACTACCATAAACCTATTTTTATAACTTATTTTAGATTGTCTTGTTATTACTACTGTTCTAAAACTCATATTTTTTCTCTCTTATTCCTGTTATAGATTTATATATAATTGTACCTTCAAAAATTACTTTACCTGTTAATCTTCCAATTCTATCTTTTAATCCAAACTCTTTTAAGTTAGCATTTTCACTAGAACACTTATATACTATTAACAATTGTTTAATAATTTTCTCAAAATCTTTTATGCCCAAGTTCTGATAATTTTTCTCTACATATTTTTTAATTTGAATAATTTCATTATCAAATAATGGATAATAGTCATTTAACTGTAACAAATAATTTAGAATTTCAATTAAGTTTTCTTTATATTCTGATTCATTTAAATTGTTTTCTTTGTTATTAAGTATTCTATTTAAAGCATATTTCCATTTCAAGTATAATTCTTTACTTATTTTTAATTGAATTGCATTTGAAATTTCGCCGTTTTTATTTTTACTAGAATATCCTTTAATATAAACTTGTTGTCCTTTATATTCAAATAAAGTATTATATGGAATTTTATTTTTTAAAACTCTATATTCTGAGGAATTTATTTGATTTATAATATAATCATTCAGGTCTTTTTCATTATTATTTTTTGCTATTAATATTGGAATGCCAATAATCTTTCTTTTTCCTTTATATTCAACTAACATAAAATATGATACATTTACTCCTGAATATCCACCATATATCTCGGTAGGTAAATTATCTTTAAGTCTAATATTTCCTTTTCCCTTTCCATAAATAGTTTGGTTATAAAATTCACCTGTATTATATTCAGTTTTGTAACTTATTAAAATGTCATTTCTATATAAATTGTTTTCAATAGTTTTATTAAACGCGTCAGGACTAAATATTATTTTACCAGTTTCCTTATTTATTTTATTTTTATTAAGTCCGTCAATTACTGAACTTACATCTGAATCCAAACTGTTAATAATGAAACCATATTTAAGTTTTTCTGTTTGCCCTTTTTCCTTAATTTTGTTATTTAAAGTTCTCACTAAATCATAAGTTATATTGTACTTCATATATTTTTCTTTATATTCTCCAAGTACCGCTGCCAAATAAGCATCATGAGCGTGATGGTAATCGTTTAGTTCTCTAAATTTAAATAACTCATATCTTTCTCTATAATTATGAGATAAGTTTGCTTTTAAATATATTACTTTAGTGTCATAATAATTTTCTATAATATTAGCGACATGTTTTATAATTTGTCTAGTTTCAACTAATTGTCTATTAATAAATCCATTAATATCATCTTCAGAATATTTTTCACGAATTAAATTGTTATATTTTTTATTAGACATCAAACCAATATTTTTTAATCTAGTCCACCATTTTTTGTTATATTCACTTCTATAATATGATGGTAATACAAAACTATCGGCTTTATTTTGGTTACACTTTCCGTGTACTAATACTTTATTGTCAATTGAATCATCTTTAATTAGAGTTCTAGGTATTATGTGATCTATTTCATAGGAGATCATATCTTCAACATTTAAAGGTTTACCACAGTACATACACTTACCTTCTTGTATAAAGTATAAAAATAATTTTTGTGAATCTATTTCTTTTTCGCCTAGTTGTTTATTTAATGTATTGTAGTTTTCAATGTTATCTTTAGATTTTTTGTACAGCTCAGTTAAATACTTTTTTCTGTCTGGTTTTCTTTCTTTTTTGTCGTCTCCTCTGGACATTTCAATAGAAACACTCTCTGGCTCATATCCCATATAATCAACAATTTCATCTATGATTTTTAAAGACTGGAAAATTCCTCTTTTAACAGCAGAAGAAGTTGCAAGTTCAGAAACGGTGTCTTTGTAATTAAGTTCTTTTGTATTTGTAATTTTGTTGTTTTCCTTAATCATATTTTGAAATTTATATTCATCATTATTAAGAATTTGCATAAAATTTTCTTTTGTTTCAAACATTAAATCAATAATAGATTTATAAACTTCTGTTTCTTTATCTTTGTAATAAGGTAAAGTTAATAATTTTTTAGATAGTTCTCCCCAACCACTATATTTTTTTCTAAGAATTTTTGTGACTTGATCATCTGTTAAATCTGGATATGTATTTCTTACTTTACTTTCAAGTATTTCTTTGTCATTAAAAATAGTAATCCATTCTATTATTTCTTCAGCGTTTTCTTCATTATAATTGGTGTTATCAAATATTCCATTTTTTCCGAAAAAATCAACATATGATTGCATATTATTTGCAAACTTTTTATCAGCCGAGTAGCCTTTTACATTAATTTCAGAATACATATCCCATTCTTTTGTTTGTTTTAAATAATTAATAAACTTTTTCTCAGTAATATTTCCTGAAGTTTTTTCAAATAAATCTTTAATTGCATTTTGTTGTTGTTCTAATGTCATTTTTCTATCATTAACTTTAATTTGTTTTAATTCATTTAATACTTTAAATTTATTATAAAGTGGAGAGTTACTTGGTAAAGCTGGTTCATTAATAAGATATGTACAATGTGAGATCATTCTTTTTATAAACTTTTCAGCAGTTAATTCTTTATTAACAACTTCATCAAAGTTGTAAGGTGTTATCTTTTTATTATTATTTCTTTCCATCCAAGCAAAACAACTTTTATCACTAGAAACTAATGGTCCAACATAATAAGGAATCTTAAACTCAAGAAGTTTGACTAATTTATACTTATCATTAATTTTTTCACCTAAGAAGTCATAATATACTTTTTGGTTGTCTATTATTTTAATTAACTCATCTCTATTTAATTGGAATGGATATTTTCCGTTACTTGGTTCTGAAATTCTGGGCAATAATGAATTATTCTCAATTTTAGATTTTAAATTTTTGTTGTAAAATTCAATTGTTTCTTCACTTATTCCAAGTTTTTCATAAGAGTTTAAAATTATCTTGCAAAAATCTTCTTGTGTAATTTTATTGTGAATATACTCTTCGTATTTACAATTTTCATTTTTAAATAATTCGTTATATATTTTCTTGTTATTTTTAAAAATTTTCTTCAACATCTTTAAGTCTTTTTTATGTTCATCATAAATACTGATCATTAAAGAAGAAATATTATTAGATTCAGAACCCTTAAATAATCTTTTTAAAAATAAGTTATCATATAATTCTTTAAACTCATCAAGAATTTCAATGTTCTGACCTAATAATTCCTCAATTTTTTCATATTCTTCATCAAAATCATTCCCATTAAAACTTATGGACATACTTTTTTCTTCATTTGAAACCGGTATTAATCTTTCTATTTTAAATTTATTTCCAACTATCATTTTTGCAAATTCAGAAGAAAATACTTTATTATATGTATCAATAGCTAATAATTCATCCTTTAGTAAATCTTTTATTTCATTTTTAGAATCTTTTAATAATATATTTGCAATTTTTTCATAATTTATTGGAGTATTAAATTCACCTGGCATACACTCTTCAATGTAATGATTAAAAGTAGCTTCTATTTTTTCTTTTAAATTTATGTTATTAACATTAAAATCACTATTTTCATACAAAAAATTACCGCGGTATTTGATTATGTGATGGATTGCTAAATAAACTAACCTAATATCTTTTTTATCTTTACTATTAACAAGATCATTTCTTAAATGATAAATAGTTGGATACTTTTTTTCTTCAGATATATTATTAATTTTGTTTCTTATGTTGTTAGAGAATATATTAAATTTATCAAAATCCGTTAATTCAGTCTTACTATTATTTTTATCATTTGGAGATATAAAACTATCTTGTAATTTTTTGTAAAAATTAGAATCTACTTTATTAATTTCGTTTGCAAACTCGTCTTGTAACAACTTAATTCTTTGTCTTCTCCTATCATAGCGTCTTCGTATACTTCTTTTTAGTCTTCTATCTTTAGCAGTAGAAGCAGCGTCAAATAATCTCACTCCCCAAAGGGCTTTTCCACCCTTCTTAATTATTTTTTGTTGACCTGATTCAACAACAGACCAACCTACAGAATTTGTACCAATATCTAATCCAATATTATATTTTTTAATTTTTTCCATTGACTTTCCTCCTTAAATTTGATATGATGATATTGTCTTAATACCATTTAAGATGACATAGAGAGTTAAAATAAAGGCTTAGCCCTAAAAATTTACACTTATGTGGGTGGTTGTTAGCAACCACTTTTTTTTATCTCATCTTACTAACATTGTACCATAATATTATTAAAATTTCATTCTTTTTTTACATTTTTCTACATTTTATTGGAATATAAAACAAGTGTCAAACTAAAACTACGCATTTCTACGTAGTTTAGTCTTTATTTTCAAAGGCAAGCAAGTTTTTGATGTCTTTTTCTGTTAGTTCACTGATGATGTTTTGATCCATGTTATTTGAGTCTATTAGTCTATTACTTAGTTCTTTTTTCTTTTCTTGTAAATCAAGTACTTTTTCTTCAATAGTCCCTTTTGAAACTAGTTTTATTACTTCAACTGTGTTTTTTTGTCCAATTCTATGTGCACGATCTGTTGCTTGATTTTCAGCTTGTGGATTCCACCATAAATCTAGGTGAATAACTATATCAGCAGAAGCTAAGTTAAGTCCTGTTCCACCACTTTTTAGCATTATTAAGAATACTTTAACGTCATCATTATTATTAAAATTATCTACTCTAGTTTGTCTTTCTTTACTAGAAACTGACCCATCTATTTGGTATGACTTTATACCAATACTATCTAACTTTTCTTTTACCAAATTAAGTGCTGTTCTAAATGAAGTGAACACTAATACTTTATGATTATTATTTGTTACTTCTTCTATTACACTTAAGAATCTATCTATTTTATTAGAACCACTAGTATAATCACTATATACTATTTTAGGATCTATACAAATTTGTCTTAACTTTGTTAAAAGAGGAAGTATCATAAATCTAACTTTAGACATTCCACCATCATTTAGGGCTTCTTCAATGGCTTCTTTTACTTTGTTTAGTTCTGCAACATAGATTTTCTTTTGTTCGTCACCTAACTCTATAAATATATTTGTTTCTATTTTTTCAGGAAGTTCTTTTATAACATCTTTCTTTTTTCTTCTTAATATAAATGGACTTATTTGTTTAGATAAACTATCAAGTAGTTTGTTTGTGTCTTCATCAAATTCTTTTACTTTGTATTTACTAGTGAATTTATCATATTTAGATAAGTATCCTGGCATGATATAGTCAAATATACTCCATAATTCAACAGCCGAGTTTTCTATAGGAGTTCCTGTTAATGCAAACTTAACATCTGCTTTCATGCTTTTACATGCTTTTGTTGTTCCAGCTAGTGGATTTTTTATATTTTGAGCTTCATCTAATATAACAGCATGATAGTGGATTTTTTCATAGTACTCTAAGTCTTCTCTTAATAAACCATATGTTGTTATAAAGACATTTTTATTTGTATTTTCTATTAAGTCTTGTCTTTTAGTTTTTATACCACTTACTATTTTTACTGGAATATCTGGTGCAAATTTTTCAAACTCTCTATCCCAGTTATAAAGTAAGCTAGTTGGTACGACTATTAGGAATTTGAAAGAATTATCTTCTTTTAACATTTGTTTTATGTAGTAGATTAGTTGTATTGTTTTACCAAGACCCATTTCATCAGCAAGTATTCCACCAAAAGAACATTTATCTAAGTTATAAAGCCATTTTACACCAGTTATTTGGTAGTCTCTAAGTGTTTTTAATTCATTATCTGCAAGAGTTAAATTAGCATCTTTATATTGATGAAAGTTATTAATAAACTCTTTAAATAAGTTGTCTGTTTTAACAATAGAGTACTTACTATCTTTTATACTATCTAAGTAAATAGCTCTATATTTCATGACTGAACCTTTAGCACTTATTATGTCTTCATCAGTTATGTCTAGTTCTTCAGTTAGATCCATTAGTTCATTTAAATCACTGTCTTCTAGGTCTACTATTTGATTATTACTTAACTTATAGTATTTCTTTTTTTCTTTAATGCTTTTAAATATATTTACTATATCATCATTACTTATTCCATCTAAATTAAAATCATAACTTAATATGTTATCTTTTCCTACCGAGAATGTACTAGATACTTTAGTTTTCTTTAAACCTAGTTTTTTAAAGTTTTCAGTAGTGTATACAGGATATTTTTTACTTATTAAGTTTAGTCCTTCATCTATTAGATATACTATTTTATCTAAATCATTCATTATTATCTTTTTATTATTTTTGATAAAACCAAAAGTTTCTAAGTAACTAATTAAATTAGTTTCAAATTCCACATCTCTTAGTACATTAGCTTTGTTATCAAAGTAATCTATTTCTTCATTATATTTTAGTTTTATATTACATATAACATTATCTTTATTTAAGTCAAAGTATAAAGATACATCTGGTTCATTAATTATTTGTATTTTATCTTTTAGGTTTTCATTTACTTCTACATGTTTCTTTATTATTGGAAGCACACCACTAGAGAAGTCTTTTAGTCTATTTTTTGGTATGATTAGACTAGACATATTTTGTTTATATAATAAAAATAATAGTGATATCTCTTTGTCAGATAAATAATATATATTAGAGTTATTGTATGCATAGTTATAACTAATTAGTTTGTAGTCTTTTAAATCAAAGTTTACTATGTAGTTATCTTGGTCCATTTCTTCTACTGTACTTTGAAGTGGAAATTCTTCTAGTATTTTAGTTATTTTGTGAAGGTTATATGTAAATGGATAATCTAGTTCTTTTAATAAATCTAGAAAGTTATTTATTTCTTTATCATCAAACCAGTTTTTATTTAAGTCAGGATGAAATCTATTTATGTATTTTAGTACTTTTGTAGCTTTTTTACTAAAGTAATTGCTGTTAAAATTGAAAGTGAAATCTTTACCAAAGGTAAACTCGTCATCTTTTCTATTTGTGGCTTGTAGGAATTGGTTTTGTTTGTTGTTGTAAGAGTACATCTTATTAATACCTATTTTTATTTTAACGTCATATAAAAAGTCTGTTGAAGAGGATAGTATGTCAACTGATAAGAATACTTCTTTTTTAACTACAGGTTTATTTGTTTTTGAAAGTATGTCTAAAATATTGTTTGATATTTTTAATGGGTCTGGTTTAGCATAGAAAATTAAAAATGCATAGTTATGGAAACATCCTACTAAGTGTACACATGAACTAGTATCTCTAAAATTATTACAGTTACAAGAGTAAGATAATATTTCTCCGTCATCATTTTTTCTTATTACTTGTCTATATTTACCAACATCATAATAGTATGAATTAGTTTCAAAATAATAGTCAGTGTAACCTTTATCAGGATAGTCATGTTCATCAGTAACTTCTATACTATAGCTAGTTATTAATTCACCACGTACGATATCAGAATAGGCAAATCTTTTAAGAATGTAATCTTTATTATCAAGATACATTTTTTTATTAGTTACATAATCATTTTCTTTTTCGAACATACTATTTCACCTCATTTTGTTAGTATACCATATTTTGCTAAAAAAATATAGATACAGAGAAAAGAATCATGAAAAATGAAAAATACTTTAGTCTTTTTGCTAAAGTATTTTACTAGTTTATCTTATTATATGCACTATCAATTAAATATTAAGTTACTTTACAGTAATTATATTAGTAAATTAATCGTTAGACACAGTTAAGTTAACTCTAGCATCCACTTGTAGTTTCTTTTATTGTATATGGTGCGCTTGCCGAGCCATCTCCACTCTTCCATTTGACACAGGCTTTTAGTGATAAGGCTGGGCGCACACCGTTGGAGCTGGTGACGCGGACGGTGTTCAAGTGGCCAGGGTAGGACGAACCGCCCACGCCGAACACGTAAGCGTCGCCGCCACTCCAAAAGACAGGAGACAACAACAGCCACCAGGTTGAGTCTGTAGAGCTTTCGTTTGCACTATTTTTATAATACCATGTTGGTGCATTAGTAAATATCACTCCTCCTGCAAAACTTACTTCGTCTGCTGTCATTAATGCTATTGGATATGTTAGTTTTCCATTTCCAGTACTACTATCTACTGTGAATTTGTCTTCTGTTGCTGCACAGTCATAACTTGGTGTTTTATTTGTTAATAGTCTTGTGTATGCTCCATAGTTGAACTGTAACCTTCCTGTGTTATATCCACCTGCTGGATTACTTCTATCATTACAATATACTGCTGTTGTACTTATATATTTTCCATAGTTAGTGTTTAGATTATTTTGATACCATGTATCTATTACTCCTTTTATTGTACTATTATTTGTATTTGTTCTATTATTTACTAATGACCCACTTGTTCCATACATATATCCTACATACATTGGGTCAGTAATTATTTTATTAAACTCTGTGCTTGAGTTTATAACCGCATTTGTTGCTGTTGTTCTTGTTCCGTGATACAAAAGTCTTACTCCACCATCTGAGTTTGTTCTTATTATTCTCCAGTATAAGTCTTGATTACTTGCATTCTTTCCAAACTTTACCCAGTTATCTGTTGCATTCCCTGCAAAATAATATACTGTTTTACTGTCTTCAGTAGAAGTATATAATGTGTTTGTATTATCTGCTGTTAAAACTGTACTAAAGTCTGTTCTTGTTAACTTTGTTGATTTATCAGCAAGTAGTTGACTTAATAATGTAATTGGTTCTTCTGTTCCCTCAGTTATAAATAATGTTCCACTTAGTTTTCTTCCCATATCATCACTTTGGTCTACACTTTCATCGTTTACATACTTAAATTCAATAGTGTAACTTTGTGTTACTCCATTAGGTATTACTACACTATAAGCTAGTATTGTATCTGTTGCTACACTTGATTTTGGAATATCTTTAAACTCTGTCATATTGTATCCATTGTTTGTACTAGTTATCTTATATTGTAAGTATCCTTCTGTTACAAAAGTATTTAACAAATCTTTTATTACTATATTATACTTATATTCACTTTTACTGTTATTTTGTACAGTAAATGTTTTAGTTTTTTGCCAACCTGGTTCTATATCAGCACCAGCTATTTCTCCATCTGTGTCAGTGAATACTATCTGTAAGTTAGTACTTGTTACACTTACATCTTTTCCCTTTCCTATTATTTGTGCTGTAAAGTAAGCTAGTGATACACTAAGTACTACTACTAAAAGGCTTACTACAACTAATGTTAATTGTTTGTTTTTCATACATCTTACCTCTCTTTTATATTATCTACATAAATTATAACTTAATACATTCAAAAAGTAAATACATTTTGTATTCAAAAATGAATATATATTTAATTGTGGTTTATTAATATAATTGTTATAGAGGTGTATAGAATGAAAAAATTTGTGCCTTCTAAGGGAAGTAACGATAAAGTTGTTATAAGCATGAGAATTGATACTAAATTATTAGAAACTATAGATAGAGAGTCTTATAAAGCTAAGATTAGTCGTAATGAGTTTATATCGCAGTGTATTAGTTACGCACTTTCTAATATGGAAGAAAATGCAAAAGTAAAACAGAGTTAATTAAATTTTTAACTCTGTTTTATTACTATATTTACTATTTTATTAGGTACTACTATTTCTTTTAGGATAGTAGTATTTTCTAAGTATTTTTTAACATTGTCTAATTCTTTTGCAAGTCTTAGAGTTTCTTCTTTGTCTGTGTTTGAAGGTATGTTCATAGTGCCTCTTAGTTTACCATTTACTTGTACTGCAATGTTTACTGTGCTTTCTTTTGTTTTTTCTTCATCGAATGTAGGCCAAGCGCTTTCGCAGATTGGTTTTCCTAAAGCATATTTTTCATTTAATTCTTCAGTGATGTGTGGTGCGATAGGGTTTAGTAAAGTAAGAAGTGTTTTGTAGTCATTCTTTGTTATTGTTTCGTTTTTATCTAAGTCGTTTGTTAGTATCATAAGTGAAGATACAGCAGTGTTAAATTTAAGATTACTTAAATCTTCAGTTACTTTTTTAATTGTTTGATGTATTAGTGTTTCGTTAGTGTAACCTTCTTTATCACTTAGTTTTTCTCCTAATTTGTATATTCTATCTAGGAAACGTTTGCAACCTCTTAGTGAGTCAGTTGACCAAGATACGTCTTGTTGGTAGTCACCTATAAACATTTCATAAAGTCTTAAAGCGTCTGCCCCTACTTCGTTTACTACTGTATCAGGGTTTATTACGTTACCTTTTGATTTAGACATTTTTTCATGGTTTGAACCTAGTATCATACCATGAGAAACTCTTACATCTATCATTTCTTTATTTGGAACTAGGCCAAAATTGTATAGCATTTGTACCCAAAATCTTGCATAAAGTAAGTGTCTTGCTGTGTGTTCCATTCCACCATTATACCAGTTTACTTTATTCCAGTATTTCATTGCGTCCATACTTGCGAATTCCTTATTGTTATGTGCATCCATGAATCTTAGGAAATACCAAGAAGATCCAGCCCATTGTGGCATTGTGTCTGTTTCTCTTGTTGCGGGAGTGCCACACACTGGACATGTAGTGTTTACCCATTCAGTTATTTTTGCAAGAGGACTTTCTCCTGTGTCAGTAGGTTCGTATTCTGCTACATCTGGAAGTAGAAGTGGTAAATCTTCTTCTTTCATTGGAACCCATCCACATTTAGGACAGTTTATCATTGGAATTGGTTCGCCCCAGAATCTTTGTCTACTGAAAATCCAGTCTCTCATTTTGTAGTTGTTTACTCGTCTTGCAATACCCATGTTTTCTAGTTTATTAGTGATTCTTTCTTTTGCTTCTTCTACAGTTAAACCAGTAAATTCTTCTGAGTTTATAAGTTTACATCCCTTACCTAAATAGTCTTGTTTTTCAAAGGCAGAAGAAGTAGTTTCTCTTCCGTCTATTACTTGGATCATTGGAATATTGTGAACTGTAGCATACTCAAAGTCTCTTTGGTCGTGACTAGGAACAGCCATTACAGCACCTGTACCATATGAACCTAATACAAAGTCTCCAATAAATATTGGAACTTCTTTTCCGTTAACTGGGTTTATAGCTTTTAAGCCTTTTAATTCTACACCCGATTTTCCTTTATTTAGTTCTGTTCTATCCATATTTGATTTTTTTAGTGTTTCTTTGATGTATGCGTTTACTTCATCTTTGTTTTCTATTCTAGGCATAAGTTCTTTAATAAGTTTACCATCTGGTGCGATTACAAAGAAAGTTATTCCGTATATTGTTTCTATACAAGTTGTGAATATGCTAAATTTTCCTCCGCCAACAATATCTATGTCTACTTCAACACCAGTTGATTTACCTATCCAATTTATTTGACCTAGTTTTACTTTTTCAGCAAAGTGAGTATCGTTTAGTCCAGTAAGTAAGTCTTCAGCGTACTCGCTCATTTTTAGCATCCATTGACTTTTTTCTTTTTGTTCTACAGCACTTCCACATCTTTCACAAACTCCACCTGCTGCATCTTCGTTTGAAAGTACCATTTTACAGTTTGGACACCAGTTAACAGGTATTGTGTCTTTGTAAGCCATGTTGTGTTTAAAAAATTGTATGAATTGCCATTGTGTCCATTTATAGTATTCAGGGTCAGTTGTTGAAAATGCTCTACTCCAGTCAAAACTGAAACCTATTCTTTTCATTTGTTCTGAAAAGTGAGCGATAGCTTTGTTTGTTACATCTTTTGGATGTGTATGAGTTTTAATTGCGTATTGTTCAGCAGGTGCCCCGAATGCATCAAATCCCATTGGGAATAATACGTTATAGCCTTGCATTCTCTTCATTCTCGCCATTGCATCATGCGCAGTATAACTTCTTACGTGTCCAACGTGAAGTCCATTACCACTAGGATATGGGAACTCTACTAGAATGTAGTATGGATTAGCCCCTTCATTTTTTACTTCAAAAGTGTGGTTTTTTTCCCAAAAACTTTGCCATTTCTTTTCTATTTCTTCAAAATTATACATTTTTATCAAACTCCTTCTTTTTTAATATTCTTCCTATTATTTCATATAATGAGTAAATTAGTACTAACATTACTACGAAACCTACAAGTAAACTCATAGTGAATGATTTAATATTTGATATTACTACAAATGTTGTTGATATTATTAGTGGGTTTATAAAATTTATATACCACTTTAGGGTATTGTAGTCTGTTTTTCTTTTATCTAGTTTAAACTTTGTAGTCAGGTATGTTACGTCTGTCATTTTTTTAGCATCAGCATATGTTTTCTTTTTTCTATTGATAATGAAAACATAGACTAAGAATATAATCAGGTATGAAGCTAAAAAGTATATTGTGTTAATTATTATTTTTTCTTTCATAGTATCCTCCAAAAAAATAAACTTTATGACTTAAGGACTGCAGATTGCAGCGGTACCACCTTAATTCATAAAGTATTATGCATCTTTATAGTTATAACGCTTGCTAGCGAAGTTTTTCTAAAAGCAAGTTCATTAACTTTCTTTGTTAGTTTGCACCTAACACTAACTCTCTTTAAAAGAAATGTTAATTACTACTCTTTTGTCAACAAAACTTATATTAGTATTATAGCAGTATATTTATTTAATTTCAAGTAGTTCATTATAAAAAAGTGACATCCTGGGTTAAGGATGTCGTATAAAAATATATTAGGTGGGTATCAAAAAATATAAATTAATCGATAACCCAATATAAGTATATCATATCTCACTAATATATTCAAGTAGTTTTATAAACATTTTTATAAAAAGTTTATTTAAGCCTTTTCTTTTCATTTTTCTTATCTCTATTCTTTTCTTTCTAATAGATAAATCACTGAATAAAATGCTTGCTACTTGTTCTTTTAAGTTCGTTTCTATTTGTAAGTCACTTATTATTTCGTCTATATCTTCGTTTATAAGTCTAACTGCATCTATTTCTATTGCTTCTCCACCACAGTTTACTGTTAGTTGTTGGTTTGTTGGTACGTTAGGTATTTCTATAATGAAGTCACTTTCATCACATCTAGTAGTGAATTCTACTTCAAATCGTCCAACGTTTACTTTTACGTATTCTGGTCTTTTTGTGTTTCTAAATTTAATCTTGTAGTCACGTTTATCTGGTACTATGCCTGTTTTACCTTCAATTGGTCTTAGTATTAATGTGTAGTTATTTTTTCTATAGTTATAGTCTATATTTGTAAGAATATAGTATCCTTCTTTATATAAGCTACTTATTCCGTCGTCTTCGTATAAATTAATGTTATTGCTTACACCAGGGAATACTTGAATTTCCATTTTTTTAGGTGGTAAAACACTATTTATGTTGTTTTCGTCAATGATTGCTAAAGGTATGATAGATCCACTTTTTGCATATACTGGGTAGTCTTCGTCTTTATAGAATGTAACATATCTTTTTCCGCCTGGGAATTTTTTACCAGTTTTGAAGTCGTACCATGTTCCTTCAGGTAAGTAAATTCTATGGAGTACTCTATTCATGACTTTGTCTTTTGGTTCAGTTATAGGACACACAAATAGTTCGCTACCAAAATGGTATTCGTTTTTATAAAGGGGCTCGTCTATTGTTTCTTTGTATTCATAGTATAATGGTTTTATTAGGTTTATTCCATCTTTTGAATATTTATATGCCTCGCTATATATATAAGGAATTAATCTGTGTCTTATTCTGGTGTAGTCTTTTACGATACCTTGTGTTTTTACATCCCATTTCCATGGTTCGCGTTTATAGTATCTTCCTTCTTTTGAAGAAAATCTAAATATTGGACTATATACACCTAGTTGAACGTACCTAGTATATAACTCTGCATCTTCTGTTCCATTTTCATATCCACCTATATCATGCGACCACCAAGTGAGACCTATATTTGAAGAACTGATGTTATAAAATGGTAAGTATTTTAAAGTTTTCCATGAAACTTCAGTAACTCCTGAATACATAATTGGGTATCTATGTGATGCTATTCCTGGGTTTCTACTCATAATTAGTCCACGACGTGATGCATCTTTTTTGAAGTTCATGTATGTGTAGTGCATTAACATAAACTGGGCTATTTTATCTTCTGCTTTTATGTCAAAATTTATAAAGTCTACTCCTCTTTGATTTAAATATTCTATTAAATAAGTATACAAAAAATCTAATATAGTGTTATTGTAAACATTTATTGGTATTATTTCTTTTGTTTCGTTTAGCATTGCTTTTAAATTTTGGTATCCTGGATCTAATGGTGTTATTCCGTTTTGTGGATTAATTGTTAGTCCAAAATATATGCCGTTTCTATGTATATTATTTGCCGTTTCTATAAAATTAGGGAATTTCTTATCGTTATAGTTAAATGTAGGAGACAATTTTTCTTCTGTTTTATTCCATTTGTTACCTAGTAAAAGGGTGCTTATTGGAATGTCTGATTTTTTAAAATTGTTTATTAATGAAGTGATGTCGTCAGATGTATAATCTTCGTTTTTGTTCCACCATACACCTAGAGCATATCTTGGAATTAAGCTTGGTTTTCCAGTTAGTTCGTAATAGCTATTTAGTGCTTCTTTAAAGTTATCTTTGTATACAAATAAGTATATATCCATTCCATTACTTGGATTTTTTTTAACTGTACCGTCACTTACGAATACTGGACGAGATGAGTCATTAAAGCTTGCTACCCCGTCTAGACTATATAGTCCTCTTTCTAAAGTGAAGTTTTTTGTGTCAAAACTGTATGTTGCGCCTTTTAAATTTTTTACTTCTGGATGATTTACATACCAAACTTTGTCTGTCCCTTGAATACTTATTCTAAGGTTTGAGTCTGGAATTAGTTTAGATGCAGCAAAAGGTTTTTCTTTATTGTATTCTAATATAAAGTAGTCGTTTGTAATATTTAGGAATTTTTCGTCTTCTTTTTTAGTGAAAGTTGGCATTTTAGTGAATTTTCTATTTATAGCAAATAGTGTTGGATAATCGTTAAATATTCCGTTTTCGTTATATTCTAGGCGCAGTAAAACATCAGAAAGTATAGTAATTCTGTATTTTTGTCCTTTAAATATGCAGTCAGGTCTTGCAAAACCTAGTGTTGTGTCAATTTTAAAATAATCTTTTAAACTACCCATCTTTATCCCTCTTTATTATATTAATATAATATCATAAATTTCATTATTTAACAAGAGAGTAACCATATTTTCCATCATCATATTTTACAAATACGTTTAAGAATATTCCTAGAATACATATTAGTAACATTGTTTTTAGTGGTATGTTAAATATATAGAAAATTATTAAGAATAGTGTTCTTGCAACGTTGTTTATTATTTCAATAAATATTACATATGAAGTGACATCGTAGTTTTTTTGATATACGTATGTGTTTCTCAGTGTAATAGTGTCTAAACTAGACTTTGTAATTCCTTCAAATAGTGTTATTATTAAATATGCTGTTTTTGATGTAATAGTTATTTTTAGAAAGTAGACTATACCCATTAAAAGTAGCGATAAACTTAAATAGTCTTTTTTATTTTTGTCCATCTTTTTAGATAGTAAGTATATGTAAATGATGCTACCTAGACCAGTTATAATATTTAAAATTCCTATATATGAATACTTGCTTTTTATGTTAATGTATATCCATAAAGGTAGTACTGTATATAAGATGTATCTTAGTTGGTCAAGGGTGTTAAATATGTAGTTTGTTTTTGGAAAAGACTTTATAATATGTTTTATTTGAGTATTAGAGTTAAGTTTAATTTTTTTAATTTTGGTAAGTGGAATTATACTGATTATCATAAGTACTAAAACTATTAAAGAGACAGTAATTGTGCTTGTTTTTTCTATTATGTATGAACCAATGAAAGGAGAAAATAATCCTCCTAAAATTGTGAATATGTTATATAAGCTTACGTTTTCTGTTGTTTTTTTGTCTTCAATTATAGTTAAACCATATATGTGTCTACCAAGCCAATAGAACATTAAGTAACTTGAGTAAAGGATGCTTAGTATTATAAGGGATGTTAAGTTTTTGTTTATTTGTGATAAATATATATAGGTAATGCTAAAGATTATGGAACTAAGTATCATTAATGATGAGACTGAATATTTTTTTCCAAGTAAATAGCCTACTAGAATGAAGAATAGACAAAAAGAATATTTTAGTATTAAAAATAGAATTATTTCTTTTATGGAGAAAGACATATTATAAAGTATAATTGGAATAAATATTTCAACTAGTAATTTAGCAAAGCTCGTTATGAATATAAATATATTGTTTTTTTTTAAATCACTCATAGATTTTACTTCTTTCTTTTAGTGTGTTATAGTCTTCATTAGTGATTTTTAGTGTGAGTTTTGTTATTTTCACTCCGTTGATTTCTATATCGGTTATGGTTTCTTTGTCTGTTATGTCTTTAGTTATTTTCTTTATTAGTTTTTCAGTAGTTACACTTATGTCACTTGATAGTATTCTATAAGTGTAGGTTTTTCCTTTGATGTTTGCGTCTATTTCTAAAACTAAACTATTAGTGTCCTTTAGTAAATCTGGCAAGGCTTTGGAGTTTAGAGTATTATATTTTAAAATGTATGTACTTTCTTTATATAAACTATAGTTTTCTTTAGCATTTGTTTTTGGAGAAATAAAGAGCATTAAAAAAATTGATAGAATTAATAATATTTTTTTCATTTGTATTCACCTAGTTATAGTATTTATTAAATGTTAATTATTAATCTACCAATTTTTGTTATTTTAAAGTTAGTTTTTTAATATGCGATATTACTTCTTTATTTATTTCTTCTCTTGTTTTAACTGTGCCATTTGTAAAGCAGTCAATTTTTTCAAAGTCATAAAGTTCGGTTAGTTCTAGATATGTTCTTTCACTTTTTATTTGGTGTGTTTGGCTTTTTTCTGCTTCATCTAGTTTTTCAGCACGATTTTTCTTTATTTCTTCTCCATAAGAGTATGGCAAATAAAGGAAGATTACTAAGTCTGGACGAGGAAGTTCTAGTAAGTCAAATTCTAGCGTTTCTAAGAATTTATACATTTTTAGTCTTTCTTCTTTGTCTTCTATTTTTGAGCCTTGATGTCCCATGTTTGAGTAAATATATCTATCAATTATTACAATTTCGTTATTGTTTATTAAGTCTTTTAATACTGGAAGTGACGCGCGTCTATCAGCTGCAAAGTAAAGACTTGCAACTTTGCTATCAATTTCTACATAGTTATCAAACCATGATGGGCATATACTTGGCTTTCCTAAAAGTGGGCCACCTATTATTTTGCCAGTTGGTGTATTATATTGTGGATAACTGAATGTTGCCACCTTAATGCCATTTTGTTCTAAATAACTTTTTAATAATTTTGACTGTGTTTCTTTTCCAGAACAGTCTGTTCCTTCAATTACTATTATCTTTCCCATGATAAACCTCCTAATATGATTTTACATCAAAAACTTATTTTTTTCTACTGATTTTAGAAATTTTTGTTAATAAGTTTTAAGTTATCCACAATTCTTGCAGATTTTAATAATTGTAGCGAAATTTTTTTTGTTTTTGGTGTTGGCTTACCTTACTAATTACGTTATAATGCTTTTTGGAGCAGGAAGTGCAGCGCGCGTACAACTTTTAAAGTAAATCAGGGGAACATGGTTGAAAAGGAAAGGAGGTTCAATATCCATGAAGAAGAGACCGTATAGAATATGCGTGTTGATTCTAGTGAATATTGCTTTGTTTTTATTGAGTTACTAGTGATAGAAATAAAGAAATGACATCGCCTTTTAGGGCAATGTCTCTGAGATAAATCAGGTAGACATTCAGTAACCAACTGTACTGAGTGTACCATGTATTTATATTGTATTACATTTTTATAATTTGTGCAAGATATTTAGATTAATTATTCATTAACTTAAGAGCTAATGTTTTATGTTGTTCTGTTAGTCCCCCATTATAGAAATCTGTTTTTACTAGATGTGAAATTAGTTCGTTAAAGTCTCTAAATATTTCGTCATCTAATATAATAAAGTTTTCTATTTCATGAGTAGATAGATACTCACGTATTTCATCTCCCCTGTTATAAGACATATGAACAGTTTTATCATAAACTTCTATTCCAAAGGTTTTTAGATAACTAATTAACTTGCTATATATCCGAAGTTCTTTCCAAGTTGAAGTGACTACTACTTTTGCACCTGTTAAATCAATTATTTCTTTTAAGCATTTTATGTTTTCATCGTCTAATTCTATTCTATTTTGTTTTTCATTTTTTGTTCTTTCAAAATATTTATCATTGTTTAGTACTCCATCTACATCTAAAAATATTGCTTTCATAGTTCTATCCTTTCTATGTATTGGTATGACTGAGGCGCAGTTGGAACGCCTATTTCTTTTAGTGTTAAATTTAATCTTTTTATACTTCCCAGTTTGTATGCATAGGCAATACTTTTGTTTTTGAAGTAGTTATTAAATTCTTCTAAAGTAATGCCACCTTCTTTATTAGTTTTACTGTATACATACTCAGGTGTTCCTTTTACTATTTCAAGAAGTTTTATCTCACAGACTACTTTTTTAACTGGAGAGGTTGAATACACAAGTATACTTTCTACTTCTTTCTTTAAAAGTGTTTTTCTGTATTCATACTTTTTTTCTCCACTTAGTATTTTTTCTACATATTTTGGCTTTATACTCATTAAAACATACATATTTCTTCACGAATTAATTATACCAAAAATTTCTATTATTTTAAAGGATTACTTGAATATAATATTAGTATGAGGTGGATTCATGAATTTAAAAAAGATTAAAATTATTAATGTTATTGGTGTTTTTGCATTAAGTTTTTTGTTTCATTTTATGTATGAATTATGTCCTAATGTAGTTACAAGTATATTTTTTCCAGTTAATGAAAGTATATGGGAACATATGAAGATATTTGTATCAGCTATTTTAGTTTGGGGATTAGTTGATAAGTTTTTGTTAGATAAGTTTAACATTTATTACAATAATCACTTTTTTAGTATTGTGCTAACTAGCGTTTTAAGTATTATTGTGTATTTAATTATGTATTTACCACTTTATAAAATATTTGGAGAAATCATGTTTATTTCTATAGGGTTAATGCTACTTGACTACATTCTTATGGCATATGTTAGTTATAAAATATTGAGTGGAAGAGAGTTAAATATTAATAAGGTATTCTTAATTATAGTTATAGTTGTTACTTATGTGTCTTTCGGTTTGTTAACATATAAACCACCTAAGTATTTTCTATTTTATGATACAAATCTAAAGAAATATGGTATTTAGTTTACCACATTTCTTTTAAGTTACCATCTTTTTTGTAAAGATTATCCATTAATATTATGTATAGCCACTCACTTTCTAGTATTTCTTTAGAAGTCATAGTTATTACGTGTAAGTCGTAGTCTAATGCTTCAGCTATATAGAATGTATCATTATCTTTTCCGATAAGTATTCCTATGTGACCATACTTACTAAAAAGGTCTCCAACTTTGATTTTTGACGTGTCAAAGTCTTCAATACTTACTTTCATTTTTTCTCCTAAATCGTCTAGGTCATCAGTTCTTTCTGGGTCAATTCCAGCACCCACGTCTCCTACATCAAAACCACCATTTAGTAAAGCCCATGATACAAAGCCACTGCAGTCTAGACCGTTTTTTTCTTCTCTTTCAAATAAGTCAACGTATAAAGGGCATCCCCAAGGAGACGGGCCATTAACACTTGCAATTATCATTTTAAATTTGTTTTCAGTTAGATATAAACCTTCGTGGTAGTACCTGCCTTCTCCGTCGGCGTAGTCTTGATCTTTATAATTATTAAGTCTACCATTTTCATAGAAGTATGATATTCTATTTTTAAATTGTAAAGTTAAAAATCTGGCGGAGGCTACAACACCAGCACGTGTGCCGTATCCACTTGAATTAATTTTGAATTTTAGTGAAGAGTCAAGGATACTTTCTTCTTCAGCTGTATACAAATTACAAGTAAGGTATGGTTTTTCGTTATTTATTTTTGGTAATGTGTATAAAGTAGTTACTACTACATCTATCACTTCTTTTTCTTCTTTGTAAGTTGCTTCAATTTTGGTATTTCCTTCTTTTAAAGCTGTGACAGTATTGTTTTTAATGCTAATTATTTCTGGGTTAGTAACATTATAAGTTACTTCAACATTTGGCTTAAGAGTGTAAGTTTCGTTTATAGTTAAGTATATAGTATCAGTATTAATCTTTAATATTTGTTTTTTAGTAGTTTCTTCTTTAGTTAAAATAGACTTTAACACTAAAAATATGAGTAATATAAATAATAGTATTTTTAATTTATTTAGTAATATTCTATATTTTTTCTTTAATCTTCTTTTTTTCATATGTTTACCTTTCTTATATATTATATCACACCAATAAAAAATAATATAGTCTCGTGTTTCTATATTATTTTTTTAACTAAGGAATGATTTTCTTCATCATAGTCTACTACTTCATAAAATAGTTTATCTCTTAAAGAAGAAGCTAATTCTTCATTTGCTTTTAGTGTTAAAGCATAGTTAGTTTTGTATCTTTTCAAATATATTATTCTATCAGTTGGATTAGGAAAAAGTATTTCTAGAAGTAAGAGTAGTTTTTCTTCTTCATCTTTAGTGTGACTTAACTTTAGTGCTTTCTCTTTTATTTCATTTGTTTTGTCTATTTGTACTAATTCATGACTCATTTCAATAAGTCTAGCAAAAAGTTTTATGTTCACTAAAAGTTCAGAAAATTCTATTTCTCCATTAGGCATTCTAAATTCAATTGTGTTTTTGTATTCGCTACCTATATTTTTAAAATTTAAACCTTTATATCTGTCTTTGTTTATTTCATTAAATACGTCAGTTATTTCACTATTAAAGTGTTCTTTGTTAAATAGTCCTTCATCTATTGCTTTTAAATATTCTTCTTTACTTTTCATTGCAAATCTTTCTACACTACTTCTTTTAATAGTTCCTTCTTTGTCTGTTATATAATAAAGTATGTTTTCAACATTACTATAAAGATAAACTAACATATAATAATCTTCTTTACTGGTAAAGTAAGATGCACCTATATGTATATGTCCACCACAACTTTGGTCTGTATAGAAGTTACATCTTTTTAATAGTTCACAAACTTGATATAGTTTATTCATATCTGTTAAGTTGTAATGTAATATTGGGCTTACTATTTCAAAACCACTTTTAACTGATAAATCTTGTTTTATATTGAAATCACTAAATACAGTTTTTGTTTTATTAAAGTTTTTTATGTTTTCATTACAAGCTTCTAGTTCTACACCTATAGTTATATTCGGGTTTATTATAGTAGTTTCACATAGTTTTTTAACAAAGTCATTATTAGAAAGCGTTGTTTCATTAGATATTAAGAATTCCATTAAGTTTTTATCATCTAACATACAGATTAACATCTTTTTTAAATCATTATCTTTAACTTTGTTTATCAAGTTTAATTTAAATGTAAGACTATCTATTTGTATGAATTTATCTAATATTAAATTAGTATCTTCTGTTCTTGCAACTATAGTAGAGCGATATTTATATAAATAAGGAGCATCTACATACTTTTTTAGAATGTTTTTGTCTTGTATATATAGTATGATAGTAGCTTTTTCTTCATCATTAAAGTCTTTAAGAAAGTATGATTTTGCAGTGTCATTTAATACTCTTTTTACATAGTCTACACTACACTTAGAATATCTAATTTTGTTTAGGTAAAATTTAATAATATATTTATTATCTTTGAAAATAGCAGCTGTTTGTTCTAAATGGAAATGGTTCATAATACTGTATACAGACCATAAATATTCATATTTAATGTCTTCGCTTTTTATTTCTTCCATAACTCTTTTTAAGTCATATTCATTAACACTAGGATTTACTTTAATAATTTCTTTTATGTTTTCAAATATTGTTTTATGGTTTTTTGTTATGTAAGAAGCAATATTTTCATACGATGTATAAAATAAATACTTTGTTTTTTCGTCACTCGTTAAATATTTAAAGAAGTTATCTTTTTCATGTGTATACTTTAGATTTTTGAATATTTTAATTATTTTATCTTGTCTTGTTTCGCAGTCAGTTAAATCTACAGCTTTGTACTTTTTTAAATTATCAATACTACCAATTATCATATTACACCTATAATATTTTCTTTGTTAATGTGTGAGTTGTTTCATCATAACCAATGGCTACTTCTTCTGATTTTGTGATTTTTGATTTTAAGTCTTCTAGAATTTTTCTTTGAGTTCTTCTTTCTAACTGAGTGTTTTTATTATATCTTTCTTTATATAATTCTTTTTCTTCTTCGCTTGTGAAAAGTATGTCCATTAAAATATTTAATTTTTCTTTTTCAGATTTAACACTTGCAAGTTTATAAAAATCTTCAGTTGGATGGGTTACTAATTCATGGCTTACTTCAATAAGTCTAGCAAATAATTTTATGTTTAGAATTAGCTCGTTAAAGTCAATTTCACCATTAGGCATTCTAAATTCAATTGTGTTTTTATAGTAAGTTCCTAAGTTTTTAAAATTTAGTCCTTTATATCTATCTTTGTTTATTTCATTTAGTATAACATTCATTTCTTCTTCATAGTGTTCAGTGTTAAATAGTCCATTATCAATTGCTTTTATGTAGTCACTTTTTGTTTTCATAGCATATCTGTTAACACTTGGACGTTTCATTGTATTTTTTCTGTCACATATGTAATATAAAATATTTTCAGTATTAGCATATAAATATAAAAGCATATAAAAGTCTTCTTTTCTAGTTAAATATGAAGCACCTATATGAATGTGGCCTCCACAACTTTTGTCTGTATAGAAACTGTTTTCTTTTAGTAAGTCACATACACTTTTTAATGTTCTCATGTCTTCTAAAGTAAAATGTAAAACTGGGCTTACTATTTCAAAACCACTTTTAACTGAAGTGTCACTTTTAATGGTGTAATCGTTAAATAAATTATGTGCTCCATTAAAATTATCTATTTCTTTATTAGAACACTCTAGTTCTACACCTATTGTTATGTTAGGATTTATTTTAGTTTCTAGTAATTCACTAGCTTGCAAGTCAACTTTATAATTTGCTGAAGCGATGTTACTTAGTAGGAATTTTTTTAAGCCAGTATTATCTAATTTGTTAATTAAACTTATTTTTAGTTCATCATCATTTAATAGATTAATTAAGTTTAATCTAAATTTTAAAACATTTATTTCTTTAAATTTCTTTATGATATATTCACTATCATTAGTAGCTGAAACTAATTTACTTCTAAAGTTAGAGTATAATGGAAGTTCAGCATATTTTTTTATTAGTTCTCTATCGTTAAAAGATAGTATTACTTCTACTTTGTAGCTAATTTTATCAAGTTTATCTATATATAATTCTTTAAATTCGTCAGGCATTTCTTTAATTACTTTAAGTTTTGAATATTGATTATCTATAAAATTATCTAATGCTAAAAGTTTATAATTATCATCTACCATTTTACAAATAATTTCAGATTTATAGTAGTTTCCAACATAATTATTAATTATTTCTAGATATTCAAATTTTTCTTTGTCGGTTGAAAGTCTTGTTCCAATATACTCTAATATTTCCTCTTCCATACATTCTAACTTTGATTTAATAATACTAATTCTTTCTTCATTAGGAAGAGTTAATAAAAATTCTTCTATATCTTTTGCATGAGCATATTCTAGATATTTAATCTTTTCTTCTTTTGTTAAATTTTCAAATATAAGACTAAATACATATTTTCTTTCTTTAGCAAATATTTCTATCTTTTCTTCCCTTGTAGTTGCGCCGGTTAAGTCTATGTCATATCTACTTGCATATTTTTCAAAAAAGTCCATAATAAAAATTCCCCCTTAATTAAGAAGATTATACCATATTTGGTACAAAAAGTCAAATTGGAGGAATGTTTAAATTATTTTATTTAGTAACTTTTCTAAGCTAACTAATGTATAGTTTATTTGTTCAACGCTTACATTAATGCGCTTTTAATTATCAAATGTGTCATCTAACTCTTTGTTATGAATGTGAATGTTAGCATAACCTAAAGGTATCATTTTATCATCTAATTGTTTATGTGAAAGTATTAATTTGTATTCTTCTAATTTAGTTCTGTGTATTTGATTATGTTAGTATGTTCAAAGTGAGTATCGCTTATGAAGTATATATTTTTCATAGTTGTTTACCTTTCAAACTTTCTAAATAATCTACGACTATCTGTTGATTATTATAAATGAAATTATAAAAATCAACCAAATATACTTCAGCATGAAAGGTAGTTTTTCCTAAATATATATCGTCAAAAGTAATCATTGTGTCGCCTATCTTTTCGCTTAACTCAATTTTATAATTTCCATGTGCGATGGAATTTCTTATGCCTGTTATGATAGCTTTATTTTCAAAGTATTTTTTATTATTATTAAAATAATCAAGTTCCTTTTTTAAAGTGTTTTTTTCATTTATAGTTTTTCTATATTCAATTAGCATGTTATTAAACTTTATTTTTTCTTCTTCGTACTTTTCTTTACTTACTTTAGTAACCATATTATCTAATTGTTCTTTTCTCTTTACTATAGCTATTTTCTTCTTTTCAATGGACTTAACTAGAGAATTATATACATTTTGTTTTTCTTTAATATTACCTACACTCATAGTATAATCGCAACCATTAAATATAGATAAATCTAATAAATCAAAGTTTAATTTATCATCAGGTATAAACAAATTATCTACATTGTCAAACATATCAGTTAATCCATACATAAATAAACTATTAAACATGGTAATAAGAGAGGATAAAACAGTATCTGTATCAATAGCCATATCGTAATAATTGTTTACAATATAATCTTTTAATGCATTAATATCATAGCTTTTAGTTTTTTTAATAGAGTCTATTATAACTAAATTATTAAGTGAAGAGGCAATAATTATGCTTTTATCATCAGATAAATTCTTTGAAATACTGTCTGTTATATATTTAGTCATTTCAAAATATGAAGTTTCATCTTTAGTCATTTGTAATATGTTGTTTGCTAATTTAGATGAATCTATATTAACATCATTTAAATTGTACGTTAATAATATATTTGGATGGTTTTTCTGATAATTTTTAAATTCTTTAAAATTGTATTTGTTTACAAAATTGTTAACTATATTATTAAGTTCCATCTTATCTTCTGTAGTTATTTTGTAGTTATTTACTCCTTCAATAGTTGCATTTAAAACTTTATGAGATTTAATATATTTTTCTACTTGTTCAATATTTTTAAATGGTTCTTTTCTATTACTTACTATGTGTTTTGTGAATACTATACCAGTTTCAAATCTATTAGACTTATTTTGAAATATGGTATTATGTAATGATTCATAAACTAGCTTGTTTATTTTGCTAATTTCAAAAGTTAAGTAATTGTTCCCATCAATAATAGTTACTTTATTCTTGTTTATTATATATTCTCCATGAGCGAGTTTATTTCTTATTTTGAAAATAGTTTTAGGGCCATCAGCCACTTCTTTATTGTTATAATAATATATACCATTTTTATAGTCAAACAGTTTAATTAATGATTTGTTAAGTTCATCATCTAATATGTTAGATAAAACAATATTATTTGGATACGCTGTTATTAATGACTCATTTACTGTAAATAGAATATTGGAAGAAAATAATAAAGAAGCTGTGTCTAATAATTCATCATCTAATATATAATTTTTTATATTGTCTTGGGGAAAACCATATATTGTGTTTAATAAAAAACTTGTATATACTAAACTAGAATAGTACATTTTATTAATAGTTTCTACTTTATCATTTATCATAATATTACCTCACTTTCTTATTTGATAGAATGGAATTTATGTAGTCAGTTACTACTGGTTCATTATTTACGAGTGTTGTTAAAAAGTCACCTATTTTTACTTCACAAGAGAAAGTTGTGGTTTCTTCATAAATATCTTTAAAATATATTTTGCTAGTATCAAAGTTTTCAGTTAGACTAAATGTGTAATGTCCATGCGCGATGGAGTTTCTTATACCATTTACGATAGCTTCATTAACAAAAAATGTGTAGTTATCTTTAAAGATATTTAATTTAATATTGTAGTTATTTACTTCTTCATTAAGAAGGGATATAACTTCTAAATTATTATTTATTCTTTCTTTTAAAGAGTCTATTTTTTCAGTAAAACCTCTTTGTTTTAGGTTTGTTATTTGTTGTTCACTTTTTTTAATGTTTTTATTTATTTCTTCTATTTTTTTAATTCTTGATTTTCTAATTTCAAGAATATTTTTTAGTTCTCTTGGAGCTGGATCAAGTGTATTTATAGATAGCTTGGAAAAATCTAACTTACTAAAGTCTAATCCTGTAATTATTCCGTCATTTAAAATATTTTTGCTTTCGTATATATCATCTAGAGCATAACTAAATAAACTATTAAACATAGATATTAGACAAGAAGAAAATTCTTCTGTACTAAAGACAGCTGATGGGGATAATTTATTAAAGTATTTTTGTAAAGTTATAAAATCTATGCTATTAGTTACTTTAATTGCATTTAAGTGTGTGATGTTGTTTTGGTTACTTATTAAGTGTGAGTTCTTTGGTCTACCGTTTAGTATTTTAGTCATTTTTTCTTCTAAAGCGTACAACTCATCATAGTATCTAGTATCTGGTCTTACCATTGATAGAAAAGAAGTTGCAAACTCTTCAAAGCCAAAGTCTTTTATTTTATGAACTTCATACGTTACTTTATAATTTGGACTTAATTGTTCAGATAAAATATCAAACACTTTTAAAGTGTGACGTATGTTAAATAAACGAATAGCATCGTCTAGTGTGTTTCTTGCAACTACATCCATTTTATAGCCATTTTTTGTTTCTAAAGTGACTTTTAATTCTTTCATGTTAGACATTATTCTAATTAATTCTTTTTTGTTAGTTACTAATCTCTTTCTTTTTGTATCTACTTTATCATTTATGAGTAAGCGTCTTGTGTATTTGTTACCATTTATTTGCTCGTTAAATTTAACTAAAGCAACATAAACAAAGTTAGCTAAGTCTTCTATTCTTAAGACTACTTTTTCATTATCTACATTAAGTATAATTCTACCATGGGTTAAGTCTAAAGTAAAATTACCATGGGCAAGTTTATTTCTAATTAGTTGGACTACTGATGGAGCATCTTTTACTAAGTAATTATTTATTAAGTAACCTTTATCTGTTTGTTTAGAAATAAGACTTACTGACTTTTCTAATTCGTCTACTAATAATTTTGACTCATAAACTAAGTTACCTTTGTTTTCTATAATGTCTTCTTTTACGGATAGTAATATATTAGTAATAAATCCTACTAAAGAAGCAAAAATGTTTTCTTTTTCTAATATAGAAGTAATATTCTTATTATTAGGGTTATTAAATTTATCAAGTAGGTATGCTGCATATTCATGAGTACCTTTATAATAGTCTAAAATAGTTTTACATTTTTCATATTCAAAATCAGTCATGAGAACTCCTTTCTTATATTATAAATCAAAATGTAAAAATAATCTAGTTATATTTCAGGTGGTTCTACAAATGTAGTGTCTTTAAATCTAAAGTATACTAAACATAATGCACCAACTACAAAGAAGATACTACCAAATAGTCTTATTCTAATCATGTTTTTGTCTTTTTCGTTTGCTTCATTAAATATTTCATAGTTTCTTTTTAAGTAGTATAAATATATAAGTAAAGCAATTATAATAGTTATCTTAAATATAGTAGATCCTTTTTTATGATAAGTAGTATCTTTAGTAAGCAAAAACTTTTCTTCATAGTTAGTACCAATTATACCCATTATTGATATTATTATGAAGATGATGTAAATTATTTTTTCTACATCTAAGTTTACTAGCTCACTATTTCTCATATTAAAGTATATAGAAAAAAACTTCTAAATAGAAGTTTAATCAAATTTAACTGTTTTATCCCAAGTTAAGAATTTTGGTTCATATTTTTCTTTGTTCTTACTTAGGCATATGTATTGCACTAAATAGAATGCATCAGTAGATTTATGTACACTTGCTAAGTAGAAATACTTTTTACCATCTACTTCTTTTTCGTAAGTAAAGTAAGTAATATCATCTTTAACAATTACTTCACTATCAAGATTATAGCTTTCAATTGATAATTTAGCATAATCTTCTTCTGTACTATTTTCTGTAAGATTAAATTCACTTAAGTTTTCAAAAGGCTCTTTTAAAGCGATGAACTCCATGTCTAAACCTTGTAAGTATAGTGTTTGTCCATCTTGTTCAGTCTCTTTTAGTCCTTCTTCTAGAGTTACTTTAATACCATTTATATCATATTCTTTATCAGGAATATTAATTTCACATCCTGCTAGAAAGAATGAAATTACCAATGCTACTATTCCTAAAAAAATTCTATTTTTCATATTATCACTTCCGTACCTTATAAGAATATCATAAAATTATAGAAATTTCTATAGAACAAAGTTTTTATTTTACAAAAA
>CAKOIS010000012.1 GCA_934087065.1 uncultured Bacilli bacterium
TCAACTTCTTCAGGTCTAACAATTACTCTTAATTCTCTACCTGCTTGCATTGCAAATGTCTTTTCAACTCCAGGAATAGAATTACCTATCTCTTCTAGTTTTTCTAGTCTCTTTACATAGTTTTCTAATGAATCATTTCTTGCTCCTGGACGTGCTGCTGAAAGTGTATCAGCTATTGCGACTAATTCACTAATTACATAATTAGGTTTCTTATCTCCATGATGGCTTTCAATAGTATTTATTACTACGTCATTCTCACCATACTTTTTAGCAAACTCGCTTCCTAGCTCAACATGAGAGCCCTCCACTTCAAAGTCAATAGCTTTCCCTACATCATGAAGTAGTCCTGCACGTTTAGCAAGTTGAACATTCTCTCCAATTTCACTTGCAAGAAGACCAGCTAAATTAGCAACTTCAATACTATGTTGTAAACAATTTTGTCCATAACTAGTTCTAAAGTATAACTTACCTATTAAAGTAACAAGTTCAGGATTAACTCTAGTAACACCTAAACTAAATAAAGCTTCTTCTCCTTTTTCTCTAATAGTTGTTTTAAAGTCCTCACAAACTTTGTCATAAATCTCTTCTATTCTAGCTGGATGTATTCTACCATCTTTAATTAAGTTTTCAATAGTTACTTTAGCTATTTCTCTTCTAAGTGGGTCAAAACTTGATAAAACTATTACTTCAGGTGTATCATCAATAATTAAATCAACACCAGTAATTGCTTCAATAGTTCTAATATTTCTTCCTTCCCTTCCTATAATTCTACCTTTCATTTCATCATTAGGCAAAGTTACAGTACTAACTGTTTGCTCATTTGCAACATCAGTTGCATACTTTTGCATACTTGATACTAAATATTCTTTTGCTTTTCTATCAGCTTCTAATTTAGCATCATTTTCTCTTTCTCTTAAGTAAATCGCAATTTCTTTAGACATATCTTCTTCAACTTTTCTCATGACTAAATCTCTTGCTTTTTCCTTACTAAATCCACTAATACGTTCTAACAACTCAATTTGTTCTTTCAATATAGACTCCATTTTTGCGTCTTTCTCTTGAATTTCCTTTTGTTTGGCCAATAAATCTTTATCTCTTAAATCAAGATTTTTTTCTCTTTCTTGTAAAAGTTCATCACGTTTATTTAAACTATTTTCTCTACTCTCAACAAGATTCTTAAGGTCTTGAATTTCTTTTTTCTTTTCCTTAATTTCATTATCTGTATCTTGTTTAAGTTTATAGCTTTCTTCTTTAAGTTCAATAATCTTATCCCTTTTAAGTTTTTCGGCTTCTTTTGTAGCCTTTTCAATTAATTTATCAGCTTCTTTTCTAGAGTTTAATATTCTTAATTTATTCATTAAAAGTATTATAAGAACTCCCAAAAACAATCCAACTACTACTAGCAAAATGGAGAATCCGATATTATCCATAATTTCCTCCATTACTATATATTTAGTCTCAAGGTATTTTTAAATACCTCTAATTCTATTTTAAAGATATTTACTCCTAAAGTCAATCTTTTTTTTCAAAAGAAAAAGAAAAATGCCTACTCAGCACTTTCTTTAGAGTCCAAACTATTAGCACAGTTAAAATTATAATGCGCTCTTACTTTTTCGTTAATTTCATTAAATAATTCTTTATTTTCTTTTAAAAGAATTTTAACATTTTCTTTACCTTGCCCTATTTTTTGTCCATTATATGCATACCATGCTCCACTCTTTTCAAGTATACCTAAGTTAGAAGCAATATCAATAATTTCTCCTTCTTTACTTACACCTTCTCCATACATAATTTCAACTTCAGCAGTTTTAAATGGAGGAGCAACTTTGTTTTTAACAACTTTAACAACAGTTTTATTTCCTATTACATCAGTTCCTTGTTTAATTTGTTCAGCCCTTCTTACATCTAATCTTATTGAAGAATAGAACTTAAGTGCACGTCCACCTGGAGTAGTTTCAGGGTTACCAAACATAACTCCAACCTTTTCTCTTAATTGGTTAATAAATATACATATAGTATTAGTTTTGTTAATAGCACCACTTAATTTTCTTAAAGCTTGACTCATTAGTCTTGCTTGAAGACCAACATGAGAATCTCCCATTTCTCCTTCAATTTCAGCTTGTGGAACTAAAGCAGCAACTGAGTCAATAACAATTATACTCATAGCTTCACTTCTTACAAGTGCTTCACATATTTCTAAAGCTTGTTCTCCAGTGTCTGGTTGACTTAATAACAACTCATTAATATTAACACCTAGTTTTTTTGCATAGACAGGATCTAATGCGTGTTCAGCATCTATAAATGCAGCTCTTCCGCCAGTTTTTTGTACTTCAGCAATTGCATGAAGTGCAAAAGTAGTCTTACCACTAGATTCTGGTCCATATATTTCTATAATTCTTCCTTTAGGATAGCCTCCAACACCTAAAGCTATATCAAGCGCTAAACTACCACTTGAAACAACATCTATATCTTTTAGTCCCCCTTCACCAAGTTTCATAATTGCACCTTTACCAAATTGTTTTTCAATATCTAACAATACTTGTTCAAGTGTTTTATCCTTTTCTCCTTTGTTTAATTTACTCATAATTATCCTCCTAATCTCTCTTATGAATTAATTATATAACAAACAAATATGTTTGTCAATAGTTTTTCAAACACTTGTTTACAAAAACAAATATTTTTCATTAAACATACAATACAACTAACTTAATTGTATAAAAGAGAAAGAAAAAAGTCAAGAAAAAAACAGAACTAATCTTCTAAAAGATATTTTCTGTTCTTAGTATAATATTCTATTCCACTAACTATTGATAAAACAGTTGCTATCATAATTAATGTATCAGCTACTCTAATACCCCATATTTCAAAAGGCAAGTTATAAAATAACATCAAAGTAACACCACACATCATAAATATTGTTTTTAACTTTCCTGCTTTACTTGCACCAACTGAACCAATTTTACTTCCTACAACCATTTTAATACTATCAACAATTGTATCTCTGCTAACTATTATTACAGGAATAATTACATTAATAAATCCATTACAAGCTAGTACAATAAGCACTCCATTAACAAGAAGTTTATCAGCAATCGCGTCCATTACTTTTCCAAAATCTGTTACCATATTATTTTTTCTAGCAATGTGCCCATCAATAAAATCTGTAACTGAACCAATTAAGAAAAGTATCCCTGCAATTAAGTATTTAACATCTACTCTTATTGCTTCAGTAACCTTTACTGCTGGTAAGTCAAGTCCTATCTTCTCCATTGGCACAATAAGCAAAGCAAGTACAATTACTGACATAATTAACCTAGATATTGTTATTTTATTTGGTAAATTCATAAATAATTTCACTTCCTAAATTTAAATTTAATTCTCTTTGTTTATTTAAAAACACATTCAAAATAATTAAAGTAATAGAAACTAATATAACAGTTATAACACTAAAGAAATAAACAGGTTTCATTTTAGCATTTCTAACTTTCTTTCTAGTATAAGGACTACTTATTCTTTTTCTAGTCTCTTTTTCTTCAAGTTTCTCTATTTCTTTAACCTTTTGCTCTATTTCTTCAACTGGTATTTTAGAAGTATAATCAAACACAAAGTCATTAAAGTCTTCCATTAATTCTTCTTCGTTAACATTTAAATACGTAGCATATTTCTTAATTAGTTCTTTAAGAAAAAATATATCCTTAAAAGCATTAATGTTACCATCTTCTAAATTTTCAAGCTGGGCAACTGTAATTTCTAAGTCTCCTGCAGCCTCTTCCAATTTAATACCAATTTCTTCTCTTCTTTCTTTAAAGGTATTTCCAATATCTTTCACTAGTACACTCCTTTTATTTATATAAACATCTAATAAGCCATTTTCTGTACCCTTACGGGTGGTAAACATTTATCTAGTTAACAACTCCTACACTCTTTTCATTTCATTTGTGTAGACTCCCCTACCAAATTTGGGTTTCTCGCTCGCGGGGTTTACCTCGTTCCACTCATTTTATTCCTAAAATGCATCGTCTCTATGGCACTTTATGACTAATCAAAGAAGTTCTTTCTTTTTTCGTCGCCGTTAGATTAATCTACCTAGAGTTATTTTTTTCTCTAGCACGAACACTATAGTCATCTCAGACTATGCGAGTATGGACTTTCCTCTACATAATTATATGCAGCGTTTACCTAAGATATTTATTCTTCTCCATAAACAATTTTTTCAAGTTCTCCAAGTCTTCTTAGAATATCTAAGTTAGTTTGACCACTACTGCCCTCTGCAACACTAAGAGTACTCTTTAAATTTCTTATTTCATTTTTAAGTTTTGCATTTTCTTCCAAAACTGCTTTAAGTTCAGTATTATACTTTTTTAGTAACTTATCATATTCTGTATAGTCTTTAATAATAATATCTAAAAACTTATCTACTTCTTGAAGCCTATAACCCCTTGCATCAATTTTAAACTCTTTCTCTAAAATATCATTTGCTGTTAAAGTTATCTTATCATTCATTATAACACTTCCCTTTTCCATTATAATTGTACAATAACTTACAAATTTTGTCAAACATTAAAACAAAAAAGCAAGTTAAAGTTTTTTATTCTTAAACTTACTCTTTGTTTCAATTATACTCATTGTAATTTCACTTATCATCTCATCAAATTCTTTTAAGACTTCCTTTGTTATAATGTTTCACCTCAATATTAATATAAACCATTTTTTAAATCTTTTCATTAAATTAGACAAAACTAGATATATTTTTCACTTTAATTTAGTAAGTATTAAACTTGTGTCAGTCTCTTTTTCATTTTTAACTTTAATTTTAAACACCACATCTGTATCTAATTCAGTATTAATTAATTTATATAATGGTGTCATATCAATTACAAAGTATTCTACTGTTTCTTCATTCATTTTTAAATAAATATAAAAGTTTTTTTCTTCTAAAGTATATAAATGCGTATTATTTATTTCATTATATAAATTTATTACATCATTTAGTTTATATTTAACTTCTATAATACTTCCGTCATTCGTAACAGTATGTTTTAAATTAAATAGTTTTTTAATATTATCTAATGTAATAAAAGTTTTATCATAATTAAAACTAACAAACTCAGAGTTTTTAATAAATTCTTCATTTCCCATTATGTAATACTCACCATTATACTTAACAAACTCTGTTTCTTCACCATGATAACTCTTTTTTCCAATAAATAAATCTTTTTGTTTTTCATATAATAAAGTAACTGCATCATCTTTTAAAATAGCTTGAACTTGAAGTGAATAGTTATTTATTTCTATTTTATCAATAAAACTCAAATCGTTTTTCTTTTCTTCTGTTTTAACTGGCTTATTATTATTAGTTTCAAATCTCAAAAAGACAAATAGTAAAATGAAAAAACCAATATAAGCTAAAATTTTTAGTGTATTCTTTTCTTCTGTTTTCATCACTCAAAACGCTCTCCCAATAACTTACCCTTATACCCATTTATAAAGTCAGACGCGTTCATTTCCTTTTTACCAGCTGGTTTTAATCTAGTAATAATAATGCTTTTACTAAAACATTTTACACAGATACCATTTTTGTCTGCCATAGTAATTTCTCCAGTAGTCCCGTCTTCACTATCAGACATCTTACTCTCTGTAATTTTTATAACTTCACCATTTAAAGTCGTGTAGGCAACTGGATATGGATACATTCCTCTAATTTGGTTAAACACTTCTCTATTAGACTTATTAAAATCTATTCTTTCTTCTTCCCTACTTACGTTATAAGCATACGTTACTTTTTCTTCATCTTGTTTAATTCTTTCATTTGTCCCATCAAATATGCTAGGTAAAGTCTGAATTAAAAGTTTACTACCAATATTCATAAGTTTATCATGTATAGTCCCAACATTATCACAGTCCATTATAGGTATACTTTCTTGTTTAATTATGTCGCCTGCGTCCATCTTCTCACTCATATACATTATAGTAATACCTGTTTCTTTTTCTCCATAAATAATTGCCTTATGAAGTGGGGCTCCACCCCTTAACTTTGGTAAAAGTGAAGCATGTACATTAACTGCTTTATATTTAGGAGTATCTAAAAGTACTTTAGGTATTATCTGACCATAAGCACAAGTAATAATAATATCTGGTTTAGCATTAAGTACTTCTTCATAATCATTTCTAATTTTTTCAGGTTGAAATACTGGTATACCATTCTTAATAGCAACTTCTTTTACAGGAGTAAACACACTCTCTTTATGTCTTCCTACTGGTTTATCAGGTTGAGTTACAACTAACACAACATTAGTGTTTTCTATTAACGCTTCTAAAACAGGTACTGCAAACGTAGGTGTTCCCATAAATACTACTCTTTTATCTTTCACTTATATCACCCTTTCATTAACAACTTAATTATATCAAACTATTAAATCAAATTCAAAGGATTTACATTAATATCAACACTCACTTTATTAGTGATATATGTTTCATTAATGTCTTTTAAAACCTTAAATAAATTTTCTTCCTTTTTATATTTGATTATAATTTGAAAATAATACTTATTCTTTAACTTAAACACACTTGCTGTTGAAGGTCCTAAAATTATAAAGTTACTACTTAAATTTTTAGATAAGTAATTCTTAATCTTATTTGCTTCATCCCTTGCAACTTCATATGTAGTACTAATTATTTTAATTAGTGTTAAATAATAATATGGTGGATACTTTAAGTCTTTTCTTATTTTCATTTCTTTATTATAAAATGATAAATAATCATGATTTTTAACACACTCCAAGCAATAGTTGTCTTTATTATATGTTTGTATAACTACTTCGCCTGGTAGTTCATATCTTCCAGCTCTTCCACCTGTTTGAGTAAGTAATTCAAAAGTTCTTTCTCCACTTCTAAAGTCAGGTATATTTAAAGACGCATCAGCATTAATTACTCCTACTAAAGTAACATCTTTAAAGTTAAGCCCCTTACTTATCATTTGAGTACCTATTAAAATATCATACTTGTGGTTCTTAAAGTCTTCTATTATTTTAGCATGACTTCCCTTATTTCTAGTAGTATCTAAGTCCATTCTAACAACTCTAGCATTAAACTCTTTACTTATCATACTTTCTAGTTTTTCTGTACCTAAGCCTAAATCTTTTATAGCTTCTTCCTTGCAACTAGGACATATATTAGTCATTTTAGTTGAATACCCACAGTAATGACATCTTAAATTATTTGTACTCTTGTGATATATTAAAGATATATCACAGTTAGGACACTTCCATACATATCCACATGAAGAACAACTCATGAATGTAGAATATCCACGTCTATTTAATAAAAGTATGGTCTGTTTTCCATTTTTTAAAGTTTCATTTATTTTATCTTTTAATACACTACTTATTACAAAATTTCTTTTTTTAACTTCATCATTCATATCTACTAGAATGTAGTTAGGTAGATTATTACTTATTCTCTTAGTAAGTTTAACTAGTTCAAATACACCTTTTTCTCCCCTTGCAAACTGTTCAAGTAAAGGTGTTGCACTTCCAAGAAGCACTAATGCATTATGTGTTTTAGCTCGTTCAAATGAAACATCTATAGCATTATATTTTGGGTTTACTTCCTGTTTAAAACTTGGACTAGAACACTCATCTATTATAATAAGCCCAATATTTGAAAGTGGTGCAAAAACAGCACTTCTAGCACCTACTACTATATTAACTTCTTTATTAACAATTCTTCTATATTCGTCGTACTTTTCTCCTTCACTTAAAGCACTATGTAAAACTGCTACACGACTTCCAAACTCACTTAAAAACCTATTAACAATTTGTGGAGTTAAACTAATCTCTGGCACAAGCATAATAACATTTTTTCCACTATTTAAAGTATCGTTAATTAATTTAATATATATTTCAGTTTTACCACTTCCTGTAACACCATATAGTAGCACCTTGTTATTAGTGCTATTCTTTATTCTAGTATAAGTTTCATTTTGTTCAGGCGTTAATTCTATATTTTTCTTTTCTTCCTTAACAAAATCAATACTTCTATTTACTTCAACACTTCTTAAAACTACTACATTATTTTCTATTAACTTTCTTAAAGAAGGAGAATTTATTTCTTTTCTAAGTACATCTTTCTCTTTTAATATATTAAGTATTTCTATCTCTTTTTTATTTTTTTTGTGATTAACTATATAGTTATCTACATCCATTTCTTTATTTAAACTTACATAAACATCTTTTTTAATATTAATATTTGCTTTAGCACTGGCTTTCAAAGCCTTTGGAAACATTGCTTGATACGCACTTATTCTAGTTGATAACGTAGTATCAGAAATAAATTTTCCTAACTCTAGTAATTCTTTATTTAAACAAAATATCTTTTCTACTATACTTATTACTTCTTTATATTCCATACTAGGGTCGTATTGATTACTTAAATTTAATACAAAACCTTCAACTATCTGACTACCAAAAGGCACTAATACTTTATGTCCTACTGATATATCTTTAGACAAATTTTCAGGTACAGCATAATCAAATGTCTTATCTAAAGATTTAACATTGTGTTCTATTAATACACTTGCTATCATAAATAAGGATTACACTCCAATTCATGTAAAAGAGTTGTAGTAAACCCATGTCCTGGATATAGTTTAATTTTCTCGTCCATCTTTCTAAGAGCACTCAAACTATATGCCATTTCTTCATCGTCCCCACCTTCTAAATCTGTTCTTCCTATTGTTTCATAGAATATAAAATCTCCTACAAACATATCATTACTTTCTTTAAAGTAAAATGATACGCTATCTTTTGAATGTCCTTTAGTTGGTATTATCTCAAATTTAAAATTTTTAACTTTTTGTTTTCCTATAGTTTTATAGTCATATACACTAACATTATATTTTTTTACTAAACTATCTAAAGCACCCACATGGTCATAATGGTAATGTGTTACAAGAACTCCTACCAATTCCACATTTTCTTCTTTTAAAACACTTTCTATTTTTTCCACTTCACTACTTGGGTCAACTACAAGAGCATAACCGTTATTAACTAGAATATAACAATTATTATCAAGTGGTTCTAAAATCTCTCTTATTACTTTCATACTTCTTCACCAAACATTTCTATCAAAGCATCTAACCTATCAATTACTCTGTATCCCTTTCCATTTAATTTAGTTGAAAATCTAACGGGTATCCCGCCTTCACTTTCCCATTCTCTTAAGTTTCCAGCATAATCATCTACTAAAATAGCATTTTCAGTATGAACCATTTTAGTCTTACTTATCTCTTTAGGACAAATAATTACTGTTATATCTTTAAAGTGCCTTCTTATATATCTAACTTTATCAGCACCTTCTTTAATTGAGTTACAATGTGTAAGTATATTCACATCAAATAATTCACTCTCAATTAATTTATTTATACACTCCACCGCGTCATTAATAATATACTCATCTTTTAATATCTTTTTAAAGTCATACCCTTCATAAAACTTCGCATCACTTGTTTCAAAACCTGACGCTTTTGCATCATTATATAATATAGGTATTGTATCTAATATTACTCCATCAAAATCAATATACAATTTTTTCATACTCATTCCCTCCTACAAGCATTTCTCTCCTTATTATTTTACATTAGGTATTTCACTTTTTCAAGTCAAAATATTTTCTTAACTTGTAGTTTAATGATATCATAGATATATTTGTTTGTCAACATATTGTTTGCTATTTATTTAAAAAAATTACTAAACTCTTGAAAAGCCATTTAAGTAATGATAAAATACTTTCAAAGAAGGCGGATATTATGGATAATTTTTATAATATGGAAATAGAAAAACTTATAAAAGAAAAGTTCCCAATTGCAATTAGTATATCTTATTTAGCACCTATTTTCTTAATAGGCGGCGCTTTAAGAGATATAGAAAACAACATTACTCCAAAAGACTTAGATTTTGTAGTCTTAGATAAAACTAACACAATTGTAAAACTCTTTATAGATAGATTTAACTTAAACTACACTATTAACAAGTTAGGTGGTTACAAAATTAGTTATAACGCTACTACTATTGATTTATGGAGTACAGATGATTTATTAAAAAGTATTGAATACAACATTGAAGGACTATTTTATGATGTTAAGTCAGGCTTTTTATTACCGTTTGGCTATAATGATGCTTTAGAAAAAGGTTTAAGAGTAATTAACCCAAACAACAATATAAATGACGAAACTAAAAGAAAATCAAGAAAACTAAAACTAGAAAACTATATTAAAAGCAAGCAAAACTAGCTTGCCTATTTTTTGTATATATCTTTATCATTAGTAATATTCCCATCTGCACTTACTGGAATAACCTCCCCTAAATACTTACTTTCAGGTTTAAAAATTGTCTTAACAAAGTCTTTATCTCTTGCTAAAATTTCTCTAATATCTCTAATAAACTGTCCACTATATCTAACAGTATCAGCACTAACGCCATAACTTTTTAACCCCAAAGACTCAGCAATATAAAGCGCTCTATAAAGGTGATACTCTTGAGTTACTATAACTATTCTTTTAGCTTTAAAAATATTTTTAGCTCTATAAATACTATCATAAGTAGAAATACCAGCATGGTCCATAAATACATCACTTGAATCAATCCCTTCTTCTACTGCATAAGTTTTCATTACGTTTACCTCATCATGACTTTCATTCATATGGTCTCCACTCATTATGATTTTCTCACTCACCCCCTCATTAAAAAGCATAACTGCTGTGTCAAGCCTATCCTTTAACATAGGACTAGGTTTTCCATCATACACTCCAGCACCTAAAACAAGAATACAATCTATGTCTTTCAAATCACTATATTCGCTCACTATTCTATCCTTTGTACTAAAAACAACATATAAATCTATTCCAAAAACAACTAAGACACTTATAACAATCAAACACACTAAATACTTAAACATCTTTTTCATACACATCACCTACTTAATTATACCATACCTTAAGACAAAACTGTAAAGAAAAACTAGGCTTAAATGCCTAGCAAACACTCTCTTTATCAAATTTACCAACAATATACTTTACAAAAGTATTTAACCTGTCAAATATATGGACACTTGCAATTGCAAATAATATGTAAAGAAGTATTGTATTAAATGTAATTTGTGATAGGTCAAAGAAGTCATACCAAAATATCAAAATATAGATAAATAAAGCTATTAAGAATGTCACCAAACTTGCTCTTAAAGTGTTAAATGGTTTACAAAGCCTAAACAAAAATATAAATCCGGTTGTACCTGTCATTATTACAATTAAAGTACTTGCTAGATTAGCGTCTATATTAAAATGGTCTTTAAATAACACTATCATAACTACATTAAAAACAACTGTTAAAGCAGGTGGTACACTCTTACTTACTACTTTCAAAATAAAGTTACCCTTAACTCTTTCATTATTAGGTTCAAGTGCTAGTATAAATGATGGGATACTTATTGTACAAGATGTAATTAAACTTAAATGTATCGGTAAATAGAAGTATTCACTTTTCATAAATAAGCAAATGACAACTAATATTGATGTAAAAATAGTCTTTATTAATAATAAACTTGCACTTCTTTCAACATTGTTAATAGTTCTTCTTCCTTCAGCTACTACTTTAGGTAAACTACTAAAATTTGAGTCTAGAAGCACTAATTGGCTTACGTTTTTAGCAGCATCTGTACCACTTGCAACAGCTATACTACAGTCACTTTGTTTAAGAGCTAAAACATCGTTTACCCCATCTCCTGTCATCGCAACAACGTGTCCGTCTTTTTGAAGAGCCTCCACTATCATTTTCTTTTGTTCTGGTTTAACTCTACCAAATACATCATACTTTTTAACATTTTCACTTATATTATCTTCAGTTAGTAAGCTTGCGTCCATTCCTAAAGCATCAGTAAGCCCTGCACGTCTTGCAATAGATGTAACTGTTTTAAAGTTGTCTCCACTTATTATTTTAACTTTAACACCTTGCTCTTTAAAGTACTTTAATGTATCTGGTGCTTCTTCTCTAATCTTATCTTGTAAAAGAATAAAACCAATTACTTTAACATTTTCTGGATTATCTAATTCACCTTCCATACTTTTAGCAACAACTAAAACTCTATAATCAATATATTTATCTATTTCATTAGTATACTTTCCTATTTCACTTTTTAAAACAAATTCACTAGCACCCATAAAGTAAATACCATGGTCATAAAAAGATACACTACTAAACTTTCTACTTGAAGAAAACTCTAATTTTTCTTTAACTGTCCACACACCTTTTTCTTTATAGTGCTTTTTTATCGCATCCATTGTACCATTACTATTATTAAAAGCATACGCAATATTACTTAAGGCTTCGTCCATTTCTTCTTTAGTTACCCCATCAGTTGGTATAACATCTATTACTTCCATTTCTCCCATTGTAATAGTACCAGTTTTATCAAGACATATCACATCAACCCTTGCAAGAGTTTCTATACAATATAATTGCTGAACTAGCACGTTTACTTTAGCTAGACGAATAACACTAACAGCCATGACTGAACTAGTAAGTAGTAAAAGCCCATCAGGTATCATTCCAATTAAAGCACCAACTGTATTAAATATAGAGCTAGTAAAGTCCCCATTTGTAACACCCATTTGATTATACATAAGAACTATACCAACAGGCACAATTACAACTGACAAAACTTTCAAAATGCTTTCAAAAGACCCCATTATTACAGAATTTACTTTCTTATTATATTTAGCTTCTGCACTTATTTTTGATATATAGTTTTCTTTTCCAATATGAGTAACTCTAACATATATTTCTCCACTTACTATAAAACTACCTGACAAAATATTTTCTCCTTCTTTTTTAGAAATCGCATCTACTTCACCAGTTATAAAGCTTTCATTTACTTCAGCATTTCCTTTTATTATAACCGCATCACACACTACTTGGTCTCCAGCATCTAACTTTAACACATCATCCATCACTATTTCATTTAACATAAGTTCTTTTATTTCAGCATCCCTAATAGCTGTCACTTTAGAACTTGCTAGTACACTTAGTTTATCTATTGTTTTTTTTGAAATGATCTCTTGTGCAGTGCTGATAATACTATTAAATATAATAACTCCCATGAATGTGCAGTTTTTGATACTTTCAAATAACTCTCCACCAATTATACCTGCGATTATAATTAGTACTCCTAAGATAGTATTTATAAAGTTAAAGTAAGTAAAAAAGTTATCTCTTAAAATTCTAGGAATAGTTTTTGTTGGTGGCACATCATCATAGTTTACCAATTTTTTTTCTATTCTTTCGTTTACTTCACTACTTGTTAAACCCTTTTTATAATATTCTTCATTCATAACATAACCTCTTCTATCATAACATTTTAGCATATTTTTAGTTAAATATAAACTACAAAACCAAAGAAATTGTTAATAAACTCACTTTTTTACTAATTTAGTTTTTTTATATTTCATGTTTTACCTCTAGTACTGGCTTAGATATTCCATCACCAGTATTAGGTTTAACTTGAGAAGTATAAGTAAAATCTACTAGATACAAGCCTACTAACACTATACAAACACACTTTTTAATTTCAGGCTTAATCTTATTAAATAAGTTATCTAAAATAGGCGCAAGTAAATAAGTGAAAACCATGCCACCTAAACCAAAAAGTATTAATCCTTCTAAGCAAACTCTACCCTTTATATTAAGAAAATATCCACTATAATTCCAGTATCTTAAATGTTTAAATGTCTCTAAATACCACGCTGTTGTATATTCAATTATCCCACATGTCAAAAAAGACATAATAAATAATTTCCATGGATGTTTTCTAAAACCTTTTAACAAAATCAAAATTGCAAGACCACCCCAGCCATAAATTGGTAGCCAAGGTCCATACATTGTCCCACGGTTAACAAACACTCCATCATTAATTAAGTGTAAAACAACTTCCCAGCTCCATCCAATAAAACTAAATGTAAAGAATAATAAAATGTATGAAGTTAAAGTATAATTTTTGTCATAATCTACATTAAATATACTCTCTCTTTTATAAGCACAAGGACACTTACTATCACTAATAGTTTCTACTTCCAAACACTTATCATTTAATAAATATCCTAAATCTAAAGTATCTTTTTTAATCCTTAAATTCATGTATAATTCGCTATAAAGAGTTTCTTTATAAACATTAGTATAGAATATGTTAAACAAGTCAAGCGTTAAAAAACCAAGTATTCTATATCCTAAAATAGATAAATCTAACTTAAACATGTTAAACTTTTCTCCATCAGTTAATTCTTTTGATAATCTAAACGCTTCTTTACTACTAATATCAGGGTTTTCAGCTAGAACATAGCTAACCATAGAATATTCATAAAGCTTAATAAAGAAACCTACTACTGTAAAACACCACAAGAATAAATAGATATTTTTTTTAAGTAAAGTTATACTTAATTTAAAGTTTTTCTTACCCTTATATACACATAGTGAACTATCTAACTCTGTCTTATATCTTCTTTCTTCTAAGAAGTATCTATTCTTTCCAATTTCTAATACTTTAATAAAGAACACTCTAAACAAAACAACTAAAACATTAGCAATAATTATAATAATAGCCGCGCTTAATTTACCACCTAAAATCTTATTAATACCGTTTAACAAACTGAATGTTACTGAATTTGTTTTTGTCACTTCATTTATAACATTTGATAACACTCCATGAGTATACTTATTTTTTACATAATCTTCATACTTTTTTTCAGTATCGCTCTTATTAAGTAACTCATCTAATACTTCAGAATTTTCTTTATAATTATTTACCTTCTCTACATTATCTTTGTTGGTTAAATCTACATTTAAAATATTATTATTAGTTAAAGTGAGTCCTCCATAAAGTATAACTGAACATATAAAAACCATCAAAACATTCTTAAAATAGTTTCTCTTTAAATTCTTTCTTGCTTCTCTTTTAATTTTTCCATAATCCATAATATTACCTACTTCACATAAATTTTATCAAAGAAAAATGAATACTTCAAGTACTCACTTTAAACAAACAAGAATAGCTAACGTTAAAACTAACCACTTAATTTCATAATTAACTTCTTCTTTAGTTAGACCAGCTGAAAAACTATATCTTACAATTCTATTTAAACTAACAGGTATTTCTAGTTTACCATCAAACACCTTAGTAATTAAATCCATTGCAATTTCTTCTGCTTCTTCTTCTAATCCACCTTTTTTTTCTGCATTAGAAAAGAAGTCAAGAACATCCATTAACCTATGAACATTCTTTTTAAAAATATCTTTATCTTTAGTTTTCTTAACTAAAGTCAAGTAATAATTAAGAAGCCCCTCTAAATCTCTACTACTTACCACTTCATCAATTTCATAATGATACTTTATAGAAAGTATTTCCTTAATAGTACCATCAATATTTTTTACATTTTTCAAATTCATATCTTTTTCATCTCCTATTACATTAATTCGCGATTTTTCTTTGTAATAATAAAGTATCATTAAATAAACTTACTACATAGATGGTATGGTTAATGCATAGTAATCTTTATACAATAAATATATCTTATATATAAAGGAGTGATACTTATTAAAAAGAAGAAAAACTACGATAATCGTCCTCGTAAAATCCTAGCAAATAATATAGTGTACTTTAGACTAAAGCTTAACTGGTCTCAAGAAGATTTAGCTGAAGAATTAGGAACAACACCTACATATATTTCTAATCTTGAAAATGCTAAAAGAAATATGCGAGTTGATTATATCGGGCACATTGCAAATACACTAAAAGTTTCTGTACATGACTTATTCATTGAAAGAGAAGAAGTCAAAAATCACAGAAAACCTAGACAATAATTTGAATAACATAGTTATTCTTTTTTTGTACCTATTTATATTATAACAATACTATAGAGATTTTACTAGATGTTTTTTGTAAATGTACACCTATTTATTACAATATTTTAGTAATTGAACATTTTTTAAACTTTTTTATAAAAACTTTTACATACAGATTTTAAAAATTGGAAGCGTTTTTTGAAAAAACTCCCACACCTTTTAACAAAAAGTGGCCTCAATTTTAAAAATTGGGCCTATTTGACATACCTAAACTTATATGTTAGACTGAGAAACAAGGAACGCTTATATTGGGTGAGCTTTTTCACCTTGGCTCCTTTCAGGGGAAAGTCAAGGTGAGGGGGTGATAATGGTGGTAAGAGACATAATCGGTGTCCTTATCAAGGAGATTATCTTTTTCCTATTTAAAAATAGGAAAAAAAGACACCTATCTTTAGTAATAAAGATAGATGTTAAGTCATAAAAAGGGTTGCATTCAATCAATGAACGTTCCTTTCATTTAATAGTATACAATAATTTAATAACTTATGCAAGATTTTTTCATACAGAATTGCATTTAAGTTTTTTTTATTTACTGTCTACCTTCAACACATAATATTTCTAAATAATAATCAAATTTAATGTCGTCACTTTCTTTATCAGTGAGTTCTAAACATTCTATAACCGCTTTTAACACGTCAGTTAGTTCTTCGTCTATATAAATTCAAAATTTCCATTTCTAACTCATCAAAACAGCATGAACTACAAGTCTTCTATTTATTCCACTGCAAGTACTTAGCGTTAATATTTTATCTGTACTAGTTACTTCCACATTAAAGTCATTTATACTTTTTGATTTAATGTTATCCACAAATTCTAAAAACTCTGCATCTAAACTAAAACTAGTTTTTAAGTATTCGCTTGTATTATCAACTCTATAAATTGAAAACACCTTCCACTTCATTTCCTTATTTAATGTATTAAATGTAATTATCAAGTTATCTTGATTTTTATACCAACCACTATTGGTAGTATTAAGTAACTCTCCAAACATATATCCACTTTTTAAATTATGTCCATAAATTATAGTGTTTTTATCTAACTCTTTTGTATTATTCCTATAATCCATGAATACCCATCCAGTTCTTACTTGATTACCATAAATATCATGTGATAAATAGTAGTCGTTATTATTTGTCTGTGTTACAGGATAATTTATTTTTGTATTGTTAACTTTTAACCATCCTACCACGTCTTTATTTATAGTTAACAGTTTATCATAAGTTGTTGGAATATTTTGGTATTTGTTTATATAAATAGTAGTACTTGCATCTCCTATATTATCACTATCACTTGGTGTATCATCCACTTCATCAATACTTGGTGTTACTTCAATATCTTTTTCAAGCTTTCTTAAATTAAGATAGTTTATATATTCATGATACTTACTAGAAATAGTTATAAATAAAGCAGCATACATTAAAAATATCATACAAATCTTAAGACCATTTATAGTAAGTTCCTTAAATATTCTATTATTAAAGTACTCTTCTTCATAAATAAGCCTGATTTCTCTTTCTTCATTAGAATACTTCTTATTTAACTTTCTTAAATACTCCACGTCTTTTCTTATCTCTAAAGCATTAGAAGTATTTTGATGTATAAATATACTTACATTTTTAAATTTATAAGTATCAAGTTCTACAATAATATACTCCATTATATCTTTAGAATAAACATACAAATCTATTAATTTTAAAGAGTTATTAACTTTTAAAAATCCTCTTAAATTTTTCTTTACCTCTTCCTCAGTATAAAAACTTATCTTTTTTCTATAGTATATACTTTTTAAATTTTTAAAATTATTATTTAATATAAAATCTTTGTCAAATTTCATATCATTGTTAAAATTAATTACAACTTTCTTTTTACTTAATTCATGCACATAATCACTAGGCATAAAATAACACTCTACACGATTTATGTCTAGTATAATCAGTTTATCTAAGACCTTTCTTGTCAAGCTTTTGTCAACATCAAACTTAATTTTTTTAACATTCATTAACTCTCCCATTACTAAGAAAGAATCAAAATCAAGATAAACTACCCTTTCTACTTCATGTGAAGCAAGTACTTTTTTCACGTTTTCTTTGTTTAATTTTAAGTAATTTAAAGAGAAATATAGAATATTTTCGTCTTCTATAAAGCTTTTGGTATCAGTTTCTAGAACATAATAATTATTATTTTTCAATTCTATTTTTATAACTTTCATATAATCTATTTCTCCCTATTATTAATATTAACATAAATTTCACATATAATAAAGTTAATTTTTGTTGTTTTTTCTAAAAAAAATGTTATAATATAAATATAATAGAAGGAGGAAAGTTAAATGAAGAGATTATTTGGATTTGCACTTGGAGCATTAGTAGTATTTATGAATGTTTTACCACTTAAAGCTCAAAGTGTATATGGTGTAGAAATGGTTAAAGAAAACGATAGTGTTAAACAGTTATTTCCAGATGGCACTAATATCTTGAATACTATTGATACATCAAAGTCAGATTTTGAGAAAGGAAAGGTAGCAATTGAAATTACTATTAACAACTCTAAAAAGACTGAAGTTGTATATGTAGTTGATAATGGAAGTGCTAACACTATTAAAACTGAATTAATAGATGTTATTAAAACTAAAGCTAGTAATTTAGCAAGTTATAATAATTTATATCAAAGTGTTATTACTAATACTAATGAAGGCATTGTGTATAAACCATTTGATACAAATATTAGTAATTCTCTAGAAGAAGTTAAAGCTTTGACAAATGGTGAAAATGGTAGTTTCGATACACTTTTAAGTGAAGCTAATAGTAAATTTAGTACTGATACAGTAAATAAAGTTATTGTTTTATTTGTAAGTGATATGGGTAGTAAAACTACAGACGAAATCTCAGCTATCAAAACTCAAGTAGATGCATATAAAACTGCTGGTGTTAATGTAATTGTTTATGGTTTAGGATTAGCTGACTATACAAACTTTGATAATATATTTACTAACACTACAAAATACCAAACTACTACAACTGACTTAAGTACTATCAGTTTTGAAAGTAATGTTGTAAGTTTACTCCCTAGTAATAAAACAGCTGTAGCTACTAAAATTTCATTTGATAATTATATTTTAAATAATTTTGAAATTAAAGATATAGTAGCGAGTATGGGTTCTGCTTCAATGGACGAAAGTACTAACGAAATTGCTTGGGGTGTAGGAAATATTAAAGCTAATGATATAGTTACATTAACTTATACACTAAACACTAAATCAGTAATAGACGAGTCACTAATTAATGTTGGTAGACTTAGAACTAATAGACAAATAGTAGTTACAAGTAGCGGTATCGAAAGAGGAACTTATCCAAGCTCTGATAGAATTGATGACGAAGAATGTAGTCCTGTTATTAAGTTAACTGAAGCTACAATAGTTAATCCAGATACTGGAATGGCTAACTATATTATTGCTGGAGCTTGTATATTAGCTGTTAGCTTAGTTGGTATACTTATACTAAATAAGAAAAACGAATTTAATAGATTATAATCCCTTATGGGATTTTTTCTTATATATAAAACGAGTATTATAATTCATACTCGTTTATTATTTGTTTAATAAGTTCCACTTCAATTTCTCCACTATCACTATTAATCACTTTAATTGCATTACCATTTTTAATGTATATCAGTAGTGGTACTTCACCGATTAAAATATTACCATATATATTATTTAACTTACTAGTATAATCTTTCTCACTTGTAATATCTAAATAGATAAACTTATTTATTACATTCTCTTTTTTCAAATAATTATAGATCTTTTCTTCTTGTTTATAAACTTTCTTACTACCAGTAGTAGTTACTAAAAGTAGTACATCATTCATTTCTTTAGTTGATACTTCTAACTCACTTAGTTTTACTTCTTCTACTTTATCTGTTAAATAACTTTTACTATACTTTTCCTTTTTATAAGTATCTGACCAAGATTTTAAGTAAAACAAAAGAACTATAACTAATACAAATAACACACCTAGCCCTATATAATTTTTTAAAGGTTTTTGTTTCATATCATCACCGCTTTAATTTTATCATAGTAAAGCAACGTTTTCAATTAAATATTATTATTATTTTACAAAATGTTAAATAAAACTCACATATCAATTATTTCATAAGTAAAACCCAAATTATCAATAAATTTAAACATATCTTTTATTTTAATAAATACAGTAGCAGTATTATCATTAGGATGAAAAGTTATAATATCTTCATTAAGCAATTCCTTATCAATATACACCTTTATATCTTTATCCTTATTATTTAACAAACCAAAAAGTGACACTACACCAAATTTCAAATTCATTTTTTCAAATAAATTTTTCTCACTTCCTAGTCTTAAACCTTTTTCATTTATTTGCTCACTTAATTTTTTAATATCTAGTCTTTTATTATCATCTAGTATAAATAAATAGAACCTTCTTTTCTTTTTATCAGACATAAACATAGACTTAGATCTAACTCCAATTTTACCTTCAATAAACTTATCAGCTAACAAAGTTGTAGTAGCTGCTTCATGGTTTACAACTTCATAATCAATTTTCATGTTACTTAATTCACTATATACCTTTTCTTTCATTTTCTTTACTCTCCATAAACAAATCCATTCCATAACTTTTAATATCACCATTTATTACATTAACTATATAATCTGATACTTTAATTCCGTTATATTTCTTATTAACAAAATCTATCATTGTAATTGTATGTGTTGTTAATAAGTCATCACCAACTACATCACTCCATATATAAACAGAAGCTTTTGGTAAAAATAATAACTCATTAACCATAACTTCTAAATTATTCTGAAACGTTTTACCTAAACTCATATTAGAAGAAAACTCCTTATTATCTAAATAGTTTTGATACTTTATAAGAGTCTTATCTCTTAATGAACTAACATACATTATTTTTACATCTTTATTATTTTCACTCAAATACTTTAAATTATCAAGCACTATATTATTTGTTTTAATTCTATTAGTTAAAAACTCTGGACTTTTCCAAATATCTTTCAAAATATGTTCCCACTCATTAGATAATAAAAGTGACGCATCCACTAAAACATTTTTATTTTTTACATCTTTAAAGTAATCATTAAATATAGTATGAGATAGAATTGAAGAAGCAAAACCACCTGCTGAATACCCTGTAACTAACATCACATCAGGACTATCAACATACTCTTTAACTTTATCCATTATCTTTAAAAAATTAGTATATCCATGATGTTTTACAGTCTTCCCATCTTTACAAACATATTCTCCCATACCTATATGAAAGTCTCCAGTAACATACGGAATATTTATAAAAGTATAGTCATTAAACGGATTATCTTTATCATCTTTAGATATTCCTACTAAATGATTTAACTCCTCATACTTAATACTATCTATATAATAATTACTCTTATTAAGCGCGGTTTCATCATTAATTGATAATCCTCCACCATAAAAGTTTATTATTACTTTATTAGATTTACCTTTCTTCATTAAAAAATAATAGTCATTTCCTTTATTATCCTTAACTCCATCTAAAAGTACTTTGTACCACTTACCTACCTGATAATCATCTTTTATTATAGGTGCTCTTAAAAATAAAACAAATGACAGAAGAAAAACGATTAAAAAGAATAGAACGCCTAACATTAATTTAACTATTTTTTTCATACATCCTCCAGTTGTAAACATTATAATATATAAAATAATAATTAACAATAAAAACATCAAATATTTTTCTCAAAAAAAAATTGAGGACTCACCTCAACTTTAAAATTTGTTACAGCATCCCTCATTAACGTTACAAACTTCATTTTCTTCACAGCAAGTATAACAAGGGCTATAAGTATGTCTATAAATATGATGATTAATTATTCTAGTATTAATTGGACAAACATGTGGTACTTCATGTAATATTTCCCTATGAATAACCCTTTCTTGTGGACACTCATAAACTGGTGGAGTTACCATTCCAGCTATAGGTGCACTAGACATATCTGTGTAATTACTTTTTGTTTCTTTGTATGTTTCCTTATTTGTCTCAACTTCATAATTAGCATACATTCCAGTATTTTGATACACTCTTCTTCACTCCTTACAATAATATCATATGTAAGGTTATCTTTTTTGTATGGGTATCAACCTAAATACCAATCTTTGTTCCATTTTCACAATGGGTAAAAAAATCTTTCCCACTTATATTAAACTTTGGTACATCATATTCATAAATTACAGTATCTTTTTCATTTAAATTATACTTATCTATACACATCTTATTAAATCTAGAAACAACTACATTTAATAACTCTCTTAAACTATTAAATTCTTCGACCCCTTTATATGGCATCCACGAATTTTCAAAGTAATAATATTTATTATCTATAAACACAACTAAGAATGTATGAGTTGGAAAAAAAGTTCCATCATAATTACACATAAAGTAAGACTTAGTTTCAACGTTTAACTCGTCAAAATACTTTCTTTCTAATTCTACTTGATCCCAACATACTCCCATTTTATCTTTTATAGTTTTTTCTGGACTATTAAGAGTATAATATTTTGGTAAATCCTCGTTTTCTGATATATCTTTTCCTTCATAAAGATAACCATATTCTATATCTTTCATTTTTAATAATACTTCATTTATTTCTTCCATAAATACTCCTAAAATGGCATCTTCATATTACCATTCGATAGTTGTTTCATCATCTTTTTCATTTCTTCAAACTGAGTAAGAAGCTTGTTTACCTCTTGCACGCTCGTTCCACTTCCCTTTGCTATTCTTTGCTTTCTACTTGCTTTTAACACCTCAGGATGCGTTCTTTCATAAGGTGTCATAGAAAGTATTATTGCTTCTATTCTAGCCATTACTTTAGGATCTATACTAATATTATTAAGTCCCATCTTTCTTGCTCCTGGAAGTAATTTTAAAATGTTTTCAAGTGGACCTAATTTCTTAATTTGTTTTAACTGAGATAAAAAGTCCTCTAAATCAAAGTTACCCTTTTTCATTTTTTTAGCAGCAATTTTAGCTTCCTCTTCATCTATAACAGAACTAGCTTTTTCTGCAATACTAAGAATATCACCATAACCTAGTATCCTATCAGCTATTCTAGAAGGAACAAATTCACTTAATCCATCTAACTTTTCAGAGTCACCTATATATTTAATTGGAATATTTGTAAGATGTCTTAAACTAAGAGCTACACCACCCTTTGTATCTCCATCCATCTTTGTTAATATACAACCAGTAAGTGGTAGTTTTTCATTAAATCCAGTTATCACGTTAATCGCATCTTGCCCCATCATCGCATCTATCACTAGTAGTATTTCACTCGCGTGAACTTCATTATTAATATTAACAAGTTCTTCCATCAAAACTTCATCAAGTTGCAAACGCCCTGCTGTATCTATAAGAACATAGTCGTATCCTTTACTTTTAGCGTATTCTATCCCGCGTTTTGATATCTCTTCTGGATTACCCTTTCCTTCATCATACACTTCAATATTTAAACTTTTTCCAAGAGTTTTTAATTGCTCAATTGCAGCTGGACGATAAACATCACAAGCTATAAACATAGGTTTCTTATTAAACTTCTTTCTAACCAAATTACCTAGTTTTCCTGTAGTAGTAGTTTTACCACTTCCTTGTAAACCACACATTAAAACTATAGTCATGTCATTATTCATGATTAATGGACTTTCATCACTTCCTAAAAGTTCTACAAGTTCTCGCCTTAAAATGCTTACAAACACTTCTCCAGGTTTTAAGCTTTTTGTAACATTTTCTCCTATTACACTTTCCTTTACTTTATTTACAAATTCTCCAACTATTTTATAGTTTACATCAGCTTCTAAAAGTGCTAAACGCACCTCTCTTACCATTTCACTTATATTATCCTCTGTAATAGTACCATACCCTTTTACTTTTGATATTATACCATCTAATTTTTCACTTAAATTATCAAACATAATGCACCTCTTTCTGTACATCTAATATTATACCTTAAATTTAGTTTAACATCAATTATGAAAGGTATAAACAAGCTATATTTTAGTAATTAGACAATTTTTTTAAACTTTTTATAAAAACTTTTCTTTACAGATTTTGAAAATTGGAAGCGTTTTTTGAAAAAACTCTTATACCTTTAACAAAAAATGGCCTCAATTTTAAAAATTGGGTACATTTGACATACCTATATATCCGTGTTAGAATGAGTTCAAGGAGCAATTAAATTGGATGTCTCCCTTTCAATTTAGCTCTCTCAGGGAAGCTAAATTGGGAGATGATAACATGGTAAAAGACCTTATGGATACTTTTATCGGATGGTTTATCTTTTTTCTACAAAAACGTAGAAAAAAAGACATCTATCCGTAGAAATACGAATAAATGTTAACAAATAAAGGTTAGCATTCAATCAATGATTGCTCCCTACATACATAGTATATAATATTTTTATAGTTTATGCAAGAAGTTTATAATAAATAATTTAAAATCTTTTAAATCTCTTTATCAAAAAAAGACACTTATCTTTAGTAATAAAGATAAGTGTTAAGCTATAAAAAGGCTTACATTCAATCAATGAACGTTCCTTTCATTAAATAGTATACAATATTTTTAAAACTTATGCAAGATTTTTTATAAAAAACAGTTGTTAGTAATAACTGTTTTTTAAAGTAACCACAACAATTTCAGGTCTATTGTTTAGTCTAAACGGAAATGTACTGTTACCTATACCTCTATTAACTATCATTTTAGTATATTTTAAATCATACATCCCACCAGCATATTTTGGTAGTATTCCCTGCCCTGGTGCATAAATTGGCCCGAATGGTGGAATATTAAATTGTCCCCCATGAGCATGTCCTGTAAACACCAAATCTATATTCTTTCTATCATACTCTTTATAAAAGTCAGGTCTATGTGAAATAAGTATAGTAAAATTTCTATGATTATACTTTAACTCTTCAAGTGCCTCATTAACTATCTCTTTATTAGACTGTTTAGGTAGCCCATATATTTTATTATACCTCTGCGCTTTAACAGGGTCTTCTAGTGCAATTACATTCATTCTCTGTCTTTTGTGTTTAAATACAAAAGCATTATTACTTGCTATATTTTCATTAAAATCATAGAGACTATTAAATAAATGCAATCTATCTTTAGCCTTATAATCGTGATTTCCAAAAGTATAATAAGTAGGAGCTATATTACTAAGTTTCTGCATAAAATCTAAAGCTATCTTAACATTAGGTCTATACTTATCTAACATATCTCCAGTAAACACAATTAAATCCGGTTCTATACATTTCACTTTATAAAGTATATTCTCTCTTAACTCTTCATTCCTAATATTATGTAAGTCACTTAACTGAACAATCTTTAACCCTTTCATATCTCTTGGTACTCTTTTTGAATCTAATTCATAATTAGTTACAATAACATGATTATTTTCATAAATACCCCAACATATAATTCCAATTAAAACTATTACTGCTATTACTATAACATATTCCATTTAAATCACTTACCTTTTTTGTTCTAATATCATTTTATCATTAATAAGCATTCTCTTCAACATTAACTTTATATTAACTTCTTTAAACTGTAAACATTTTTATTAATTTCATAATAGCTAGCATAAGTATCATCTTTATACATAATTAACTCAAGTATACTTTGAATATCATTAACATCAGTTTTCATATGATTAATAGTAGCCTTAGCTTTTCTTAAAGCTTCCTTATCATTAGGATTTACTATATAAATAGAAGTATCATCTAATACATCAAAGTAACCACTTACGTGTTTCCCTTCAAGCCAAGTATTCTTTAAAGTTATTTCTAAAATAAATGTAGGATCTTCTATTTTAACCTCAGTAACATCAAGTATTAAATCTCCCTTAATTACTTCTTCCTTATACTTGTATTCCCTTACAGAATAAGACCTAGTCTTAGTATCTAAAATAATCCCATCAGTATAAAGTAAAGTTGACACTTTATTTTCTTTATTATTTATCACAATTGGCCTACCTGGTGCAGGTATAATTTTTACAATTCTTTTGCTAAGAGTATTAATTTCAACTGTAAACACTTTCTTTTTAATCATTTCTAACACTCCTTTTCCCATTTAAAGTGAACTAAACTTTCTCACTTTATATATTATTTCTCATAAAGTAGGTATCTCACTTTTTAAACTCATGTACTTTATTTACTTATTAATAGCAAGAACTATCTCATAACTTAAATTCATTTCTTTATCAATCAAACCATTTATTAAAAACTATCCAAGTTTTAAAGCCTATTTCTAATTCCATACTTTCATTTATATACCTAAGTTATAAAATAATTATATATAAAACTCCTACTTAATGGTTTATATGATACCATACTAATTATTCAATGTAAAGAAAAAGATACTTTCAAGTACCTTTTTATCACATTATAGATTACCAACCTACAAATGCACCAAATATTATAGCTAAAAGTATAAATAGAATTAATATTATAAAGAAACTATTACCATAATTTCCTCCACATGGATTTGTATTACAACAATTATTCATAAATCACACCTCCCTTAAACTAGATAAATGCACCTAGTATGATTACTAATAAAATGAATAATACTAAAGCGAATGCTGCTCCTCCTACTCCGTTATTTTTGCAACAACAGTTCATTAGTCATTCCTCCTTTTTTATCTTTACACTTTTATTATAAGCAAATTTTAAAAAAGTGTGAGTGCTTAATCTTGTAATTTCTAATAAATTTTGTTAGAATAGTTAGTGTTGGAGGGATAAATATGAAAAAAATTAAAAAAGCTATATTACTTGTTATAGTACTTGGCTTAACTACAGGATGTGGAACAGCTAAATTAAGTGATGGAAAACAAAGCGTTGTTACATTTAAAGATAACGCAGGCATTAGTGCTGAAACTTTATACGAAAAGTTAAAAGATAAGCACGGTGTTGAAGTTTTAGTTAATCTTATTGATACAGAATTATTAAGTAAAGAATACTCTAAAACTGATAGTGAACAAGATTATGTAGATAATATGTTTAATTCTTACAAAAAACAATGGGGAGATAACTTTAAAAGCTATATGGCTTACTACTTTGGTGTTTCAACTGAAGACGAGTTAAAAGAATACATTAGACTTAACTACAGAAGAAATGCTTGGACAGAAGACTATGCTAAACAACAAGTTACAGATAAAGAAATTAACGATTACTACAAAGACTATGTAGTTGGAGACATTACTGCTAGTCACATTCTAATAGCAAGTGAAGCAACAGACAAAATGAGTGACTCAGAAAAGAAAGCAGCCGAAGAAAAAGCTTTAAAATTAGCTAAAGAAATAATTGAAAAACTTAAAAAAGGTGAAAAATTTGAAGATTTAGCTAAAGAATACTCAGATGACTCAAGTAACAGTGAAAAAGGCGGAGTACTAAGTACTTTCAATGATAGAAGTACCCTAGACAAAAACTTCCTAGAATCTGCAATTAAACTTGAAGTTGGAAAGTACTCTACTACACCTGTTAAATCACAATATGGTTACCACATCATTTACAAGACTAAACAAGAAAATAAGCCAGAACTAGACACAGTTAAAACAAGCGTTATAGCTAAAATAGCAAATGAAAAAATAGAAAACGATTCAAGTTTTGCAAGTAAAGCACTAGTAGCACTTAGAGAAAAATACGAAATGAACATCACAGACAGCAAACTTGAAAGCAGTTATAACAGTGTTTACAAAACAAAATAAAGAGTTCGTTTGAACTCTTTTAATATGCCTTAGACACAGTTAAGTTAATGGGATCAAGCTAACGGGATCTAGCATCCACTTGTAGTTTCCAATATTGTGTATGGGTCACTTGCTGAGCCATCTCCTCCACTTGTTTTGACACAAGATTTTAGTGATATTACTGGACGCACACCGCGCATGCTGCTGACCCACCAGCTGTACAAGTAACCAGGATTAACCGAACCGTCCACGTAGAACACGTTAGCTTTGCCGCTGCCATCCCAACTGCCAGGAGACAACAACCACCAATTTGTTGAGCCTGTTGAACTTTCTAATGAACTATTTGTATAATACCACATTGGTGAATTAGTATAAGCTACTCCTCCTGCATATGCTATTTCGTCTGCTGTCATTAAGGCTATTGGATATGTTAGTTTTCCATTTCCTACACTTGCATCTACTGTGAATTTATCATTATTATTTGTACAATCGTATGATGGTGCTTTATTTGTGTCTAGTCTTGTATATGCTGCATAGTAGAATTTTGATCCTTTTGCTGAGTATGTTCCACTTCCTACTTCTCTATCGTTACAATATACTGCTGTTGTACTTAGATATTTTGTATATGATATCATATTGCTTGCATACCAATTATCTATTGCTGTTTTTATTGTACTATTATTTGTATTTGCTCTATTGCTTGCTTGTGATCCACTTGTTCCATACATATATCCTACATACATTGAGTCATTGTATGTTTTATTAAATGAGCTCGTTCCTATATATGCATCTGTTGTTGTTGTACTTGTTCCATGATATAGTAGTCTTACTCCACCATCTGAATTTGTTCTTATTATTCTCCAGTATAAGTCTTGATTACTTGCATTCTTTCCAAACTTTACCCAGTTATTAATAATTGATGTGGAATCTTTGTTAAATATGTAATCTTTAAATTCCCATTCACGGTTTACTATTGGATTATATTCTATACCGTTCTCTGAACAATCTTCTTCACTAACTCCAAGTACAGCAGTCCAATATTCACCAGTTATTAAGCATATGTTTTCAGTTTTACATTCATTTTCGGTTAAAACAATTCCTGTCCAAGATTCTAAAAGTGTTTCTGCTTCAGCTACAGTGTTAGCATAAACGATTTTGTAATCAGAGCCATTCTCAGTTGAAAATGTAAAACCATAATCTTCAGAAGTAATTTGGCAAGTTCCCACTCTTGAAGCTGTTCCATCTATTCCAGCAAAATAATATACATCTGTGTTATCTTCTTTTGCATTGTATAATGTATTTGTTGTGTTTGCTGTAAATGGTGTAGTAAATTCTGTTCTTGCACTTATTGTTGAATTATCTTTAAGTAACTTAGCGTATAAAGTATATGCTATATTAACATTACAAGTAGTGTTACTTGTTACATTCTTAACTATTACTTTACCATCACTTATTTCATTAGTACATCCAGTTACACTATCAATAACTAAGTCTGTATAGAATGTAACTTGCCCATTCTCTGTAGTAGTTTTAGATGTACTATCTAATGAACCTGCTATACTAGGTACTGCTGTTACTGTGTAACTTCCTGTACCTGTTGTAAAGTCTATATTACATAAGTCTTCACTTTCTAACTTTTCTACTTCTAATAACCAATTATCATTATCCCAAGATAATATACTACCACTTTTACAAGTTATACTCTT
>CAKOIS010000013.1 GCA_934087065.1 uncultured Bacilli bacterium
TCAAACACTCCTGAAAAATAAACATTTACATCAGTTAAGCCACTTTTTTCAAATATCTCTCTTTTAACTCCGTCTTCTAGCCTTTCGTTATTGTAAAGTGCACCTCCCACTAAACTCCACATTCCTTTAAATGGTTCATTAGTTCTTTTTACAAGTAGTACTTTAACTACACCTTTGTCAACCGTAAAGATGCTAGTAATGATATGTACTCCAATATTTTTATATAAAGGGTTTGTTAACTGCATACGCTTCACCTCACTTACATTATAATTATATGCGTATTTATTACACTTGTCAAGTATATTTTTAAAGAAAATTAATTATTTACTTTTAGTAAATGATATGTTATAATTTATTCATGAACAAGTTTCTGGAGCATAGCTATGCCTGGTTTATCATAAACGGAAGGCTCGTATGGAGGTAACTCGTTCTTTTTTTTATTTTATTCTACTATTTTAGCACTTAAAAGATACTTTTTAGTTGTTTACTTTTAGTAAATGATATGTTATAATTTGTACATGGACAGGTTGCTGGAGCATGGATTTGCCTGGTTTATTTTAAACGGAAGGCTCGCATGGAGGTAGCTCGTTCCTTTTTTTATTTTACTTTCACAATTATATGCTTAAAGATACTTTTTAGTTGTTTACTTTTAGTAAATGATATGTTATAATTTGTACATGGACAGGTTGCTGGAGCATGGATTTGCCTGGTTTATTTTAAACGGAAGGCTCGCATGGAGGTAGCTCGTTCCTTTTTTTATTTTACTTTCACAATTATATGCTTAAAGATACTTTTTAGTTGTTTACTTTTAGTAAATGATATGCTATAATTTATACATGACAGGTTGCTGGAGCATAGCTTTGCCTAGTTTATTTTAAACAGAAGGCTCGTATGGAGGTAACTCGTCTTTTTTTATTGCATATTCAGCTGTATTTAAGTAAACAATTCTTTAGATAATTGTTTACTTTTTGTAAATGTTATGCTATAATTTATTCATGAACAAGGTGCTGGAGCATAGATATGCCTGGTTTATTTTAAACGGAAGGCTCGTATGGAGGTTCTTGTTCATAATACGGTCTTTAATTAACTAAGTAGTTTGAAAATATTCTTTTAAACTTACTTGGTTAATTTTTTTAATATCTAAAATATCATATAAATATTTTTTACCATTCGCATCGTTTCTTACTAAAAGTGAACAACTATAAGTAGTTTCTTTGTCATTATCAACAATAGAAAACTTAGCTCCATACTTATAGAAACCATACATTGCATCTAAATTATGTTTACCTTTTCTATTTGCTTCATAACTTTTACTATTGGCATTCATAAACAGTTCTTTAATATAATTGGAAAGAATGCATTTCACATATTTCATGTCTGTTTTTGACCATCTTGTATAACATGAATATATATACTCATTTGCAGTTTTGTCGTCTATTAATATTGTATTAGCTGTTAATATATTTTTATACGATATCCCTTTTTGTTCTTTTATGTGCGCTTTTGCTCTTTTCTGTGCCTCTTTTACTTCTAAATTTCTATACTCCTCTTCTTCTATTCTAAGCCTGTTAAACGTTCCATCATCATTAAAAACAGCAGTTGTTTCTTCCATTAAATATGGATTATAATCAGTAATATATGTAATTATAAAATTTTCTATCATTTTTGTACCTCCTGAAACCATTATATAATATGTATATTTGTTTGTCAATGTTTTGTTTGCTAAATTATGTAAAAATTGACTTTGTGTACCAAATATGGTATAATTGTAGTAATTAAGGGGGGATGTTATGTATACAGCTACTCTATCAAAATCAGCTTTTGAGAAACTTAAAAAATTTGAACCAGGAAAAAATATACCAAATACTGAGTGTGAACTATTTATTAAAGGTAGTTTGAGAAGTAAGAATAAAGAGAGAATATTACTTAAAAAGTATTATGTTCGTGAAGGAGAGTACTTTGGTAGAAAACTTAAAAATTTAAATACACTTATATATTATAAAAATATTTTAGGAGAAATAAGGGAACTGGTGTTGCCGGATAAACTTGCAATAATTGATGGTGAAATTGTTGGTTATACTATGCCATTTATAGAGAAAAGTAAAAACTTACAAACTATACTAAATAGTGGCATTTCGATAGAAGACAAATTAGTCTATTTAAGGCAAATTGGCACGATACTTGAAGAAATTAAAAATATTAAAGATTTTCCATATGACTTTCATATTGGAGATTTACATGAAGGAAACTTTCTAATTGATGAAACAAACTCACTTAAAGTAGTTGATTTAGATAGTGCTTATATTTCTAACAATAAGCCATTTGATGCAAAATATTTGTCTTCTAATAAAATATTAGAATGTCTTCCACATAAATATATGATAGACAAAGATGAAGAAAAGATTATCCCATCTTATGATAGTGATTTATATTGTTATGTAATGGTAGTTCTTAATACGATTAGTAAGGTAAATATGTCAAAAGTTAGCATTCATAACTTTTATAGATATATTAATTATTTAGAAGATATAGGAATAAATAAAGATATGATATATGCAGTTGAACCACTCAGGTGATAATGAGAGTATTTTGTCTTATTTAACTGATGACTTTGCAAAGAGGGCTTATCAAGCAACAAATTTAATATACAAAAAAAGAACAGGAAATAGTTTAATCTAGTTTCCTGTTTCTATTTATATGATACATATATTGTATAGCAAGTCCTGAATATTCATTAAAAAATTCTTTCATATACTTACTTATTACTTTGATATCATCTTTTATTCCTAGTCTAGTGCTAACATACTTTTTAACCCATGTATCAATTGGGAATGTATCAAATCTAGCATAACCAAACATTAAAATACAACTTGCTACTTTTAAGCCTATACCTTTTATTTTCATAAGACTTTTTAACGCGTCGTCAGTATTTAACATATCTAACTCTTCTAGGTAGAATGGATTTTCTTTTAATACATTAAGAGCGTTATATACATATTCATCTCTAAAGCCTAAGTTAAATTCTTTTAAGTCGTCTTTAGTTAAGTTAATCATGTCACTCATTTTAGGAAATAAGTAATACGTTTTATTGTTAAACTCTACTTTTTCGCCATACTTTTCACTTATTTTATTAATTGTGCTGCTTATTCTTTTTACGTTATTGTTTTGACTTATAATATAGCTTATATACATTTCAAATTTGTCTTGTTTAAGTACTTTATAACCAACTGGCACTCCACCATAGAATACATCACTAATAGAAAGTATTTCATTAATTAATGAATAATCTCTTCCATAGTCTAAGTAGTATTTGACTACCATTTCTAAGTTTTCTTCTTTATTAGAGTTAACTATTAAAAAGTGATTATCTTCTTTGATGTTAACTACCCTATCGGTTAAGATGCAAGTATATGAGTTATCTTGTTCTTTTGTTATTCTGAATGCTTGTCCACTCATTAGTGTAGAATCTAAATCTATATCATTTTTCTTAATCTTCATATAATCCCAACTTCCTATAGTAATCTAAATAAACGCCATTTTTTTCATATAAAAGTAAACTACTCATTGTGAATCTTTGATATACTTCATGGTTTAGTTTTTCTATGTAGTCATTAGTTACATCTTCGTTAAATTTAGTGTATTTTCCAGTAATCGAGTTGTAACTACCAAATTCATTAATAAAGCTTCTATCGCTTAGAATTACTAGTCCTTCAGCATCACTTAGTGCGTCTCTTCCCATTAGTAATCTAGAGTCGTATTCTATTCCAAATAGATTATAAATTGTAGGTAAAACATCAATACTGCTTACATATTTAGTTACTTTAATATTTTCTTTCATTTCGCTATTATAAAGTATTAAACTTGTGTGAAACATTTCAAACTTGTCACTTCTATCAGTGTCGCTTATCTCATTTAATTCGCTTGTTTTAAGGCCATATGGATAGTGGTCCGGACTAATTACGATTACAGTATCGTCTAGTTTTCCTTTTTCTTTAAGTTTGTTAATCAAGCTTTCTATTGCGCGGTCTAGTTCAATGTTTGCTGCAAGATATGCTTTTACGTGATCGGTGTAAGGTAGGTCTTTAACTAAATCTTTATTTTTGTATGATATGTAGTTACCTGTAAAAGTGTAATTTAAGTGTCCACTTACTGTCATGTAGTATGTCATAAAATTGTCGCTACTTATGTAGTCGTCTACTGTAGCATTAATCATTTCAACGTCGCTTTCAGGCCATGTTTTACAGTTTATTAACTCTTCAAGTCCATTACCACATCCAATGTATTTGTCAAAGCCTAAATTTGGGTGTGACTCGTCTCTATTATAGTAAGTGTATGTGTGGTCATGGTATGCGTTTACCGTGCTATAGCCTTCTCTTTTGAAAACATTTCCTACTCCAAAAGGCATATAAATGTTACTACTTCTATAGAAAGACCAAACTCCTTCTTTTGGAATAAGACTATTTAAAAACATGTATTCCCCGTCACTTGTGCTAACTGTAAATAAAGGTTGATAGTAGTTTTCAAAGACAAAGCCATTGTTAACTAGTTTGTATAAGGTTGGTGTAAGACTTTCGTCTATCGCAATTTTGTCAAACCCTTCAGCAGTTATATATATTAAGTTTTTTCTTTTAAATATGCCAGTGTACTCGTTTTGTTTAGTAGGGGTTACGTTTTTAAAGTATTCGTGCATAGATTTAACCATAGAATTTTCTTCAGTGCTTATTAGTTTGTCAAAGTCAATATCTAGAACATTATATTTTATTTCGTCTGATTCTTCTGGCTTTTTTGTTTCTTCTTTATTGTCGGTTGGTTTGTTAATGTTATAGAGTTTTTCTTCAAATCCAAAGACAAATCTATCTAAATCTAAGACTTCCATTGATAAAAGTCCTACTTTATTTATAGTTATCATTGGAGCGTGTGTCTCTTTATATAGTCTTTTTAAACTGTACATTCCACTGTCATAAAACTGTACAAATAAAATGCAAATGGTAATGCTTATTATAGATAATCCACTGGTTATAAGGCTAGTTTTTTTGTTTCTTTCAAAGTTAAAGATTTTCTTACCAAATATGATAAAGAGTAATAATGGTAGTAAGAATAATAAGGTTACCCAAATGTTATCTAATACCATCTTTAGTATTGCGCTAAAAAATTCTCCAAATACTTGGCCTGTTCCTTCTTTAATGCTGTAAATTGAGAAGATTGAGTCATAGAATTCAAAGTAAATGTACTGACTAATATAGATAAGTGTGATAAATATGCTTAAGACTACTGAAATAATTCTGTTAATTTTTTCTTTAAATAAGCAACTAATAAGTGTATTTATAAGTATAAAGGGAATACTAAAAATTATAACAGTAAGCGTATTTATACTGAAAACATTGTTTAGAACAGCACTTTTGTAAACTAGTTCTAAATATATAATCAAAAAACTATAAAATAATAATAACGGTAACTTCCTTTTCATTTTTTCACCTTCAGTTTACTATTTAAATTTTACCATTTTTTTGTGCTATTGTCCACTTCCATTATAATTTATGTACTATATTTTAGATTTATGTGATATAATATTTACATACGAAAGAGGTGGATTTATGAGTTTAGTAGTTTACAACACTATTACTAGAAGAAAAGAAGAATTTAAAAGTATTCATGAAGGGCTAGTTGGAATGTATGTATGTGGGCCTACTGTATATGGTTATCCACATTTAGGACATGCTAAAAGTTATGTTAGTTTTGATGTTATTTATAGATATTTAATGCATTTAGGATATAAAGTTAAGTATGTACAAAATATAACAGATGTAGGACATTTAGTAGGAGATGCTGAAAGTGGAGAAGATAAAATTGAGAGAATTGCAAAACTTGAGAGTATTGACCCAGTTGAAATCGCATATAAGTTTGAGAATATTTATTTTGAAGATATGAGAAAGTTAAATGTTTTAAAGCCAAGTATTAGTTGTAGAGCTACTGGACATATTATTGAGATAATTAATGACGTGCAAACACTTATTGATAAAGGATATGCTTACGCGACAAATGAAGGTAACGTGTACTACAGAATAAACAAGTTTACTAAGTATGGAAGTTTGTCTAATAGAACACTTGATAATACTTTAAGTGGTGAGAGAATTGAAGTTGCAACTGACAAAGAAAATCCTGCTGACTTTGCACTTTGGAAAAAGGCTGAAAACGGGCACATCATGAAGTGGCCTAGTCCATGGGGAGAAGGTTACCCAGGATGGCATATTGAGTGTTCAGTAATGAGTAGAAAGTATTTAGGTGATACTTTTGATATTCATGGAGGAGGAATGGACAACATATTTCCTCATCATGAGTGTGAAATCGCACAGAGTGAAGCGTTAACTGGAAAGACTTTTGTTAACTACTTTATACATAATAATTTGGTTACTGTTAATGGACAGAAGATGGGAAAGAGTTTAGGAAACTTTATAACTCTTGATGACTTATTTAAAAAATATAATCCAATGGTAGTACGTTTCTATATACTACAAAATCATTATAGAAAGCCAACTGATTTTAACGATGAACAACTACTTGATACTGAAAAACAATATAAGAAAGTTAGTGAAACTGTTAATAATTTAAGAAATGCTATTAAAGATGTGGATAAAGAAGTAAGTGATGATGAAACAGTTATCAGCCTAAAAAAGAAATTTACTGAAGCAATGGATGACGATTTTAACACAGGACTTGCAATTACTTATTTATATGAGATAATTAAACTTGCAAATACTGAATTACAAACATCTAAAAATATAGATAAACTAATAAGTTATAATAATTTCATAAATGAGTATGCTGAAAAGATTTTAGGTCTTACTTTTACAGAGACAAGTTCTAATAAAGAAGCAGAACTTATTAACATTATACAAAGTATTAGAAACAAATATAGAGAAGAAAAAAATTATGCTGAATCTGACAAGATTAGAGATGAATTAAAGGAAATTGGTATTACTTTGAATGATAGAAGGTAAAGAAAAATCCTAACAATTTGTTGTTAGGTCTTCTTTTTTGCTTGATATAAAAAATTATATGTGAATTCTTTTTGTAATAAAGTATAATTGGGCATTTAACGCATATAATATTTATATACAATAATGCAAAATGTAACTGTTTTCTTGACACAATGTCAAATTATGTTTGACATTTTAATAAAAATAGTGTATTATTGTATTACCGGAGAGAAATCTCGTCAGGTCGATAGTTAGGTCGCGAATATTTATATTTAAGCGTAATTCTAAGTACGCCGCCCTAATTGGGAAAAAGCCAGTAATGGCTTTTTTTCTTTTATGGAAGTTTTATTTTTAAGTCTACAAATTTTGATAAAGCTCTTCCGTAGTTTTCCATGTTGTCAAGTACAGTTCTTCTTATTGTACCTGCTAGTAAATCGGCTGCTTGAATAACATAACTCTTAGCAGATACTTGATAAGTAACTAAAATTTCTAAATCAGAGTAAACTATTTTCTTTCTCTTAGCAGAATAATTGTAGGCGGATATTCCATATTTAAGCTCTTCTAATATACCATCGCGTAAATTATAATATCCATTACTTTTTGTACTTTGTTGGTCTATATTTAAAATAATCTTAATAGGTTTAAATGGATCAATTTTGTCTTCTTTAATTAGTGACTTTAATATTTCTTTAATAAGCCTACGAATAGCATAATCAGTAAATCTCCCTTTTGATGCCTTACTTTGTAATATTTCTTCATACACCTTTTTATTTTCAATTATTAACCCAACTACAAAATAATTTTTAATGTAATTCATCAACCAACGCTTATGTTCTGGCTTAATATTTGTATTTTTAATCTCAGGACAGGCGTGATTACATATCTTGCAGTATTCACACTTGACCTCATTTATAATCTTTTTATACTGAGTTATAAATTTATCTTTCTCTTTTTTATTTAAAAATACGACACCGCCATACACACTAATGTCTTCTTTAGAACTTAATTTACCAGAATCATCTAAATTTATATATATTTCTTGCACTTCATTTCTCATATAACCTCCTGAATGTAAGATAATTATAACACTTAATTCATGAAAAACAAAGCAATAGTTATATAAAATACTTTTCAAATAGTAAAAATGGAATATCCAAATTGATATTATTATTGCATATGATGAATATTTCTATCGGTTATAAAGTTTAACAGAACTTAAATATAAAGTTTAAGAGATTTTATCAAAATTATATTTAATCTATTAATACTGGGTTAGTAGCTGATAATTAGCAATTACTTATCAGATTTTTCTTCTTCTGCAATACTTATACCGTCAATTATATTTTTAAATATTTTATGACATTCTTTTATATAATATATATAATCATCATTTAAATCAGTTAAACAATCCAATTCAAGAAGTTCATATGTTTTTCCATTTTCATATTTGAACTTATCATATATCTCTTTAGCGTTAATAGTCTTTTTGTTTTCAGATAATAAAACTAAATTATCATCATCAAACTTAACGTTAATCGAATTATCTCTACTATTATAGTAAACTTTTACTTTTACTGTTTTCATATAAAGCAAATCTCCTTTCAATTGCTTCCTTTCCGCCATCCATTAAATCAGCAATATTTTCTATTATTGAATAGTTATTTTCACTAAATTCTAAACATCCATTTCTTATAGTAATCATATCATTATTATCCTTGTTTAAACAAATAACATTATCAACATCTAAATTAACAACTAATAATGGATTATGGGTAACAATTATAACCTGTTTTTTATCTCTAATTTTATCTATGTAATTAATTAGTTCATTTGAAATTTTATTGTTACTAATATCATCTTCTGGCTGATCAATTAACAAAACATCCTTTGTTTTATCAAAATTACCAAATTTAAAATCATAATAAACAATTGATATTTCTCCTGGCGTTTTTCCAATTATTTTTTTATCAGATTTCTTTTCAATTGTTGTTTCTTCATTCGAATATTTTTCTGTAAATTTATCGACAGAATTATACCACGTACTTAATTGTTCAATACTCTTAATACCGCTTAAACTTTGAACCAATTCTTCTATATTATCTATGTTGAATATATTATTTTTATTGTAACCATTATTAAATAGTTCTTCAAAAAATTCGTTACTTAAATCAATATTATCGTATTTAGTTTTTTTAACAAAATAAAATCCTTCATTCATTTTTTCAGTTTTTCCAGGTAATGGTTTAGGAAAATCCGGAATCTTTCTTTCGCATATTTGTTGTTTTAATGTTGATACTATTTCGTTACAAAAATCATTTAAATTTTTTAAATAATCATTGTTTTCTTTTTCTTTATCGGTACGTTTTGTTTCCATATTAGAATCAAAAGTATCTAATGAAGACTTTATTAAGTTTATTATATCATTAGCTTTGGCAATTTCCTTGTGTTTTTTGTTCAAATCTTTTTGTATAATATCTATACTTTTAATGATGTCTTCTAATTCTTTATAATTTTTATTATAAAAATTTATATTTTCATTATATTCTTTTTCTAATTCAATATAAATTCTATTTAATTCATTGTATCTATCCTTGTATAAATCTTTTATATCTTCTATTTCTTTATTAATCGATGGAATATAATTTTTTTCAGTTATTATTACGGGCGAAAAATTTAATTTTTCTAAACTATCAACCTTATTTTTTGCAGTTATTGTACCTTGTATATAACTTATTAATTTAATACTATAATCTTTTATATTCTTTTTAAATATATCTTTATTATTGATACTATCAAAGTAATTGTTATTTTCCTTTTTAAAAAGTTCTCCTTTTTTTACATTATCAATAATTTCGTTTTGTTTAATATATTCTATTGAAGGAGTGCCAATCTTTTCAAGATCCATAAAATTACTTTTAATTATTTTATTATAATAAGGTTTAATACTTGAACTTCCAATCATTTCTAATAATAATGTCTTACCTGAACCATTATCTCCTACAATGGCATTAATTCCATTACAAAATTGATATTCTTTACCATTGCATTTAATAGATTTTATATAATTCATGTTTTTATTTTCTACTCTATTAAATCTTGTTTTAAAACTTGTAAAAGAAAAAACCAATCCATCAAATGTAGGTAATGCTTTTATCTTACTTACATAGTTTTTATTACCACTATTCTCATCTTTACAAGGATAGCATTCCCATTTATGGCAATCACTACCAATTACCGTTGCTATGTTTTTTTCTGCTTTTTTTAATGAATTAATAATCATTCCCTGAACAGATGGTCTTTGATATTCTAAAGCATTAATATAACCGGTTGAAATATATTCATATACATCTTCAACTGAATTTGATAAACTTCTTTTCCCACCTTCAGGATTATCCAATGATTTATGTTGGTGTGCAATCAATAAGACACTACAATTTATTTCTTTTAAAATTTTTTCAAATTCATTTTTCTTATAAAAGCCATCCTTTTTTGTTATAACTCCATTATTTTTTAATATTTGTTCAATTTTTGAAATTTTTGCTGAATCTGAATCATCAAAAATCACTATTATATGACATACCTTTTTATTATCTTCAAGCTGAACATCAAACTCTATTCCAGGTAAAATATTTAGAATATTGGGATAATCTTGGCTATTAATTCTATTTTTTAATTTTGTATACAAATTATAACTAAATCTATTATGATCGGTAATTGAAAACAAATTAATATTTTTTTCATTTAATTTTTCCAATAAGACTTCAATATTATCTTCATTACTGTTAGCCACATAATCGTTTTCTTCCTTATATTCACTGTATATGGAATGAATATGCAAATCAAAGTTTATTATTCTATTCAACATATTTAATACCTCCAATCATACTTTAACTTAAATAATGAAACCACGCATATTATTTATCATAACATAGATTAGTTAAATTGAGATTATCACCCGCCTATTAATTTAGTATTTTTTTTCTAATCTATGTCGTTAGTAATATAAAGTAATATTATTTTATACTTCGCTACTTTAATTTTTAACGTTTGCAACAATATTTATTTTAGATAATATTACTTTTATCAGTAATTTAATTGTTTCTTTATCTTCATAATTTAGATAAAGTTTTTTTTATTTTTTCTACTTTTGGTTCTTGTTTGTTTTTGCATGAGTCTCTAAAGATATAACAGAATATTAAGAAACCTATAAAAATAATAATAGTCATAAACATAAACCACCTTCTCTTAAATAACATTATACTATACTTTTTAGTAAAATTGTACCAATTTTTTACATTAATTCAAAAAAGCCTCCATAATAGAGACTTTAAGTTATTTTTTAAATCTACATCTAGGGTAATTAGAACATCCTACGAAACTTCCATACTTGCTTTGTCTGTTAACAAGTTCTCCACCACAAAGTGGGCATTTATTAATTAGTTCATTAGTTTTTACTTTCTTTATTTCTTTTACATTCTTAACATGCATTCTAGAATTTGTGTACCCTTTAATATTTCTACTAACTAAAGTATTATACCCTTCTATATAATTTGGAAGTATTTCATTTGTATAACTTTTAATATAGTTGACTAATTTATAAATTCTAATTACATTATTCGAATTAATCCTTACTTTAGCTTGACTAGAGATACATACAATTGAAATAAATTTATCATCAGTAATTTCTAAGACTTCAGACAAAGCTTTTATATGGCCATAATTTTGATATACTGGATTATTAATGTAGTAAGTGTTTTTTCCTCTTTTGACAGTCCAGTTTTTGTCGTAATCCTTACCTTTAATATACCCATTTATCTGCTTAGTTTCTATTACAAATATGCCATACTTAGAAACTACAATATGATCTATTTGATGAGTGGAATTGTCTATAGTTCTAACTATTACGTTATTTAAAACTTTGTAGTCTTTCTTTAATTTTTTAAGTTCTAGTTTAACCCAAAATTCACCAAAGAAACCTATTACTTTCTTTTGGATAATTGGTATTAAGATAACTATTAGCCATAAAAATATATATTCTTTACTAAATAAGAGTTTAAGCATTGTTTACTCCACTGTCACACTCTTAGCTAAATTCTTAGGTTTATCAATATCATTACCTTTTAACTTAGCAACTTCGTAACTTATTAATTGTAAAGGTATAATTGTTAAGATTGGTCTTAATTCTTCAGTTACTTTAGGAATACTAATTAACTCGTCATACACGCCTTCGTTAATAACTTCTTTGTCAGTTACTAATATAACATAAGCACCTCTTGCTTTAACTTCTTTAGCATTACTAATAGTTTTTAAGTATAACTCATCACTTGTTGCAACCACTATAACAGGCGTTCCTTCATTAATTAATGAAATTGTCCCGTGTTTTAACTCTCCTGCAGCATAAGCTTCACTATGAATATAACTAATTTCTTTTAGTTTTAAACTACCTTCCATACAAAGTGCATAGTCTATTCCTCTTCCGATAAAGTAAATGTCGTCTTTTGTCATTAGCATATTTGCAAGAGAAGTGTAATCTTTGTTAATTAGAGTTTCTATATAATAAGGTAGCTTTTGTAAGTCGTCAGTATTTATTTTTTCTTTACTATTTTTAACTGCAAGAAGTATTAAAGTGGTAATTTGTGCTAGATAAGCCTTTGTTGTTGCCACTGCTATTTCAGGACCTGCTAAAGTATAGATAACACTCTTACAAATTCTAGCAATGCTACTTCCTTTAACATTAACAATTCCTAAAGTATCAACGCCCCTATCATTTGCAATATTAACACATTTTTTAGTGTCTGCAGTTTCCCCACTTTGACTAATTGCTATAACTAAAGTTTTACCTTTATAAAAATGTTTATCGTATTGGTATTCACTTGCAATACACACGTTCACTTTTATGTCGCATAGTTTTTCTATCATATATTTACCAACTAGTCCCGCATGATAAGCACTTCCACACGCAACTATATCTATTTCATCATACTTACTTAAATCAAAATCTAATTCAACTTCACTAGTTTTTTTTATCACTTCTGCTTCTTCGTGTATTTCTTTAAGCATGTATGTCTCGTAACCATTCTTCTCTACTAAATTAGCATCCCCTTCAAATACACTTATTTCTTTATTAACGATATTGCAATTTTTATCATATACAGTAACTTCATCTTTTGTTATTTTAACTATTTCATCGTTTTCTATATCAATATACTTATTAGTATACTTTAATATAGAAGGTACATCACTTGCAATAAAGTTTTCGTTTTCTCCTACTCCTATAATTAATGGACTATCTTTTCTTAAAGCATACATCGTGTCTTTTTCTAACTCATTAATAATACCAAAAGCATAACTACCTAGAAACTTATTAACACATATACTTAAACTCTTAATCATATCGTTATTTTCTTTATATAAATAGTCAATGTAAGCAGCCGCTACTTCAGTATCTGTGTCACTTTTGAAAGTGTAGCCTTCACTCATTAAAACACTTTTTAACTCCATAAAATTATCTATTATTCCATTATGTACTAAAGTAATATTCCCCACTTTATGAGGATGAGCATTTTCTTTTGTTGGCTTACCATGAGTTGCCCATCTAGTGTGTCCGATTCCAATATGAGAAATGTCTTTTTTAAGAACACCTTCTAGGTTACTAATTCTACCTACTTCCCTTTCTATTACAACATTATTATCTTTAATATAAGCTATACCCGCACTGTCATAACCCCTGTATTCTAGGTGTTTTAACCCATCTATAATTACATCTATACTATTATTCTTTTCTCCTACGTATCCAATGATTCCACACATAAAAATCCCTCCATACTAAAAAATTTAGCATGAAGTATATTTTGTTGTAATATTGATTTTACTTTTTGTAATACTTCTAACGAACTACTTATCCGTAACAGCACCCGCCGAAAAATCGATAACTGCTAACCTCGTCAACCACTTATGGTTCTGGCGCTAAATATGAATAAATTACTCCTTTCGTTTCATATCTTCTGTAAATATTATATACAAAGATAACGAAAAAAGCAACCTATAATTGGTCGCTTTACTATAACTCGTTTATAACGTTTTTGTTCTTTTTGATAAAGTTTAAAAGTACTATTTGAAATTCTTCGTTACTTTCTAAACCTTCATAGTATTCTTTTCCGTTGTCTACAACTATTTTGTTGATTAGAAAGTCTTTGTCGTCGTTTGTACTAACTAGATAAACATATTTACTACCATTAACTTCTACTGTGTCTAGTTCTATATATTCTTTACCATCAATATCTGTTACATTTACATTAATTTCTTCCACTAGAAACACCTCTACCTATTTCATTTAATTCTGCATTTACTACAGCCATTATAAAGTCATTTTGTTCATATTGACTATTTAGGAATTCTGTAAAATCAGAACTTCCATCTTTGTTAACGTGGCTTAAATATTCTTCTAAATCTTTAGCGTCGTTTAATCCAAGACACTTAATTAGATAGTCTGCGTTTGTAGTAACTCCATCAAATAAAACACTTCTATTACTTCCCATGCCTTCTAGAGTTGCACATATAGCGTATTCTTGTAGTTCAGCTGGTAACTCATTAATTTTGTCTGCTATTTTTTGGTGCAAATACATGTAGCCTGAGTTATCTTGTGTTCTTTTGGTGCACTGGCTTAATATGCTAACTTCTGTTGTGTCATATCTTTCGTTAAAATCTTCATCTTTTACAAAGACTAAAGAGCCAATCTTCTTACTAATTTCGTCCATTACTTTTTGTTTGTCATAGTTTTCTTTGTTTTCAGTTATTTCATTTGCAATATCATTAGCTTTGTCTACTACACCTTTTGTGATAGTTACTCCACCAACAAGTACTAAAGCTGCAAGAACAGCAGAAACTATTTTTGATTTCATTTCTTCTTTACGTCTTTTTTCGCTCTTTACATTTCTCTCTTTTCTTTTTCTGTCAACTGAAGCATTACAAGCATTTATTATTGCATCTTCATAAGGTGCCATGTCTCTGTTTTTAAATATGTTTTCTATGCTTGCAAATTCTTCATTACTTATTTTATCTCTCATATTTCCTACCCTCTATAGAAAGTGTATAATAAAAAAGTAAATTAGTCAAACAAAATATTAGATTTTTACACAAATTTTACACTTGTTTTTTCTAAGAAATTATGATATGATATGTATGCATTTGGAAAAAGCAAGAATGCAGGCGTAGTACAACGGCTAGTACGCGGCCTTGCCAAGGCTGAGACGTGGGTTCGATTCCCATCGCTTGCTCCATATGAAGTTTACACCATATATTTGGTGTTTTTTTATTTGATATAAGCGATGGAAATCGAACCACTACTCTAGACTTGCTTAAGATTATTCTTAAAATTAGCTATATCTTATCGTTATACTTTATATCATGAAATACTTATGTTGCAATTTTCTTTTTGCATGTTATTTATTTTAACTAAATTTACATTCTCAATTTGTGTTTAAAACTTATACACTTTTTTTAAACATTACTTTTAAATATCTACCCAAATAAATTATTTCATTTTACTTACTATTAAGAAACTTTATGTCTGTTTCGTTAAGTATTCTCATTTGAGATATTGCTATTTTATTAAGTCTAAGTAATCTTTCAGATTGATTTAATCCGTCATTTATAAATACCGAATTAAGATTTTCTAAGTTTGCTAAACAGATTAACTCATTTATTGTTGCATGGTCTCTGATGTTACCATCCAAATTTTTATTGTTGATTTTCCATTCTTTTGCTGTCATACCAAATAGAGCCATGTTTAAAACATCAGCTTCTTCAGCATATACATAATTAATTTGTTCTTTTGTTAATTCATTGGGTATTAAATTCTGCTTTATCGCATCAGTATGTATTCTATAATTGATTTTTGAAAGTTCACGTTTAGCATTCCAGCCAAGTTGTTTTTGCTCTTCAGATTTTAATCTTTCAAATTCTTTAATTAAAAGCAGTTTGAATTTTGGACTAATCCACATACCAAACTCAAAAGCAATATCTTTATGGGCATATGTTCCACCATATCTTCCTGCTTTTGAGATAATGCCAATTGCATTTGTTTTTTCTGTCCATTCTTTCACACTAAGTTTATAGCTGTTTAAGCCTGCTTTACTTTTAATTGTGGCGAATTCGCCATAATTAAAATTTTGATTATGAATTTCCTCCCAAATGCCTAAGAATTCTATAGTATTTCTATTTCTTAACCAATCGGATACAAAGAAATCACCGTCCTTAGATTTAAGCATATCTGTAATAGATATATAATCCTCATCTTTAATTTTTAAATAATTGATTTTTTGATTTAAAACTTTTAATTCAGCCATTTTTCCTCCTTTTTTTGTTAGTCGACATTTTTATTATTTTATTTTCTAGCTTTTCGTTTTGATATCCACAACCCTTTTTTCACCTCCTTTCGAAAAAGGGGATACTCCCTAAGAAGTATCCACGAATAGATATATTTTCTCTTGCCTGAAAATATAAATTATCGACTAAATTGTATTTTGTGTTAAATTACCAGCAAGAAATCTAACACGACTTAATAGTAACATAATAAAAGAATTTAATCAATAGTTTTCATTTGTATTTTTTTCGTATTTAGTTTATAATAAATATAGAAAGAAGGTAGAATATGAATATAGAAATTGAACCACTTTTTACTGAGAGGGTTGATTTTGATACTTTTAGTAAAAGTGACTTAAGAGCAGTAAAGATAGTTAATTGTGAAGAAGTTCCAAAAAGTAGTAAGCTATTAAAGTTTACACTTGATGATGGAACTAGTGATGAAAGAATTATATTGAGTGGAATTAAGGAGTTTTATAGTCCAGAAGAGTTAATTGGTAGAAATGTAATTGCTATTTTAAATTTACCACCAAGAAATATGATGGGAATGGAATCTAATGGTATGCTTTTGTCTTTTGAGTGCAAGGTTGATGGTAAAGAAGTAGTTAAATTATCATTTATAAGTGACGGAGTAACTCCAGGAAGTAAATTATATTAAAGAGAGCGTTTTATGAGTAAAGTATATTTTACAAAAGAGATAAGTAGTGAATCATTAATAAGGATATTTGAAAAATTAAATGTAGAGTTAAAAGGAAAAGTAGGAGTTAAGATTTCTACTGGTGAAGAGGGCTCTAAAGGGTACTTGAAACCTGAGTTAATAAAAGAGTTTGTACAAAAAGTTAATGGTACAATTGTTGAATGTAATACAGCTTATATAGGACATAGAGAGACAACTATAGACCATTTGAAAGTTATAGAGAGTCATGGGTTTACTAAGATAGCTAATGTTGACATAATGGATAGTGATGGAGAAATAAAACTGCCTGTTAATAAAGGAAAGCATTTAGAGTATGACCTTGTGGGAAGTCACTTTATTAAGTATGACTCGATTATAAATCTTGCACATGGTAAAGGTCATATGATGGGCGGATTTGGGGCTAATTTAAAAAATCAATCTATTGGTATTGCTTCAAGAAATGGTAAAGCTTACATTCATAGTTGTGGACAAACTAGCGTGCCAGAAGAAGCTTGGAAAGTTAAATATGAACAAAGTGACTTTATAGAATCAATGGCAGAGGCTGCTCTTGCGGTAAGCGATTATATGAAAGAAAATGATAAGCCTATTGTATATATAACTGTTATGAACTACTTATCAGTTGATTGTGACTGTGATAAGAATCAAACTGAACCAGTTATGAGTGATTTAGGGATAGTTGCTTCACTTGACCCAGTAAGTAACGACCAAGCATTTATTGATATGATATGGGCTAGTACTGAAAAAGATTCTCATTTGTTAAGAGAAAGAATAGACAGACAAGTTGGACGTCATATTTTAGAGTATGCTGAAAGTTTAGGACTAGGAAGTACTAAGTACGAATTAATTAATATAGACTAAAACCACAGAATTAACTGTGGCTTTTTTATTTGTTTTTACCTATTACACTTATTAGAGTTGTTAACATTTTAACTAAGTAACTTCTAGTAGAAGCTGGAATGTTTTTCATGTTTTTAACTATTTCTGTTATGTCTGTTAAGCTAAAGTTAAAGTCTTCTACTCCGTCTTTTCCTAAAGTTACTATTAAACTTTCAACTGCGTCTTTAACGCTTTCTTTGTCTAGACTACTTAATTCTTCAGTTGTAGACTGGTGTATTTTTTTGCTTACTAAACTAAGGTTACCTTTAACGAATTTTGTACCAAATACTTTGAATGAATTTGGATAGTGTTCATTAAAAGCGTATTCTGTACTTTCACACACATCATATAAGTCATTATATAAAAGCATCCCTACTACTGACCCAGTTGGAACAATATTAATTAGTTTTGCCTTTGCATTTTTATATTTATCGCTATAAAATACTTCGTTTAATACGCCAGGCCCGTCAAAATTATAGACTTTGTTAATTCTATTAAATAGACTTTTACTTGCTTCTATTAAGGATACTAAAGCTAAATTTCCCCCTTTACTGTGTCCACATATATAAATATTTTTGTCTTTGTTATCAATAGTGTTTTTTATGTAATCTAAAGCGTAACTTTGGGTTTTAGTTGGATACATATAGGATAATCTTAAGTTTTCATACCAGCCAATACATGAACCATCTGTACCTTTGAAGCTTATAATAGTTGTGTCTTTGTTACTAAATTTAGCTCCACCAAACTGCATTTCTTCATTTTTTATGTTAACAAAATTGCTAACATAGAAGTCCTTAAATCTTTTGGAATTTTTTAAAATACTTATTATTTCAAATGCAACACGTGCCATACTGCTAGAAGTTTTAACGTTTTTGAATTTTAAAGCATAGTTAGCAAATTCAGAAAAATTCATTTTTTTATCAAAACTTGATATTGGAAGATAGACTAAAATACTAAATATTAGATTATCTATTTCATTAATGTTTATTTCATTTAAATTTGTATCTTTATAATATTCTAAATAATCAAAAATTGTATACATACTTATTTCACCTTTCGTCTTTCTAATTATATCATTAAAAAGAGGTTAAATCAATTTATTGTTAACCTCTTCTAAATAGATATCATAATATTTTTTTGCAACATTTTTCCAAGAATCGCCTAAGTTCTTTTTAGCGTTTCTTGATACTTTGTTAAGTAGTTTTTTATCATTTATTATTTCTATAATTCTATTTTTATATTTTACTGTATCTAGTTCACTAAGGTAACCATCAACGTTATCCTTTATAGTAGAACCAACCATACTACCTTTTATGAAAAGTCCTGGTGTCATGTTAACTGCAGCTTCTATTCTAACTAAACTAGATGTATCAAATAAAGATGGGAATAAAAGTAAATCACTTCTTCTATATATGAATGATAAAAGTTCTCTATCAGTAATTTTTCCAGTTAGTATAATGTAGTCTTCTAATTGGTACTCAGTAATTTTGTTTTTTAATTTTTCAAAGTCAGGACCTTCTCCTACGTAAATCATTTTGAATTTGCAGTCATCTTCTTTTAGTAGTTTTAATGTATCAAGTATGAAGAAAATATTTTTAATGTCAATAATTCTACCTACAAACAAGAAAACAGCCTGTTGATCAGATAAGTCAAACATTTCGTTTATCATATTTCTTTTTCTGCCTTTAAAAATAGCTGGCTTTAAGTCGGTTGCATTATAAACGACTTTTAGTTTACCTTTATAACCATAACTCTTAACTTCACTAACTAATGGGTCGTTGACAACTGTGCATAAAGTACTTTTGTTTAAGGAACTAATTAAAACTTTAGTCGCGAATTGTGATACAACTTCACTTTTGACAAATCTTTTGAATTCAAAATCAAATCTGGTGTGGACAGTGGAAATACATGGAATATCTAGTTTCTTCGCAAGTTTCATTCCAATTTTTCCTAAAATAAATGGAGAATGAATGTGTATTATGTCAAACTTTTCATTAATAAGGTCTTCTTTCTTACAAAACATATTAACTGTTTTGTAAGAAGTAAGTGGAACTTTAACGCTTTTTAGTCTAATTACTTTATAAGGAAGTAAAGAATCGTTACACCCATCAATGTAAGGACAGACTACTACTACATCGTTATACTTTGACAAGCACTTCGCTAGGTTATCAACTACAAGGGTTACTCCATCTATGTTTGGGTAGTAGTTATCAATAAAAAGTCCAATTTTTAATTTTCGTTTTTCCATTAGTTTACACCTCATTATAAATATACTACATTTTTTAATTTTTTACTATAAACTTTGAGTAGAATACTGTAAAATATATTTTGCATTTACATGTTTTCTGGTAATTTTAACTGATACTTTCTAATGTTAAGGTTATCATTAATGCCATGAGCTAATTTAACATCAGGTTTGTTACTTCCATGGAAGTCACTTCCACCAGTTATAAATAAACCATGTTCTAAGCAGATACCTTTATAAAACATCATTTCTTCTTTTGTGTGACTGGAATGATATACTTCAATACCGTTTAATCCACATTTAATTAGGTCTTTTAGTAAAATTAAAAATTCTTTTTGGCTAAGTTCTAGGCTTTTTGGATGGGCAAGCACACTTATTCCGCTAGAGTTGTTAATTAAGTTTATCGCTTCTTCATAGTTTATTCCTTTTCTATATTTTCTAGTTTTTTCGTATGCACTTATTAAGTATTTGTTAAACGCGTCTTTTACGTCAAAGGCATAACCTTTTTCCACGCACATTTTTGCAATGTCTACTCTGTTAATTGTGTGGCCTTCAGTGTAAACGCTTTTTATTAAATCAGCTAACTTTTTATTACTGAATTCTAGATTGTACTCTCTTTTGACTTCTTCATAAATTGTTAAAAATGAATTGATTTTGTTTTCTTTAATCCAGGCTAGCTTATCATTTAATTGTTTATTTTCTATGTCAATTCCATAACCAAGTATATGCATTCTTCCGTGGTTCACTTTTATAGAAAGCTCTATTCCGTCAACAAATTTTACGTCTTTATCGTTATGTAGAATGCTTTTGTACTTTCTAATTCCTTCAACTGTATCATGGTCTGTTATGGATAAAAGGCCAACATTTTCTTTTTTGGCTAAGTCTAATACTTCAATGGGAGTAAGTATTCCATCGCTATAATTAGTATGGGTATGTAAGTCTACTAATTTAGTTAGCTTATCATATTTTTCTAGCACTTCACTAGTTTTACTTTCGTCATAATTAAAGTTACTTAATAACTTTGCAATTTCTACACTATCATTAGATATATACATATAATCACTTCCTCTAGTTACATTATATAACAAAATTAATAATTAAAAAATTACCAATTAGTTATATTTGTAATAACTACAAGTTATAAAAGCCATTAAAAATATGTATTATACTTATTACAAAAAAAGTAGTATATTATTACCAAAGAAAGGAAGAAAATCATGAATAAAGAAATGTTAAATTTACTAAAAAAGAAAAAAGAACTATTTAATCAAATTATAACTATAAGAGAAAAAACTAATTATTACGAACTAAATAGCCTTTTATTAATTTCAAAAAAATATTTAAAAGATAACAATGACACATTAATTCTTAGTGAGTATATAAATAAAATTGATAAAAAACTTAAGACACTGGAAAGTGAAAAGAATCTAACTATAGAAGAAATAAAAAAAATATGCTCACATGAAATAGTAATTGATGAAAGAAAAGAAAATAATTTTATTTACCCAAACTACATCTACTGTCCAATATGTACTTCTTTTTTAGAAGACATTCCATTCTCATCAAGATATATAATAACTGGTAAAGTAAAAAATGATTTTAACATTGACTACGAAATATTAAATGACATAGATAAACTTGAAGACTTTTTAACAAAACTAGAATACAACGAAAATATACGAATACTAAGGAGAAATTAAAAATGAAAAAATATGAAATTAACACTTTGCTTAAACTAAAAAAAGAATGCTCTGAAAATTCAAGAGATTTACTAGATTTACAAAAAGCCATTATTACAAATATAGAAAATCCAGAACTCAAAAATAACATTAAAAATATCAAAGAATTACTAATAAAAGAAAGAAAGAATTTAATAAATAAATATGACAAATTAGAAAAATTACAAAAGAAATGTAAACACGAAATAAGATTAACATCTATAGATAAATACCACACTTGCATTTTATGTGGTAAAAAAATATCAGGTGAAAACACTTTTTCTTGGAGCGAAAGTATAAACAGAAACAATAACTACATATCTTTTCGATATAAAAAAGAAGATAATCCAAATGGAGACTATGACATATATAATGAAAATGGTTACACAATAGAAGAATTAACAGCCATAACATCCAACATATTAGAAAGCTATAATAATATTGATGAGATAAACCTAATACAAGAATTCAAACAAAGAAACATAAAAAATATGAAAGTAATAAATAAAAAAGACAAAATTGAAAACTACATTCTGGTAATTGATGGCACGAATAAAATATATATAGATGAAAATAACTACATTTTTAGACTACATAAAAATCAAACATTCAAAATTGTAGACTACTTTTCACAAATACCAAGTATAAAAATAAAATACATAGTTAATAAAGAATTTAAGTCCAGTGAAGAATATAAAAAAATAGAAAATAACCCAAACATAAAAATTATATTATATAATGAAATATCAACCATTAACAAAGAATTAAATAACGATCAAGATATTCCATATAAACTAATTTTTAATTATAGTAAACTATATACTGTAACATATTCTTCAAACAAAATAAATTTTATTCCTTATGATTTAAACCTAACAATTTTCCATTCAAAAATAATAGCTGATGAAATTAAAGAAGAAAATAATCTACTAAAAATAAAAAAAGACTTATATTATAGTTGTATTAAATAACACTTTTTAGTATAATAAGGTCATAACTGGAGGTTATTTATGAATATTGATTATGAACTATATAGAATATTTTATATTGTAGCTAAAAATGGAAACATAACAAGATCTAGTAAAGAACTTTTAATAAGTGAGCCTGCTGTCAGTAAATCAATTAAAAACTTAGAAGGGTATTTAGGTGCTCCACTATTTACTAGAACAAAAAAAGGAGTAAACTTAACAACTGAAGGAATTACATTGTACGAATATATTAGTAAAGGAATAGAATACTTTAAAAGTGGTGAAGCAAAATTTAATGAATTAATTAACTTAGAAAGTGGCACTATTAGAATTGGAATAAACACTACTCTAGCAAAAGAGTTTTTAATGCCTTACTTAGAAAATTTTCATAAACTTTATCCCAATATAAATATAGAAATAAGAACAAATCTAACTAGTGAATTAAAGTCTATGCTCAAAGATGGTCTAATCGATATGCACATTTTAAATCTAACTAATGAAGAAACAAAAAATGATTTTAACATAATAAAATGTAAAACAATAACTGATTGCTTTGTAAGTAATAAACCTATTAAAGAAAAAATATCAATTAAAGAATTAAATAACTACCCTTTAATACTTCAAGACAAAAATTCTAACACAAGAAAATTCCTAGATGATTTTGCAAATAAATACGAAATAACTTTAAAACCAAAAATTGAAATAGGAAGTTATTACTTAGTAAGTGAGTTTTCACGTATTGGTCTTGGCATAGGTTATGTTACAAAAGATTATATAAAAAATAATTTAGATAACAAAGAACTATTTATTGTACCAATCAAAGAAAAAATTCCTTCTAGAGAGATAGGCATATTACTTAATAAGAATACTACACCTAACTTTAGTACAAAAGAATTAATAAAAATAATTACACAAAATGGAACTAAATAGTAATAATTTACGACTGTATAAGTGGGTGTGATAAAATGACTAGTCAAGCCTTAAGAGAATTTGATAGTATTTATAATGAGACTTTTAATGAGATTAAAAGGTATGTTATATTGAAATGCAGAAATATTGCTGATGTGGAAGATATTTTACAAAATATATATACTGACGCGTATAAGAAGTTAAAAAAGAATGTGAGTGTTGATAAGTCTTATATATTTGGAATAGCTAATCATAAGATTAATGACTATTATAGATTTAGGTTTAAAGATAAGATAGTTGATTATTTTAAGAATGAAGAAGACTCGGGTATAGAGAATATACGTGATGAGTTTAACTTAGAAGAGACAGTTTCTAATAGATATGATACTGATAAGGTGTGGAATTATTTAAAAAAGAAGAAGAGTGTTATATCAAAGATATTCTATTTATATTATCATGAAGAGTTAACACTTAAAGAGATAAGTGAGTTTTTAAATATCACGGAAAGCAATGTGAAACACTATCTTTATAGGACATTAAAGGAACTTAATAAATACTTAAAGGAGGAATGATTTATGAATTTGAAGAGTATGTTTACGGGGAAGATAAGTAAAGATAGGATATACGATAATATTGTTAGAAAGAAGGTTAATTATTTGTTTTTGGTGCCATCTACATTGGTTGTTATTTTAGCAGTAATGTTAGTACTTAACAAAAATACTAGTGAGATTGTGTATAAGTATGAAAGTGATATTATAGTTATCAATGAATTAAGTGATAATGCGAAGTTAAACTATGTTGCCTATGACGTTGGGTATAATAGAGAAAACTTGGAAACTCTAAATGTTAAGGCAACCCCAATGCCTAACGATTATATTTTAGAACATAATTACGAGTTATCTGACATGGTTAATAATCAAAAATTTGCTAATCAAGTAATATTTAAAAATGGAGAAAAGATAATAGATATTTATTATACAAGTAATTTAAATAGCAATGGAAGGCCTAGATGTATTGCTGTCCCAAAGGAAGAAATGAAATCTTCTATTATTGCTGAACATGATGTTAAAATTCTAGAATATTTTAGTGATAGTTATAGTGTACCTGCGATGATGGTTAGATTTACTTATAATGACATATTTTATGATATTGAGTTTGTTAATCTAGATACTTTAGAAATTGTAAGTTATTTAAGAACAATATTAAAGTAATAAAAAAGAGTATTTTTAGTTAAAGGAAAACTTTAATTTAAAAATATTCTTTTATTCTTTTAATTTACTGTTGCCAGTTTTATAGTCTATTTCTATTCCGTCTTGAATGTTTTTAACAAATATATTGAACTTTATGCCTTTTCCGTTATCTTGAATAGAGTACGCTTCTATTTGGACGCCACTTGCAAGTAAGTTATCATTTTCATATTTTGGAGTTACCCTATAAAGGACGTTGTTGTTTGTTTCCTTGATATAGTTTGCTACTTTGTTTTCCCACTCTAGCATTCCTACTGTATTCATTTGTCTTGTGCAGGTTATTAAGTTTAATTCATTTCTATTTTCTCCAGTTAATTGGTATCCAATTAAGTGGCAACGATTATATAAGTATTTTCCTGGTACTATGTCATATTTTATAGTGTGCCAACCAGTTGGTTTAATCATGCCTATACTTTCTCTTTCAGTTGAAGGCATTAAGTCAACGCTTATATTTGCATAGGCAACACCTGCGCGGCCTAGAGAATCAAGTTTGCTATATTTCTCAAATGAATCTGTTGTTTTGTCTTCGTCGTTAAAATCTGGCTCATTATTGTTTATAATTATGTAGCTGCCCTTATCTTCCCCTACTTCGGTTACTTCAGTTGAGTAGCTGTCTGGAAAGATTTTTTTTAATAAATTAGTTGCTTCTTCGTTGTAATAAAAATATAAAAATGCAGTTACTATAATAATTATTAACAGTCTTTTTAGTTTTTTCAAATTACTTCACCTACTATCTATGTTAATTTTATCACGGGTAACTAAGTGTGTCAAACTACTTATGAACATTATTATATTATTTTGATAAAATATTCTTATAATAAAGGGTGTAGTTATAAAAGAAGTATTTATTTGTAAATTTAATAATAAAGAATATATTTCTAAATTTTTGTATGATATAGTTAAGAGCGAGTTAGATTTATAAAAATTTTGTATTTAGTGAGTACTTTATTAATAATTATTTTAAGTATAATACTTATGATGAGTTTTTTATGGCATATAAGAATCATAAGTTAGAGAAAGCAAGAGAAAAAGGACTTAGAGAAACAGTTAAATCACTTCTTGAAAAGAGACTTAATGGGGAGTACATTAAAACTATTAAGGGTGAAGTTGTTAAGTCAATGGGTGAAGCAAGAATTGCTAATTACTTGTTTTCTCATGATATAAAATATACATATGAAAAGGTTTATAGTGAACTTATGGATGATAATAAGATATACAAATTAGACTTTACTATCAATATTGGTGGAGAAGATATTTATATAGAGTATTTTGGATTATCTAATTATAAAGAAAATGAGCTAAATAAGTATAACAAGATAAAAGAAATAAAGATTAATTATCATAAAATACATCATACTAATTTTATAGCTTTGCTGAAGAAAGAAGACTATTTTATGTTGTACTTACTAGAACAAAGTATAAAGTGTTCTTGCTAGTTAATGAAGACATGAATGATAGAAGTATATTCTTAAATGAGATGTATCTGATTATAAAAGAAAACATCCAAAGCTAAGTGGCTTTGGGTTGTTTTTTAATATGTTTATCTCAGACTTCCAATATTTTTTTGCTAAATACTTTTTTTCTAAAGAAAAAGAACTATCATTTAGCTCTTCTCGTCTCCTTAAAATCTAAATTATTTTAATACCATTTAATATGACATAGATCTAAAACCTGTTTGCAGTTTTTCAAGATGGATGCATTGTTTTAATACCATTTAATATGACATAGATCTAAAACTTTCAAATTGTTAACTACATAATCGCTTATGTTTTAATACCATTTAATATGACATAGATCTAAAACATAACCATTTTTGAGCAATTTTGCCATGAAGTTTTAATACCATTTAATATGACATAGATCTAAAACTAGTAGGGTTATTTTGCATTATATCTTTAAGTTTTAATACCATTTAATATGACATAGATCTAAAACGCAGTAACAAAGCTGGCGCTTACTTTTTTAGTTTTAATACCATTTAATATGACATAGATCTAAAACAATAGTTGTTGGCTTTCATTAGTAACTTGTGTTTTAATACCATTTAATATGACATAGATCTAAAACAGTGTATTTAGTTCAGTTTTACTTGCTTTTGTTTTAATACCATTTAATATGACATAGATCTAAAACTATTAGAACATAGAAACTATTACAAAATCTGTTTTAATAC
>CAKOIS010000014.1 GCA_934087065.1 uncultured Bacilli bacterium
ATAAAAGTAAATTATAGTCCAAATCATTTTAGTGAAAATATAATAACTGCTTTAAAAGAAGGAAGAGTTAAAATATCGGACTTAGATATATTTAAAATTGATTATATTAAAAAAGAAATAAGTAAAGAACAACTTGAAAAAGAAGAGCAAGTTACAGATAATAAAGAAGAAAATAAAAAGGAAGAGCAATCAAAAAAAGAAGAATCAAATAAAAAGGATAATACAAATAATAAAGACAAGAATAATATAAACCAAAACAATAATGTAAATAAAAATAACGTTACTAATAATAAAGAAAAGAATAATGAAAGTAATGGTCAAAACGGTGGAATAACAAAACCAGAGGAAAATAAACCTAATCCTCCAAAAGAGTCAGAACCAATACCAGAACCCAAACCTGAACCAAAAACGCAAGCTGAAATAAATGACGAATATAGAAAAGAATTAGAAAATAAATATTCAGTTAAAATCGTATATAAGGATGAGAATGGAAATTACTTAATTGGTGGATCTATAAATACTGAAAAACTATATGATGATAATGAGATAAATAAGTATTTGAAAGAAATTGAATCTACATTAAAAAAATATCCAAATGGTTTCTTTAAAGAAATGAAAGATAATAATGTATCTCTTAGAATCTATATGGTAAATAAAATAAATGGTGGTCATTCTGGGATGACAGATGGAAGGAATCAAAGTAATATTACAGTAACTATTGGAACGGATGGTACTAATTTGTTTGAGTATACCCTTCACCATGAATTAATGCACTATATAGATATTTATATGAGACAAAAAGATCCAACATTAAATTTAGCAGAAATAATGAAATCCTATAATCCAGAAGGATTTAATTATGGCTCTAATGATAGCACTTATGATTATAATTTTTCAAATCCAAATGATGCATATTTCTTATCATATTATTCAAGGCAAAGTTATTTAGAAGATAGAGCAGTTTTATTTTCTGATATGATGAGTAGAACAACAAAAAGACCATATTACAATGATGGTACTCCACTAAATAAAAAAGCAAACTTAATAAATGATCAACTTCATAAATATTATAATTGTGTGTCAAAATCAGCAAAAGAACACTGGGAAAGATTTATTTAAAGAAAACAGCATTTAAATTTAAAAAAATATTAAAAAAATAAGAAAAACAGAAAAATAAATTTTGATAAAAAGTTGTTTTTTGAATAAAAAATAAAAAATAAAATTTATACAGAAAAGTTCTAAAACACTTATAAAATAAGGACAAAACAGCAATTTTTAAATAAAATGTTGTTTTATTTTTTTGTTAAAAAATTAAAAAAACAAAAAACTGATTTTGCAAAAAATGTAAAAAAATAAAAATAATTTTTATTTTTGATATTGACTTTTCCAAATTCAGAAGATATAATTAAGTCAATCATAGAAGACGTCAATTAGTATGATTAAGAGAAGGGAGATGAAAAAATGGTTAGTACTGAAGAACTTATAGATGTAATAAAAGTCGTTAAAAGAGATGGAAAAAAAGTTGATTTTGATGGGACAAAAGTAGCACTTGCAATAAAAAAAGGTTTTGATAGTATTATTTTAGACGACGAACTAGTATATACTTCAAAAGATGTTCAAAAAGTATACCAACATGTTATTAACAAAATAAATAAAGAGTATAAAGGTTTAGAAAAAATTAAAGTTGAGCAAATTCAAGATTTAATAGAAGAATCATTAAATAAATGTGGTTATATAGATGTATATAAATCTTTTAAAGAATACCGTGAAAGAAGAAATCAATCAAGAGAGTTATTTGCTGATGAAAAAAGAATGCATAAATTTTTAAAGACACTTGAAGGCTTAGGACTTAAAAGTGCAGCAGAAGAAGATGCTAAAAGAGAAAATGCAAATATTGATGGAAATTCGGCAATGGGAACAATGTTACATTTTGGTTCATCTATTTCAAAAGACTTTGCTACTGCATATCTTATGAAGAAAAAATATGCTGATGCTCATGCTGATGGTGATATACACATTCACGACATGGATTTCTTAGCAATGGGAACAACTACTTGTACACAAATAGACATTTCTAAGTTATTTAAAAATGGATTTAATACAGGACATGGACATTTAAGAGAGCCACAAGATATTAGAAGTTATTCAGCTCTTGCTGCAATAGCAATTCAATCAAATCAAAATGATCAACATGGAGGACAAAGTATACCAGCATTTGATTATTATATGGCACCGGGTGTATTAAAAACATTTAAGAAACAATATAAAGCAGCAATACATGAAATAACAATGTTTGTTGGATTTGAAAGATTTTTAAATGTAAATAAGATACACGAAAAAATAGATAAGTTAGATAGTATTGTATTTGATATTAGTTATATGGATGAGTGTGCTAAAGAAAGTGAAGAAGTAAAAAGAGCTTTTAAAACAGCGTATGATATTGCTTATGATAATACTAATAAAGCAACGTATCAAGCAATGGAGGCTTTTGTTCATAACTTAAATACAATGCATAGTAGGGCAGGAGCACAAGTTCCATTCTCATCTATTAACTTTGGAACAGATACTTCACCAGAAGGTAGAATGGTTATGAAAAACTATTTATTAGCGGTAGATGCAGGATTAGGACAAGGAGAAACACCAATTTTTCCAATATCAATATTTAAATTAAAGGAAGGTGTAAGCTATAATAAAGAAGATCCCAACTACGATTTATTTAGATTAGCTTGTGAAGTATCTTCTAAAAGATTATTCCCTAACTTCTCGTTTTTAGATTCACCATTTAATAAGCAATATTATAAAGGAGACTATAATACAGAAGTAGCGTATATGGGGTGCCGTACAAGAGTTATTGGAAATGTAGTGGATGATGATAAAGCAGTAACTCCAGGGCGTGGCAATTTATCATTTACATCAATTAACCTACCTAGACTTGGTATTAAATATGGTATTGTTAATGGAAGAGATAAAGCGGATATAAAAGGTTTCTTTAATGAGTTAGAATCTTTAATGGAATTAGTAAAACATCAATTATTAGAAAGATTTGAAATTCAATGCAACAAAAGAGTATATAATTTTCCATTCTTACTAAAACAAGGTGTATGGATTGATTCAGATAAATTAAAAGATACAGATAGACTTAGAAAAGTACTAAAACATGGGACTTTATCAATAGGATTTATTGGTCTTGCTGAAACATTAAAAGCATTGACAGGAAAACATCATGGTGAAAGTGAAGAAAGTCAAAAACTAGGTCTTAAAATAATTAAATTTATGAGAGAAAAATGTGATGAATTTTCTTCTGAATACAATTTAAACTTTACTTGTTTAGCAACTCCAGCTGAAGGACTTTCTGGTAGATTTGTTAATATAGATAGAGCAATTTATGGAAAAATAAAAGGAGTAACTGATAGAGAATATTATACTAATTCTTTCCATGTACCAGTATATTATAATATTTCTATTGCAAATAAGATTAAGATTGAAGGCCCATATCATGCACTAACAAATGCAGGACATATTAGTTATATTGAATTAGATGGAGATGTAACAACTAACATAGATGCTTTTGAAAGTATAGTTAGATTAATGAAAGAAAACAACTTTGGATATGGCGCAATTAATCACCCAGTAGATAGAGATCCAATATGTGGATATGTTGGTGTTATTAAAGATGTTTGCCCTAAATGTGGTAGAAGAGCTAATGAAGGCGTTAGTGTTGAAAAACTTAAAAATTTAGGTTGTACAATTTGTAAATAATAGTAAAAAGGAGGATATTTAAATGAAAGAAGAAAAAGCTGAAAAGAAAATTGGAGACGGAGTAGGTTTTGATAGAATTAGAAGAATCACAGGATATTTAGTTGGTACGGTTGATAGATTTAATAATGGTAAAAAAGCTGAAGAAAGAGACAGAGTAAAGCACACAACTGAAGGAATTATAAATAAGAAAGAATATGCAAATAAGACTTGCTGCTAACTTAACTGAAGAAAGCATCGTTGATGGAGAAGGGATAAGAACCGTTATATGGACTCAAGGTTGTCCTCACCATTGTAAAGGATGCCATAATAAAGAGACATGGAACGTGGAAAAAGGTTTTCTAGTTGATGTTAAAGAAGTCTGTGAGAAAATAAGAAATGTGAGTTTTCAAACAGGAGTAACTCTATCAGGGGGAGAACCATTAATCCAAATTGATGCTTGTCTAGAAATTGCAAAATATTGTCAAAGCTTAGGTTTAAATGTGTGGTGCTATACCGGCTACAAGATGGAAGAACTTTTAATAAGAACTAATGAAGAAACAAATTTAAAAGAATTACTTTTAAATATAGACGTATTAGTAGATGGACCATTTATACAAGAATTAAAAAGTTACAATGTTCCGTTTAGAGGTTCAAGTAATCAGCGAATTATAGATTCTAAAAAAAGTATAATAGAAAACAAGGTATGTGAGATTCAAAAATAGGTTCTAACATACCCTTTTGTTTAAAATATAAGGTGGTGGATAATGATAAAAATTAAAAAAGATAATATAAAAGAGAATATAAACATTTTATTAAAAGGAATATATGCTGGAATAATGATAGGAATTGGAGGGTCAATCTATTTAAGTGTTACTAACCGAGTAGTTGGAGCTATACTTTTTGCAATAGGGCTTCTTACAATATGTGTTTACAAAATGAACTTGTATACAGGAATGATAGGTTATATACTAGAAAATAAATTCGGGTATTTAAAAACTCTTATAATTACTTTATTAGGCAATTTATTAGGAACAATCATTACAGCACTATTGATACTAAATACAAGAATTGCTAATATAAGTATCAGAGCAAGAGAAATGGTTATAATTAAAATTAGTGATAATTATTTAAGTATATTCATATTATCCGTATTTTGTGGAATTCTTATGTATATAGCTGTTAATAATTTTAAAAAAGGAGAAGACTCTATAATAAAATATTTATCTATATTTATATGTGTAGTGGTATTTATTTTGTGTGGATTTGAACACTGTATTGCTAATATGTACTATATTTCATTAGCAAAAGCTTGGTCATTTAAATCTGCAATATCAATGCTGTTTATGATTTTGGGTAATAGTTTTGGAGCAATTATTATGTCTTTGTTTAATAATGAAATCAAAGCGTAAATAAAATTACAAATTTATTCAAAGTTGATGTAAAAGAATAGAACATAGCTAGAATAGTTCTTATATATAACATTATTCAATGAGTGGTAAAGATAGAGAAAATTATAGTTAGGAATTATTTATAAATCAAAAAAATCAATAGAAAAATCAGCGAAAATGTGATAAAATGAAATTGAAGATAGAATGAGTTTATAATACGTTGTAGAAGGTAGGAATAGATTGTTAAATTAATTAATGAAAAATTAATGGAGTAAATATTAATAAAAGTTATAATCTCAACTAACAAATTTGAGAAAATAGAGGTGAAAAACATGAAAAATATTTATATAATAACAGGAGCAAATGGTTTTCTTGGAAACAATATTGTAAGATTACTTGAAAAAGATAATAATAACGAAATAAGAGCATTAATTCTACCTAATGATAAAACAGATGCTCTAAAAGGACTTAAATGTGAAAAATTCTATGGTGATGTAACAAAGATAGAAACATTAAAAGATATATTTAATATTGATGAAAGTGTTAAAGAAAAAGCAAATATTTATGTTATTCATTGTGCTTCAATAGTATACCTTGATAGCAAATATAACGAAAGAGTATATCAAGTTAATGTTGAAGGTACTAAAAACATTATTCAAAAAACCAAAGAAATAAATGCTAAACTAATCTATGTTAGTAGTGTACATGCAATAGAAGAAAAATTAAATCATGAAGTAATGGATGAAAATGCAAGTTTTGATCCAAATAAAATTGTTGGTTTATATGCAAAGACTAAAGCTGAAACAACAAGGTATGTATTTAATGAAGTTAAAAACAATAATTTAAATGCTTGTGTTGTCTTTCCGTCAGGCCTATTAGGAGTAAATGATTTTACCAATACTAATATGACAGTTTTAATAAAAAAAATCTTAAATGAAAAAATTCCTTTATTAACTGAGGGTGGGTATGACTTTGTTGATGTAAGAGATGTTGCTAGAGGTGTTATTAATGCTTGCACTAAAGGTAAAAAAGGAGAAGGATATATTTTATCAGGTGAATATGTAACTATTAAAAAAATAGCTGATTTGGTTTGTGAGTACGGAAAAGCTAAATCAATAAAAAAAGTTATTTCAATAAAAATGGTTAAAAATATTGCGTGTTTATTTGAATTATATTATAGACTTAGAAAAACAACACCATTATTTACTAGATATTCATTGTATACATTAAATGCTAATTCTAACTTTACAAATGCTAAAGCGAAAAAAGATTTAGATTATCAAACAAGAAATATTAAATGTACAATTAAAGACTTAGTTAATGAAATAAAAAGTAATGAATAATTAGTATAACAAAATGTGAAACAAAATCAGTGAAAAAGCACTTAAAATGTTTCACATTTTTTTTAAAGGTGTGTTTAATGTATATAAAGGAGATATAGTATGAAAAATGTTGAATTAATTGGTATGTTAGATGATAAAAAAAGATTAGAAACTCAAGTTTCTTCTATTATACATGGCTCAATTGAAGTTAGAGATAAGAAATGTAATAAATATATTTATGTTCACTATAGAGATAATGGAAAACTAATAAGTAGATATGTAGGAGAATATAGTGATGAATTATATAACCTAATACTAAATAATAATATAAAAGTTAAAGAATTAAAAAAAGAGATAAAAAGATTAAATAATATTTTAAAAGAAGAAAATGTAGATAATTTTGTTCTTAGCGATAAAGTTAAATTAAATGTTGACTTTGCAAAAAGAAATTTAGTTGATACAATTTACAAACAAGCAGTCTTAGAAGGAATATCAACAACTTTTGCTCTTACTGAAACAATAATTGAAGGTGGGGAAGTAAGTGGAATATCTTCTACTGACGTTTTAAAAGTTCTTGATTTAAAACATGCATGGGAATTTGTTCTAAATAAAGGAGTATTACTTTCATCAACAGACTATAATTTACTTTGTGAAATTAATAAACTATGTATAGAAGGATTTTATAGCACTGCTGGCAAAATAAGAAGCGTTCCAGTTAAAATAGGTGGAACTTCTTTGATGCCTGGTATACCTATTGAAAGTGATGTTAAAGACGAACTTAACAAAATTATAAATAAAAAAAATAATAAAGTTGACAAAGCAATAGAATTACTTTTATATACAATGAAAAAACAAATATATGTAGATGGTAACAAAAGAACTGCAGTTATATTTGCTAATCATTATCTCATTAAAAATGGTTTAGGAATAATTAGTATACCTTCAGAATTAACTGATGAATTTAAACTTCTTTTAATTAATTATTATGAAGGTAAAAATACAAAAGAAATTAAAAGTTTTTTGAAAACCAAATGCTATACTAAAATATAAGGAGGTTTATATGAATGTACATGAACCTATAAAAAATACTTGCATAAAATAAAAAATAGTATACAATATTAAATGTAAGGAACGTTCAGTGATTGAACGCCAAGCTTTGGTTATTTGTTGACGTTTATCTTAATACTAACAGATAGACGTCTTTTTTTTCTTTTGTAAGAAAAAAGAAAACTTCTTCTCAACTTACAGAGTGCATTAATATAACTAATAATTTAAAATTAAAACATATAAATTAAAAATAGTTTATATATTTTTTTAGTTGAAAAACTACACATTTACTGGTATACTTATTATAGTAGGACACTACAAAAGAAAGGAAATGATTTATGGAAGGAATTAATGTAAAAAGTGAAATAGGTCCACTTAAAAAAGTACTTCTACATAGACCTGGAAACGAACTACTAAATCTAACTCCAGATACATTAGGAAGACTTTTATTTGATGATATACCTTTCTTACCAGTTGCGCAAGCTGAACATGACGCATTTGCAAGAATTCTAAAAGAAAATGGTATAGAAGTAGTATATCTAGAAGACCTAGTTAGTGAAGTATTAAGTATGAGTGAAGAAATACTAGATGAATTTCTAAAAGAATTTATTTATGAAGCTGGAATAACTACTCCTAAATATAGAACTCTAGTATATGACTACTTACATAGCTTTACTGATAAAAAAGAATTAGTATTAAAAACAATGAGTGGTATAAAAATAGAAGAAATACCATTAAGAAAAAGAGAAGTAGAAAAAAGCTTAGTTGACTTTGTGAGTGATGAAAGTGACTTCTTAGCTGACCCAATACCAAATCTTTACTTTACTAGAGACCCATTTGCAAGCTGTGGTAACGGGGCAATACTAAATAGAATGTACTCAGTTACTAGAAATAGAGAAACTATATATGCTGACTTTATATTCAAGTATCATCCTGACTTCAAAGGCAAAGTAAAAAGGTACTATAGTAGAAACTTACCTTACCACATTGAAGGTGGAGACGTACTAAACATAAGTAACAAAGTTATTGCTGTAGGTATCTCACAAAGAACAGAACCTGCCGCAATTGATGAACTTGCTAAAAACTTATTTAAAGAACCTACTTGTGAAGTAGAAACAGTATTGGCTTTCAAAATACCAGAAAGTCGTGCATTTATGCATTTAGATACTGTATTTACACAAATAGATTACGATAAGTTTACATACCATCCAGGAATAATGAACACTCTAGAAGTTTACGAAATCACCGAAGGAGATGATCCAACTACATTTGAAGACCTAAATGTTAAAAAAGTAGAAGGTAGTTTAGAAGAAATATTAGAAAAATATCTTGGAAAGAAAATTACACTTATTCCATGTGCTGGAGGAGAAAAAATATCTAGTGAAAGAGAACAATGGAATGATGGAACAAACACTCTTTGTATAGCACCTGGTGTAGTAGTAGTATACGATAGAAACAACATGACTAACAATATACTAAGAGAACACGGAATAAAAGTTCTTGAAATGCCAAGTGCTGAATTATCACGTGGAAGAGGCGGCCCAAGATGTATGAGTATGCCACTAATTAGGGAGGATATATAATGGATTTAACAGGAAGACATTTCTTAAAATTATTAGATTATACACCTGAAGAAATAAGATTCTTACTAGACGTATCTAAAGATTTTAAAGAAAAGAAGAAATTACATATTGAACACAAATATTTACCAAATAAAAATATTGTACTTTTATTTGAAAAAACTTCAACTAGAACAAGATGTGCTTTTGAAGTTGCTGCACTTGACCTTGGTATGGGAGTGACGTATTTAGACCCTAATGCTAGTCAAATGGGTAAAAAAGAAAGTATTGCTGATACTGCTAAAGTATTAGGTAGAATGTATGATGGAATAGAATATCGTGGATATAGTCAAACAATAGTAGAAGAGTTAGCTAAAAATGCTGGAGTACCAGTTTGGAACGGGCTTACAACAGAATTCCATCCAACACAAATGCTTGCAGACATTATGACTGTTGAAGAAAACTTTGGTTACTTAAAAGGCTTAAAGTTAGTATTTATGGGAGATGCTAGAAACAATGTTGCAAATTCACTAATGGTAGTATGTGCTAAAATGGGAATAAACTTTGTAGCATGTGCTCCACGTGAACTATGGCCACAAGAAGAGTTAGTTAACACTTGTAAGGAAATTGCTAGTACTAATGGGTGTACTATAACTTTAGAAGAAGATGTAAGTGTTGCTACTAAGAGTGCTGACGTTATATATACTGATGTATGGGTTTCAATGGGAGAAGCAGATGAAGTATGGGCTAGTCGTATCAAATTACTTAGTCCATATCAAGTAAACATGAGTGTTATGTCAAATGCAAGCGAAAACGCAATATTCTTACACTGCTTACCATCATTTCATGATTTAAACACAACAATCGGAAAAGAAATATACGAAAAATTTGGCTTAAAAGAAATGGAAGTCACTGACGAAGTATTTAATAGTCCAAAATCAAAAGTATTTGACGAAGCAGAAAATAGACTACACACAATAAAAGCGGTAGTATATCTAACAATGAGGGAAGAGTAATGAGTAAAATAGTTATAGCTCTAGGAGGAAATGCTCTTGGTAAGACTCCTAGTGAACAATTATCTATTCTAGAAGGTGTTTCTAAAGTAATAGTGGACCTTATAGAAAAAGGTAACAAAGTAATACTTACACATGGAAATGGACCGCAAGTTGGGCAAATCTCTCTTGCAATGGAGTATGCTAGTAATGGAAGCGCTGCTACTCCATCAATGCCATTTGCAGAGTGTGGTAGTATGAGTGAAGGTTATATTGGTTATCATATAGAACAGTCAATAATGAATGAACTAAACAAAAGAAGTATTGACAAATCTATAGTAGCCTTAATAACAGAGGTCTTAGTTGATAAAAATGATGGATGTTTTAAAAATCCTACTAAACCTATTGGAATGTTTTACACTAAAGAAGAAGCCAGTGTAATAGAGAACGAAAAAGGTTACATTTTTAAAGAAGACGCAGGCCGTGGATATAGAAGAGTAGTACCATCTCCTATACCTAAAAAAATACTAAACGACAAAGTTATAAAAAAACTTGTTGAAGCGGGTGTTATTGTTATATGTGCTGGAGGTGGAGGAGTTCCAGTTATAATGGAAAATAATACTTTAAAAGGAGTAGATGCAGTAATTGATAAAGATAAGTCAGCTAGTTTACTTGCTAAAGAAGTTGATGCTGATGTGTTACTTATATTAACTGCTGTTGATAAAGTATACTTAAACTATAATAAAGAAAATATGATTGAGTTAGATACTATCACAGTAGAAGAAGCAAGAAAGTATATAAGTGATAACCAGTTTGCTCCTGGAAGTATGCTACCTAAAATAGAAGCATGTATAAATTTTGTAGAAAACTCAAATAAAACTGCAATAATTACATCGCTAGAATGCGCAAGTGACGCATTAGAACACAAAAATGGTACAGTCATAAAAGGAGGAAAATAATATGACAAAGAAAAAGAATAGAAGCATGTTATCAGCATACACTATTATAATGATAGTTATAGTAGCGCTTGGAATTCTTTCACATTTACTACCAGATGCTAAATTCGTTGGTAAAGAAATAGTAAATGGTAGTGGTACAGTAGGAGCAAGCCTTAGCCAAATCTTACTAGCACCAATATTGGGATTTGAAAATGCTGTAGATGTTGCAATATTCGTACTTATTTTAGGAGGTTTTCTTAAAATAATAGACAAAACTAAAGCTTTAGAAACAGGCATTAAAGTTTTAGTACAAAAATTAAAAGGTAAAGAATTATGGTTAATACCAATATTAATGTTTATCTTCTCAATTTGTGGTACAACATATGGAATGCTTGAAGAAACAGTTGGCTTCTACGTACTTCTAGCAGCTACGATGTTTGCCGCAGGAATGGACCCACTTGTAGGTGCAGCAGTAATTTTATTAGGTGCTGGTACTGGTGTTCTTGGTTCAACAGTTAACCCATTTGCAACAGGAGCTGTATTATCTGCTTTAAGAGCAGCTGGTGTAGAATATAATCAAGGAACAATTTTATTTATAGGAATAATTTTATGGTTACTTGCTTACCTAATATCAACATTGTTTGTGTTAGCCTATGCAAGTAAAGTTAAAAAAGATAAAGGTTCAACTATACTTTCCTTAAGAGAGCAAGAAGAAGCTGAAAAAGAATTTGGTAAATTTGAGGAAAAATCAAAGCAAAAAGAAGTTTTAACTACAAAACAAAAAATAACTTTATGTGTTTTTGCTTTAACATTCTTAATAATGATTATAGGATTTATTCCATGGGGAGAATTTGACATAACTTTCTTTGATGGATTTACTGGATGGCTTACAGGCTCTAGTTTAGGTAACTGGTACTTCTACGAGTCTGCACTTTGGTTCTTCTTAATGAGTATAGTAATATCTTTAATCAATGGTTACAAAGAAAAAGAGTTTGTAGACACATTTATTGATGGAACAAAAGATATGATAGGTGTTATCTTAGTAATAGCAGTAGCAAGAGGAGCTTCTGTATTAATGAAACAAACTTACTTAGACAATTACATTATTTATAATGCAACTGAACATTTAAGTAAACTACCAGAATTAGTATACGTTCCACTTAACTACTTACTACACGTAGTACTATCATTCTTAGTACCATCAAGTAGTGGACTTGCTACACTCTCAACTCCAATAACTGGACCACTTGCTGCAAGCTTAGGTTATTCAACTGAAGTAGCGGCTATGACTATTGTAAGTGCAAATGGATTAGTAAACTTAATAACTCCAACTTGTGGAGCAATAATGGGAGGACTTGCTCTAGCTAAAGTAGACTATTCAACTTGGTTCAAATGGGCATTAAAAGTAGTTATAACAATTGCAATAGTAAACATTTTAGTATTGATGCTATTCTCAATTGTTTAAAAATAAGTAAATAATTAAAAAACACTTGAAATATAGTGCTTTTTTTGATAAGATTATCTTGTAATAAAGATAGGAAGTGAAGTACATGAAGATTAACTCTTTAGTACAAAATAAAGTACAAGTGGGGGGGGGAGTTATTTAAATAGTATAAATAACTATAGTTTTTCATGTGCAATTAAATGGATAGAATAACTCTACCCATTTTTTCGTGTCTTAAAAAGAAAGGAGAACATTAATTTGCAACGAAAACAATTAACACTTGTAATAGTAAGCTTACTTGTAGTAGTACTAAGTGTATCACTGGCTTACTTTACAACACAAATAATAGGAAAGGGTAAAAATGTAAGTGTAACAAGTGCAAACTTACAAATAGTATTTACAGATAGTGATGGAGCTTTAACAGAAACTGATATAGAACCAGGCTGGCAAAAAACTAAAACATTTACTATTAAAAATGATACTAAAACAGAATACAAGTATAATATAGTAATAAAAGACTTGTTAAATACTTTTGTAACTAAAGGATATTTACAATACAAAATAACCAGTACAAATAATGGATACAATATGACTGAGTTTAAGGATATTCCAAAGTCTAGTGTACCTAAAGATACAATACTAGCTTATAGTGTAGTAATACCTAATGGAGTAACACAAAGTTACACTATTGAATTTAAGTATGCAAACGATGAAAGTGTAGACCAAAGTGATGATATGGGTAAGAAACTAAGTGGAACATTATTTATAACCGAGGGAACAGAACAACCTACGCTTTTAAGTCAAATACTAAATGACAACCCAACAAGAAGTACCAGAGATACATATTATGCGGTATTTACAAATAATACAAAAGGAACACTATTTACAGCAACAGAAAAGAATGTACATAATATAGCAGATACTACAGTATATTATTATGCAGGAAATACAACAAACAACTGGGTAAAATTTGCAGGATACTACTGGAGAATAATAAGAACAAATGCAGATGGAAGTATAAGAATGTTGTATTCTGGAACAAGCCATGATACAACAAGTGGATATTTAAGTACTGGTACTAGTGCTTTCAACACTTCAGACAATAGTCCAAAATATGTAGGATATATGTATGGAGAAAATGACGATACATTAGCAAAGGCAAGAACAAATACAAATAACAGCACAATAAAAACAGCAATAGATAATTGGTATGCAGGTAACATGACATCATATACAAAATACCTAAGTACAACAGCAGTATATTGTAATGATAGAACAGAACAAACAGCAGGGACATATAATACAGATGATTTCAACTATGCACCGCGTGCAAGAGTAAATACAAATTATGCACCTACATATGACTGTACAGAAGCAAGCGATGCATTCAGTGTAGATAATACAAGTGCAAAATTAACATATCCAATAGCATTAATGACCTCTGATGAAATAATGCGTGCAGGTGGAAAAAATGGAACAAGTTTAACTAGTCCATACGCATGGTATTATTTAAACAGCACAAATGGTAGTATAACAGGCTCAACCTATTGGTGGTTGTTGTCTCCTCTCAGTTGGGATGGCAGCAGCGCTGGCGTGTTCTACGTGGACGGTTCGTCCTACCCTGGCGGCTTGTACGGCAACTACGTCTACGGCGCGAGCGGTGTGCGTCCGGCAGTTTCTCTCAAATCTTGTGTCAAGACAAGTGGGGGAGATGGCACAGCAAGTAGCCCATACACAATTGAAGAAAGTACAAGTGGATGCTAAGATCCCATTAACTTAACTGTGTCTAACGATTAATTTACTAATATAATTACTATAAAGCAATCTAAGAGTTAAATGATAGTTTATATAATATGATATATTAGTAAAAAAGTCAACAAAAAAAGAAATACTTTGGCAAAAAAAAGTTCTTCAATTTTTGTGGGAAAGTAAAATAAAAAATAATTGATGCTTACTTTTGCTAAAGCATCAATTTTTATGGGGAAAGCGCAAATAGCTTTTATAAGTTGTTTATGCTTTCTTTTTTTATAACTTAGTTTACACAAAACATGTAAAAAAACACGTCAAATTTCGCGTAAAGTCAAAATAAAAAAAGACTTTTCGCGTTTTTTGTCGAATAAATATATTAGGAGGGAAAATTATGATAGACAATTATTTAGAAAATATAAAAAATGAAATAATAAATGGAAATGCTAAAGTAGCAGCTAAGAATTATCAGATAAATAATGTGAAAATTACAATGAATTATAATATTGGTAAGGAACTTGCAGAAGCAGGTAAACACTATGGAGAAGGAATAGTAAAAAAATATGCAAGTATTTTAACTAAGGAATTTGGAAGTGGATATAAGGAAAAAGATTTATATAAGATGCAACAATTTTATTTATTAATTCAAAAAGTCGCTCCACTGGAGCGACAATTGACGTGGAGTCATTACAAGATTTTATTATCACTAAGAGATATCAAAGAAATTAAGTATTATATTCATATTACTAAACGAGATAATTTAAGTAAAAGAGCATTAGCTGAAAGAATAAAAAGTGATGAGTATGGTAGGCTTTCAAATGAAGCAAAAGAAAGTCTTTTAAATAAAGAAGAACTTTCTTTAAATCAAAGTGTCCCCAGTCCAATTGTATTAGTGCCTAATAAAAGTTATGAAGTTTATACTGAAAAAATATTACAAGAAATTATTTATGAAAACTTAGATAGTTTTATGAAACAACTAGGCGGTGGATATTTTTACGTTGGAAGAGAATATAAACTTAACATTGGAGACAAAAAGAATTATATAGATTATCTATTTTATAATGTGGTGGACAGTAGATATTGTGTAGTAGAGATAAAAGCAAGAGAGTATAAGAAAAGTGACTATGGTCAAATAAAAACATATATGAACTATATAGACGAACACTTAAAAAATATAACTCAAAATAGTACTATTGGAATAATTATAACAAAGTCAGTAAATAAGTTTGAAGCACATTATGTAAAAGATAATCAAATAACAATAGTAGAATTTAAAATAAATAAAACTGTGCAAATTAGTTAGGAGAGTGTTTATGACAGACGAATATTTAGATAATATAAAAAATGAAATAATAAGTGGTAATGCTAAAGTAATAGTTAAAAATTATCAGATAAACAATGTAAAACTTACAATGAATTATAATATAGGAAAAGAACTAGCAGAAGCAGGTAAACTTTATGGAGAAGGTATAGTAAAGAAATATGCAAGTATTTTAACTAATGAATTTGGAAGAGAATACTCTGTCTCTAATTTAAAGAGAATGCGTCAATTTTATATTCTTTTTGAAAAAGGTGCGCCACTGGCGCACCAATTGACCTGGGAACACCTAAGATTACTTTTGCCTTTAAAAGATGTCAATAAAATCAATTATTATATTAGTATTACTAAACGAGATAATTTAAGCAAAAGGGCATTAGCTGAAAGAATAAAGAGTAATGAGTATGATAGACTTTCAGATGAATTAAAAGAAAAACTTTTAAATAATAAAAAAAGCCACTTTAAAATGGCATTTTAGTTAGTTATTTATATTCTCTGGTATAAGTTTATCGATATAATTAATTATATCTTCCTTTTTATATTTGTTTTTACTACTTAAATATTCAATTCCAACTGATGCTACTGCACCTAAATAAAATTTTGAAATTATTTCACTAGGCACACCGTTATTATTTATATTAGCACTACTTAAACGATTATTAACATCTTTACTTACAACATCTACAATAATATCTATTACAATACTATTTCTATTATTAAGTAAAATTGAATAGTAAATATCCTTTTTCTCATCTATATGGTCTAAAAGTAATTTAATTAAATCAATAAAGTATTCTCTTGTATAAACATTTGAATCATTATTATTTAATGATTCAGTCAAATTATCTTTAAGTGCGTCAATTAACTCCATAAATAACTCGTACTTATCACTATAATGACTATAAAAAGTACTTCTATTTATTAAAGCTTTCTTACAAATATCACTTACTTTAATCTCTTCAAAACTTTTCTCTTTCATTAAAAGCACTAAAGTCTCAAATAAAACCTTTCTAGTTTTAGTAATACGTAAATCTTCCTTCATAACATCACCAATTAAATTATATAATTTTATTAAACAAATGTAAAGATAAAATACACGTGTTGTTTATTTACCAATACAAAAAATATAAAAATGTATGATAACATACAAAACAACAGTTGTGATATTCATTTTAATTATAGAAAGTAATAAAATACATTATCGGAAAGAGGGAAAATATATGAAAAAATTTAGTGATTTTATTTGCAAAAATAAAAATATTGTTTTAATTATTTCATTTGTATTATTAGCTTTATCCTTTGTTGGCATGAAGTTAACAAAAATAAACTATGACATATTAGTTTACTTACCAAGTGATATTGAAACAATAGAAGGACAAGACATATTAACTAATGAGTTTAATATGGGAGCTTATGCTTTAGTAGTAGCAGAAAACGTAGACAAAGAAGGCATACTAAAGCTAGAAAATCAAATCAAAAAAATTGAAGGAGTTAACAAAGTTGGTAGTTTAGTTGACGTTGTAGGTTCAAGTGTTCCACTAGATATGTTACCTGAAAGTATAACCAAGTATCTAGTGAGTGATAATAGCACACTTTTACTTGTAACATTTAACGGCTCAACTTCAAGTGAAGAAACTATTGACGCAGTTGATGAACTAAGAAATATTAGTGAAAACCTAAGCATTGGTGGAATGAGTAGCATGGTACTTGATACTATGAACTTATCTAATAGTGAAATAGCTATCTATATAGTAATTGCGGTTGTACTTTGTATAATAGTTTTAGCAGTAAGCTTAGACTCATATATCGTTCCAGTATTACTTCTAATTAATATTGGAATGGCTATTGTTTATAACTTGGGTACTAACATATTCCTAGGACAAATCAGTTACATTACAAAAGCCCTAGTAGCAGTTTTACAGCTTGGTGTTACAACAGACTTTTCAATATTCTTATACCACTCATATCAAAGCAAAAAAAATAAAATGCCTAAAGCGAGTGCTATGAGTGAAGCAATAAGTGAAACATTCACATCTGTTACAGGTTCATCACTAACAACAATCGCAGGCTTCTTAGTACTTTGTTTGATGCGTTTAACTTTAGGAAAAGACCTTGGAATAGTAATGGCTAAAGGAGTATTACTTGGTTTAATCGCAGTACTTACAATATTCCCATGCTTACTACTAACATTTGATAACTTAATATCAAAGACATCTCATAAAGTACTGGTTAAACCTTTAACTAAATTAAACGACTTTATTGTAAAACACTACATAGTAATATTTATAGTATTCTTAATATTATTATTTCCTATGTATAAAGCAAATTCTAAAGTAGAAGTATACTACAAAATTGATGAAACATTACCTAAAACACTAGAAAGTATAAAAACAAACAATGAAGTTAAAGAAAAATTTAATATAGTTAGTCCAGAAATAATACTAATTAGTAAAGATGTTAAACAAAACGACTTAGAAAACTTAACAAATGATTTAAAGAATGTTGAAGGAATAAACTTAGTACTTAGTGAAAGTGAGATAACTAAATACATAAGTATAGATGCTTTACCTAGTGATGTTACAAGTATGCTAAGTAATGATAAATATAAATTAATCTTAATAAACTCAGTTTATGAAGTAGCAAGTGACGAGTTAAACGACCAAATAACAACTGTTAATGATTTAGTTAAAAAAGTAGATAAAAATGCAATTGTTGCAGGAGAAGGTCCACTTATGAAAGACTTAATTACAATAAGTGACAAAGACTTTAATGATGTAAATTCATGGTCTATTATATGTATATTCTTACTTCTAGTAATTGTCTTAAGAAGATTTTTACTTCCAATATTATTAGTAAGTACTATTGAATTTGCAATATTTACTAATTTAGGAATATCATATTTTGCAGGAGACGTTTTACCATTTGTAGCACCTATAACTTTAGGTACAATACAGCTAGGTGCAACTATAGATTATGCAATACTTCTAACTACAACATATCTAGAAAAAAGAAAAACTATGGACAAAGTAACTGCTATAAAAGAAACACTTAACCAAACAAGCGTGTCAATTATAGTAAGTGCCTCATGCTTCTTTGCAGCAACATTCGGAGTAGGCATATATAGCGACCTAGAAATGGTAGGAAGTTTGTGTTCATTAATAAGCCGTGGTGCTTTAATAAGTATGGTAGTTGTACTAACTGTCTTACCTAGTATATTATTAATATTTGATAAATTAATTGTAAAGGAAAGTGAAGAAAAAATGAAAAAAATAAATAAGAAAAAATTAGCTGTTGGTTTAGTATCATTGCTAGTACTAATGCCAACTACAAGTTATGCATTAACAAAAGAAGAAACAGTATTCACAAAACTTAATAGTGATGGTACTGTTAACTCTAGTACTGTAAGTGAAAGCATATTAAACAATAAAAACATAGAAATTAAAGACTATTCAATACTTGAAAACATAACTAATTTAAACTCTAATACAAGTTTTACTAAAGATAATAACTATCTTACTTGGAACACACTAGGAGAAAACATTCTTTATAGTGGTGTTACTAATAAAGAACTACCAGTAAAAGTAAGCGTTAAATATAAACTTGACGGAAAAGAGTTAGAACTAAAAGATATGTTAGGTAAAAGTGGTAAAGTTGAAATAATAGTAAACTACAAGAACTTAGATAAACATGTAAAGAATATTAATGGAAAGAATGAAACTATTTATACACCATTTGTAGTAACTATGGGAACTTATTTAGACAATACTATTAATAAAGATATAACTGTAAATAATGGTAAAACTGTTACAAGTGGAAGTAAAACTTTCGTAACTGGTGTAAGTATACCAGGACTTAGTGAATCACTTAAAATAAGTAGTATTCAAAATATGAGTAACGTCACTATTAGTTATGAAACAAAAGAATTTAGCTTAAATACTATGTACTTTGTAATCGTACCAAAAATAATAGACAACAGTAGTCTAAGCGAATTAGATAAACTAAATACTCTATATGACAGTGTAAACAAACTACAAAGTAATATGGATTTAATAAATGAAAGTTCTAACAAATTAGCAAGTGGTACAACACTTCTAAAGAATACTCTAAACTCAAAAATAGCTGGCTTAAGTAAAGAAAACATTTTAACTAATGAAGTACTAAGTGGAATTAAATCTTCAGCTACAAGTGAAGTAAATTCAATGTTTACAGAAAGTTACATGAAAGCTTTAAGTGAAAAAGTTTGGCTTAGTGTTAAAGAAGAAAGTCAAAAGAATGAAGATGAGGGTTTAAATAACATAGTAAGTAAACAAATGGTAAGCTATTTAAATGACACTAATTTATATAATGATTATGTTAACTGTAAAACAGGACAAGTAGTTAAAGAACAAGGTGGAGAAATGACTACTGAACAACAAAGAAGTTGTTATGTTGTTAGTCAAGATAAAGCATTACCTTACTTTGAAAGTTTAACAAAAGAAGTAAGTATGTATGTTATGGAAAAAGTTAGTAAAGAAGTAAGTGTGAGTGTTGCAAAACAAACTTCTACTATAGTAGCAAGCGAGTTAAGTACAAAGGTTGCAGGTAGTGTAGTTGATACAATGCTTAAAGAAGTAAACAAAAGCTTAAAAGAATTATATGCTGGAATAGAAACACTTGATAATGGAATGAATGCTTTAAATGACGGAATTACTTCATATAATGATGAAGGAATAAAAGTATTAAGTAGTAAAATGACTGAAGTAAAAGATGTTACTAGTAGAGTTAAAGCTTTAGTTAATGTAAGTAATGAATACAAGAGTTTTACTGAAAGTAATATGTCTGGAGAAACTAAGTTTATCTTAAAAATAGATAGTGCAAAAAAAGAAGTAAAATCAGTAAGTGATACATCTTCTAAAACAAAGACAACATTTTTCCAAAGATTAAAGAATTTATTCAAATAAAGTACTTGAAAAATAGTACTTTTTTTGATATCATTTATTATGTAATAAAGATAGAAGGTGAACATATGAAAACTTACCAATCAGTACAAAATAAAGTACAAAATGGGGGGGGGTTATTTAAATAGTATAAATAACTCAAGTTTTCATATGTCTAAATATAATGGATAGAATAATTCTACCCATTTTTTTGCATACTAAAGAAAGAAGGAATGATAATTTATGAAAAAAATAGATTTAGGAGTAGTAGTAACAACATTAATAATAGTAACGATAAGTTGTAGTCTTGCGTTTTTCGCTGCAAGAGTAATTGGTAACCCAAAAGATATAAACTTAGTAGCAAAGAATGTTGCGATAACTTTTACGGATACTTCCAGTATAGCAAGTGATGTAATAAGTCCAGGCTGGAATAATGTTAAGACTTTTACAATTACTAATAATAGCAAAGAAGACTTTAGTTATAACATTACACTAAAAGGACTAGTTAATACATTTGAAAGTATAAATACACTTCAGTATAAAATAACAAGTGATACTGGATACAATATGGATAACTATTTAAATGTAATTAAAACAGAAACTTCAAAAGATGTAGTTCTAGCTTACAATATTACAATACCTAAAAATACTAAACAGTCATACCAAGTAGAGTTTAATTACGTAAGCACAGAAGAAGACCAAAGTGCAGATATGGGAAAGAAACTAGGTGGAACTTTAGCTATTGAAGAAAGCACAGGAAAACCTGAAATATATGAAAAGTTACTAGCTGATAACCCAACAATAAAAACAAGAACAGATTTTAGTACAACATTTACTGAAACTAACGTAAATACTTTATATAAAGCAAAAGAAAATAATACTGATGTGTATTACTTTGCAGGAGATGCTAGAAACAACTGGGTAAAGTTTGGAACATG
>CAKOIS010000015.1 GCA_934087065.1 uncultured Bacilli bacterium
CCTTATCAAGGGGATTATCTTTTTCTTACAGCGACGTAAGAAAAAAAGACACCTATCTTTAGTAATAAAGATAGATGTAAGATCATAAAAAGGCTTACATTCAATCACTGAACGTTCCTTTCATTTAATAGTATATTATATTTTTCTATTTTATGCAAGTGATTTTATCTGAAAAGTATATTAAAAAATGTTTTTATAAAATCATAAAGATGTTTTTAATAGGCTTTTTTCTATTTAAAAAAAGACACCTATCTTTAGTAATAAAGATAAGTGTAAGACACTAAAAGGCTTGCATTCAATTAATGAACGTTCCTTTCGTTAATAGTTTATTGCATATTATATAATTATTTAAGACATTTATTTGTTTGTTTTTGAACCAAAAAACTTTAAATTATAAAAAAGTTTTATTTTTTTTAAAGAAATTTTTTTAACAGATTTTAAAAATTGAGTGGGGTTTTGTTAAAAAAGGGTATAGGTTTTAGCATAAAACATGGGTTAATTTTAAAAATCTGCAAATTTGACATACATAAACTTATATGTTAGACTACAAAACAAGGAACGCTTATATTGGGTGAGCTTTTTCACCTTGGCTCCTTCAGGGGAAAGTCAAGGTGAGGGGGTGATAATGTGGTAAGAGACATAATTGGTGTCCTTATCAAGGGGATTATCTTTTTCTTACAGCGACGTAAGAAAAAAAGACACCTATCTTTAGTAATAAAGATAGATGCTAAGTTCTAAAAAGGCTTACATTCAATCAATGAACGTTCCTTTCATTAATAGTATATTATATTTTTATAATTTATGCAAGTAATTTTACGCGAAAAGCTTATTAAAAATTTTTTTATAAAATCATAAAGATGCTTTAATAAGCTTTTTTACATTTTAAAAAAAGGCTTACATTTAATCAATGAACGTTCCTTTCGTTAATAGTTTATTGCATATTATATAATTATTTAAGACATTTATTTGTTTGTTTTTGAACCAAAAAACTTTAAATTATGAAAAAGTTTTATTTTTTTTGAAGAAATTTTTTTGACAGATTTTAAAAATTGAGTGGGGTTTTATTAAAAAAGGGTATAGGTTTTAGCATAAAACATGGGTTAATTTTAAAAATCTGCAAATTTGACAAACTCTTTAAAACTTGGTAAAGTGAGTTTGGAGGTGAAAAATGAAAGGAGAAGGTTATATGAAAAAAAGTGTTAAAGACTGCATTCGAGGTGCTATAGAATTAGATGCTGAGATGATATATTTTAGTCCAATAGACATTTTGAAAGAATTTGGAAGTAATAACCCTTTTAAACTTTGGAAAAAGATTAAAAATGATTTAGACTTATATGACAAAGTTAAAAAGAGAAAACTAATATGTTTTGATAATCAAATGAGATATACTGAAACAGTTGATTTGAAAGACGCGATTAGAATTATTATGGTACTTAATTCAGAGAAAGCTTTGTTTATGAGAGAGTTTTTACTGGATGTACTAATTAATGAGTTACGCTATATTTATAAGAAAGCAAAAGAAAATCCAAATGCATTTGTTAATATTTCTAGAAATGGAAGAAAAAATGAATACTGTAGAAGTTAGAAATGTGAGTAAGAAGTTGGGAGATAATAATATACTTGAAGGAGTTAGTTTTAACTTAGAAAAAGGTAAGATATATGGTTTAGTAGGTGCAAATGGAAGTGGAAAGTCTACTCTTCTAAAGATAATAATAGGTTTATATAAATCTAAAGGAAGAGTTTTGATAAATGGCTTTGATGTGAGAAAGAACTTTAGCGAAGCTATTTCTAAAGTTAGTGGAATAGTGGATAACGTGTCTTTGTATGACTTCTTGACTGCTAAAGAAAATCTTAGATATTTTGCATATTTATATGATGTAGATTATTCTAAAGTTAAAGAAATACTTGAGTTATTAAAGTTTGATATAAATGATAAGAGAATAGTCAAACACTTTAGTTTAGGAATGAAACAAAAATTAGGACTTGGTGTCAGCTTACTAAAAGACCCAGATGTTCTTATACTAGATGAACCTACTAATGGGTTAGACCCTAAGGGAATAATGGAGTTAAGAAGGTTATTAAAGAGCATGAAAGATAAAACTATAATAGTGTCTAGTCACATGATTAGCGAAATGGAAAAACTAACTACTGATATATTGTTTATTAATAATAAGAGTATTACTAAAATAGAAAGTGATACTAGGCATAGAGAGTTTAAACTAGGAAACTATGATTTAGCTAAGGATATATTACCAGAAAGTATGAATATGACTGATGAAGAAGTTAGTGTTTATGTTAAGAAGTTAGCTGATAAGAATGTTCCTATATATGCAGTTAATGAAAGTAGTGGATTAGAAGATATGTTAATTGATTTAATGGAGGATAAATGATTAACTTAATTAAGGCTGACTTATATAAAGAGACTAGAAAGAAGAGTTTAATCTATTTAATTTTAGTTGTATCTATTTTTACAGTTGTTTATTTATATATTAGTAGTAAAAACTTGAGTTCTAGTGATAGTTTTAGTCCTAAGTTAGGTGAAAAAGAGTACTTTAGTATTAATAGTAATGGAGATTATCAAGAGTATTTAGAAAAGTATAATGATTATGAAAAGAGTAGTCTAGTGAGTAGTGAAATTAATAGTGAAACTGTTTATAGCAAGACTAGAGAAATAATAATTAATAGTATGCCTTTATATTATTTAGTTGGTATAGTCTTAGTATTTATGTCTTTTCAAAGTTTGAGTTATGATTATCAACATGGTACTTTAAAATATGTGTTTTTAGCTAAAGAAGGAAGAGTGAAAGTTTTTATTTCTAAATTTGTATCCCTACTTACGATTTTAGTTTTCTTTATTTCTTTAGTTAATGTGTTAAACATAGTGTGTTCTAGTATTTTTGGGGATAAGAGTGTAATTTATTTAACTAAGACTATTTATTATAATAAGAAGTTTATTGATTTGTCTTTAGTGCATTATGTGATTATTAAAAGTTTTATATATATGGTACCTATTATTTTTATGATATTATTAACATTCTTTATGACGATTTTGTTTAATGGTAATACTATTAGTTTAGTTATTAACATGATAGTGTATTTGTTATCAACAACTTTAATGGGAAATTTACTTAAATTTGGAATTACTTTTGTTTATAAGTTACCAATATGTTATATTGATTTTACTTATTTTGAAGGTAGTATACATTTATTAAATAATGCTATTTATAATAGTAATGTTACTTTGAATAATGGATTTATTATACTTAGTTTGTATAGTGTTATATTCTTTGTTCTTAGCATTAAGTTATTTAAAAGAGATGTATAAAAAAAGACTGCTAAACTTTTCACCTCGTTTAGCAGTTTTATATTACATGCCTTTGCTTTTATAGTATTCTAATAGTTCTTTAAATCTATTATAATGCACTACTTCTCTTTGTCTTAAGAAACTAAGTGGTGCAAGTAAGTCAGGGTCATTAGTTAAGTCCATTAAGTTTTCGTAAGTTTTTCTTGCTTTTTCTTCGGCAGCTAAGTCTTCTGTTAAGTCAACGATAGCATTCCCACTTGAAGCAATATATGCAGCAGTGAAAGGCATACCATTAGCGCCACTTGGGAATATTCCTTTGTTGTGGGTTGTGTAATAGTCTTCTAGTCCAGCATTTTTTATTTCTTCAATACTAGCGCCTTCCATAAGTTGATACATCATAGTAGAAATCATTTCACAATGGCCAATTTCTTCACATCCGATATCCGAAAGTAGTGTTCTTCCTTTTTCATCAGGCATAGTAAATCTTTGACAAAGATATCTTAAGCAGGCACCAAGTTCCCCGTTTGGTCCACCTAACTGATCTGCAAGTAGTTTTGCCATTTTAAGATCTTTTTTCTTTATATTAATTGGATATTCAAGCATCTTTTCATATTTAAACATTACTTATTACCTCCATTCATCCATGGACACATTACATTATTCCATAAATATTCATTATACATATTAGAGCTTTTTACACAAAGTGGACCATATTTCTTTTCGTAAGTTTCTTTTACACTGTTTAATTCATTAATAGAGTTTTTAAAAATTTTAAATACTTCTAAATCATTTGGATATATATCTAAATAAAGATTTAAATCTATTGCTCTAAAAGTTAATTCTTGAATTTTTAAAAGTAAACTATCTTTTTCTCCTTTTACTACTACTTTATAAATATAATTTTTATAAGGAATATATTCGTTTTTAAAACTGTTTCCTTTGTTTAATGACTCGCTCAAACTATATAAAGAATTGTCTTTTCTAAAGTTGTTAACATTAACGTTAATAGTGTCTACTTTAAAATCATTGTCAAAATTTTTAACTTTGTTATTCATATCAACATAGTTATATTCGTTATCCACGCTTACGTTTTTCTTGTCAATATCACTATAGTTAAAAGCATTCTCTCTTTCATCATAATACATGACATTTCCCCCTTCAGTAAATATCTTATGTTTTTAACTATACTTAGTAAGGGCTTATAACTAAAAAAATTTGTAAAGTTTATAAACTTAGTATTGATTATTTAAAAAGCTATGATACAATTAAAGAGGTGATAGATTTATGAATTACAAAATTATTTCAAATAGTGACATGGATACCATTGAGCTTGCTCAAAATATTGAAAGTGAAAAGTTTCCTAATATGGTTATATGTATGGAAGGAGACTTAGGTAGTGGTAAAACACTATTTACTAAAGCTTTTGCTAAATCTATGGGAATAAGTGAAAATATTACTTCACCTACATTTAATATTATTAAAGAATATGATGGAGAAGAGGGGTATAAGTTATATCATATGGATGTTTATAGATTAAGTGAAAGTAAGGAAGATATAGGTATTAGTGAATACTTTAATAAAGGTGGAGTAACTATTATTGAATGGGCTGATTTGATTAGTGATATTTTACCTAAAGATAGGTTAGATATTAGAATTAAGATAGTTGACGAAAATAAAAGAGTTTTTTATATTACACCTCATGGGGAAGAGTATAATGATTTATGTGAGAGAGTTTTATAAACTCTTTTATTTTTTTATTAAATGTGATAAAATATAGGGCGAAAGAAGTTGATTTTATGTATACGTTGTTTATTGATACACATGATGAAGTGATTACTGTTGGTTTAGTTAATGAAAATGATGTTTTTATTAAAGAACAAGGTAGTTTTCATAAGCATGCAGTTTATTTAGTACCTATGGTTAGAAGTATATTAAGTGAAAATAAGCTAACAGTTAAAGATATAAAGAATATAGTTTGTATAAATGGACCTGGTAGTTTTACTGGACTAAGAATAGGACTTACTGTGGGTAAAACACTTGCTTATACATTAAATGTGCCAATTTACTTGATGTCTAGTTTGGAAGCTTATTTAGTGAGTAGTGAAAAAAGTGATAATAACATTGCTGTTATAGAAGATACTAAAGGGTATTATGTAAGAGGAAATAATATAATAGAACAATATGTTACAGATATGAGTAAATATGAAAAGTATAACATAGTACCAAAAGTGTTAGATGTTAAAAAAGTAGTAAGTGAAGCATTAAAGAAAAGTAGTGTTAATGCACATTTAGTTAGAGCTAATTATGTTAAAGAAATTGAGGTAAATAAGCGTGATTAGTGAAAGTACTATAGGGTATTATAAATATAGAATATCTTATATGATAGATGAAGTGAGTGTTAGTTTTATAGATATAGAAGTAGTAATGGAAGACATTAATATAATTGATGTTTTTACTAGGAACGAGTATAGAAGAAAAGGATATTCTAGGAAGTTATTTAATTATATATTTGATAAATATAAGGATAAAAGATTTATGTTAGAAGTGAGAACTAAAAATAGTATAGCAATTAGTTTATATGAAAGCTTAGGGTTTAAAGTTATTCACACGCGTTTAAAGTATTATAAAGATGATGATGCGTATATAATGGAAAGGAAATAATTATGAAAGATGTATATATTTTAGCAATTGAAAGCTCATGTGATGAGACAAGCGCTAGTATTGTTAAGAATGGGAAAGAAGATATAGCTACTACAATTAATACACAGATAGATACACATAAATTATATGGTGGAGTAGTACCTGAGGTTGCTAGTAGGTTACACTTAGAAAATATTACTTTAGTAATAGATGAGACACTTAAAAAAGCAAATATGAAAGTAGAAGAAATGGACGCGATAGCGGTTACTTATGCACCGGGGTTATTAGGAAGTTTGCTAGTGGGATTAGAAGCTGCTAAGACACTTAGTTTAGTTTATAATAAACCATTTATTAAAGTTAATCATATGATGGGACATATACTTGCAAATAATATTAATCAAGATTTAAGTTATCCACTTACTAGTTTAGTTATAAGTGGGGGACATACTGATTTACTTTATATGGAAAATGAAAGTAGTTTTAAGTATATAGGAAGAACATTAGATGATGCAGTTGGAGAGTGCTTTGATAAAGTTGCAAGGATACTTGATATGCCTTATCCTGGAGGACCTAATGTTGAAAGGTTAGCAAGTAATGGAAATAATACTTATCATATGCCTAAGATATTAGATGATAATACATTCAATTTTAGTTTTAGTGGGATAAAAAGTCATGTTAATAATTTAGTACATAATGCTAAACAAAGAGGGGAAACTATAGTTAAAGAAGATATGGCAAGAAGTTTTCAAGATGCTGTAATAGACGTGCTTGTTAGGAAAAGTGAGAATGCGATTAATCATTTTGGTGTTAAAAACTTTTCTATTGCTGGTGGGGTTGCATCAAACTCACATATAAGAGAAGCTTTAACAAAGATGTGTGAAAGAAATGATGTTAAGTTGTTTATTCCAGATAAAAAGTATTGTACAGATAATGCAACTATGATAGGAGCTGCTGCGTATGTACTATATAAAAATAATGAATTTAGTGATTTAGATGTTAACGCATCAAGTCATGAAGAGTTAACTTTAGAAGAAATGTAGTTTACTTTGTGTTAAAAATATGATATTATTAATACACATGAATTAGCTGGATGCAAATATGCCTCGTCTAATATGACCAGGGCTCGCGCGGAGGCTAGTTTTTGTTTTTTGTTTAAAAATAGTTTACTTTGTGTTGAAAATATGGTATTATTAATACACATGAATTAGCTGGAAGCAAGCATGCCTCGTTCACTAATACTGACGGGCTCGTGCGGAGGCTAGTTCTTGTTTTTTTGTTTAAAAATAGTTTACTTTGTGTTAAAAATATGATATTATTAATACATATGAATTAGCTGGAAGCAAGCTTGCCTCGTTCACTAATACTGACGGGCTTGTGCGGAGGTTAGTTCTTGTTTTTTGTTTAAAAATAGTTTACTTTATGTTGAAAATATGGTATTATTAATACACATGAATTAGCTGGAGCGCCAATTTGCCTCGTCCAATAGGACCAGGGCTCATGCGGAGGCTAATTCTTGTTTTTTTATTTGTTTGATTTTTAATATATCATATAAGTATTTTTTTCCATCGTATGAGTTTCTAATAAGTACTATTGCTTCATAAATACTTTCTATATTCTTTTCTACAATTGAAAAAGTTATTTTATATTTGTAAAAACCATATTTAGCATCTAATATGTGTTTTTCTTTTCTGTTTTTATCAAATATTTTATCTTTTCCATTTTCTATTAATTCTTTTAAATATTTTGATAATTTATATTTAACATATTTTAATTCATAACTTGAATATTTGGTATCATGGGAATAAACAAACTCATTTGCTGTTTTCTTATCTATTAAAATATTATAAGAATTTTCTAAATTTTTATATTCAACACCTTTTTGGTCTTTAATATTATTTAATGCCTTTTTTTGAGCTTCATATATACTTAAATTATCATAATCACTATCGTCTATTTGAAATCTATTAAAAGTACCATCTTCATTATATATTTCTCTACCTTCATTAAGAAATAAATTATAAATAATTTCTTTTAAAAATTCACAACTTATAATGTTTAACACACTTTTCACTTCCTTTTAGAAAATATTATATAATAAAAGTTTAAATAATGTAAAGTAGGTACTTGAAAAAAGTTCTTTTTTATTATAAAATATTCTATAGAAAGTAGGGATAACATGAAAGATAAATATCCAAAGAATTATTTACTATTAATGGCAGTGAGTGTATTTTGCTTAATAGCAATAGTATTTAGTTCTTCTTATGCTTATTTTAAAGCAAGAATAGTAAATAATACTAATCCATTCGAATTAATAGGTGGAACAATAAAACTACAGTTAAATGAGAATTCTATAAGTGGAGACAAATTACTTCCAATATTAGATAGTCAAAAAGATACAAATGCGCAGATAAAGAATTTTACTGTTAAGAGAACAGATGACTCTAATGTTGATGTTTGTTATAATGTTTATTTAGTAATTGAAAGTATTAGTGATAACATTAAGAATTCTAAATATATGAAGTATGAACTTACTAATGGGTCTAGTACAACTACTGGAAACTTTAGTACAGTAACATATAAAGATGGAAAAGCAATAATATTACTTGCACAAAATAAATATCTAAGTAAAACTAATACAACAGGAGACGCTTATTCATTAAAAGTATGGTTAAGTTATGATGGAAGTGTAGATCAAAATAGTTTATTAGGTGGAAACTTTAGTGCTCATATATATGCCCAAGGTAATAGTGGTAATACTTGTCCTGGGTCAATTGAGACAAAGCCTACTTTGTATGATAAACTATTATCAGATAGGGAAATAGCAACAACAAATAGAACAACATTCAGTTCAGCATTTGACAGTACTGACCAAGTACTTTATACTGCGAAAGAAGATAATAAAACAGTATATTATTTTGCGGGGAATGTAACAACAAACTGGGTAAAGTTTGGAAAGAATGAAAGTAATCAAGACTTATACTGGAGAATAATAAGAACAAACTCTGAGGGCAGTGTAAGACTACTATATCACGGAACAAGTACTACAGCAACAGACGCATATATAGGAAGATCAAATTTTAATGATGGAAGTGATGGTGATGATATAGCATATGTAAGTTATATGTATGGTAGCCTAGGAAGTATACCAAACGCAAGAGAAAATACAACTAACAGTACAGTAAAAACATATATAGATAACTGGTATAAAAGCAACTTAGAAGCAAAAGATTATACAAAATACTTAAGTACAACAGCAGTATATTGTAATGATAGAACATATACAGTATCTGGAGATACATACTTTGGAGCATACACAAGACTAATAACAAATAAAACACCAAGTTATGACTGTGCAACAACAGAAGACAAATTCACAGTAGACACAAGTACAGGTAACGGAAAACTAACATATCCAATAGCATTAATGACAGCAGACGAAGTAAGTTTTGCAGGTGGAATATACGCAAACTATAATGCAAATGCATGGTATTTTAGAAATGCAAAGGAAGGGACATTAACAACAAGTTCTAGTAGTATAGATGGATCTTATAGCTCAACAGGTTACGGCGCGTGGTTGTTGTTGTCTCCTTACGATTCGTATGAAAACTATTCTAGAACGTTCAGCGTGTACGCGAATCACCCTGGCTTCTTGAACTACGCCGGCTACACCAGCGGTTTTAGCTTTGTGCGTCCAGTAATTTCTCTCAAATCTTGTGTCAAGACAAGTGGAGGAGATGGCTCGGCAAACGCACCATACACAATAGAAGAAACTACAAGTGGGTGCTAAACTGTGTCTCTTGAGCCCATTAACTTAACTGTGTCTAACGATTAATTTACTAATATAATTACTATAAAGTAATCAAAGGGTAAAATGATAGTTTATATAATATGATATTAAGAAAAAAACGGAGATAGATAGTCCACCTTTAGGCGGACACACTATCTTCGTTTTGTAGTCTATAAGTATTTATTCATTAAAAGTTAATGAACTTAATATACTTAAGTGGTGAAGCTTATGTTTAATATTAAGGGTCTAACTAGTGAAGAAGTATTAAGTAGTAGGAAATTAAATGGAAGTAATAAAATAACTGAGAAGAAAAAGACAACTATTTTTGGGCTTATTATTGAAGCAATGAATGACCCGATTATTAAGATACTTTTGATAGCTTTGGGTGTTAAGATATTGTTTTTTTTGAATGATAGTGATATTTATGAGACTATTGGTATTATTGTTGCTATTATTTTGGCTACTGTTATTAGTAGTTTAAGCGAGTATGGGAGTGAGAAAGCATTTCAAAAGTTAAGTAAGAGTACTAGTAATATTTTAGTTAAGGTTATTAGAGATAGTGTGGTTAAGAATGTTAGTATTGAAGAAGTTGTTAAGGGAGATTATGTTTATTTAGAAAGTGGAGATAAGGTTCCAGCTGATGGAGTAATTTATAATGGCAGTGTTTATATAGATGAGAGTATGTTAAGTGGGGAAACTAAGGAACAGTATAAAAGTATTAATAAGAAAGTTTATAGGGGAAGTGTAGTAGTTAATGGAAGTGGTGTGTTTATTGTAACTGGTGTGGGGAATGATACATATTATGGAAAGATAGCTAAGGATATTCAAGAGAAAACACCTGATAGTCCACTTAAGAATAGGCTTAGAGTACTGGGAGCATTTATCAGTAAAATTGGGTATATTTGTGCTTTTCTAGTAATTGTGTCTTACTTATTTAATGTAGTGGTTGTTCAAAATAATTTTGATTTAGATAAGATTAAACTTATGCTTGGTTCATTCAAGACATTTACACCACACCTTTTATATAGTCTTACTCTCGGTATTACAATTATAGTAGTGGCTGTTCCTGAGGGGTTACCTATGATGATTACACTGGTCTTGTCTAGTAATATGAAGAGGTTATTAAAGGAGAATGTTTTAGTTAGAAAGTTAGTCGGTATTGAGAGTAGTGGGAGCTTAAATATTTTGTATACAGATAAGACTGGTACTTTAACTAAGGGAAAATTAGAGATGGTTGGGTTTGCTAGTTATGATGGTAAGCTATATAAGTCTTTTAGTGATATAAGAAAGTGTAAGTTGGGGGAAATACTAAAGTTAAATCTAGTTTATAATAATCAAGCTAATTATATAAGTAGTGAGATAATTGGAGGTAATACTACTGATAGGGCTATTCTTAAGTATGTAGGGGAAGTGAGTAAGTCTAAGTATAGAGTGTTAGAAAAAAATGAATTTTCTAGTGAGTTAAAGTATAGTAGTGTTAAATTAAATTATGAAGGGAATACTACTTTTGTTAAGGGTGCTTATGAAGTAGTAGGTAGTAAGTGTAAGTATTATTATAGATGTGATGGGTCTAGGGGTATTATTAAGAATGTTAGTGAGTTAGTTAGTAAGGGAGATGAGTTTACAAAGAATGGTTATAGAGTACTTGCTTGTTGTTCTGGAAAAGAGGATAGTTTAAGTTTCGTTGGGTTTATTTTGATTAAGGATGAAGTTAGAGAAGAAGCAGTAAGTGGGATTAGAAGCGTAAGTGAAGCAGGCATTCAAACTGTTATGATAACTGGGGATAATAAGCTTACTGCTACTAGTATTGCTAAAGAAATTGGACTTATTAGTAGTGAAGAAGATATTATTTTAACTAGTGAAGAGTTAAATAAGATGAGTGATATTGAAGTAAAGAAGATTATTCCTAAGTTAAGAGTTGTTGCAAGAAGCTTGCCTGAAGATAAAAAGCGTCTTGTTATTTTAAGTCAAGAATTAGGACTTGTTACTGGAATGACTGGAGATGGAGTGAATGACGCGCCTGCATTAAAAAGAGCTGATGTTGGTTTTGCAATGGGAAGTGGTACTGAAGTAGCAAAAGAAGTTAGTGATATTATAATACTAGATGATAACTTTAAGAGTATAGTTAAGACAATACTTTTTGGTAGAACTATTTTTAAGAGTATTAGAAAGTTTATAATATTTCAGCTTACAGTTAATTTAACAGCAGTTAGTTTAAGCGTGATTGGGCCTTTCTTTGGTATTACTACACCTGTTACAGTTATTCAAATGCTTTGGATAAATATGATAATGGATACTTTAGCAGGAGTAGCGTATGCTTATGAGCCACCACTAGATAGTTATATGAAGGAAGCTCCTAAAAAGAAAGATGAAAAGATAATGAATTCTTATATGTTAAATGAGATACTTGTTACTGGAATGTATATGAGTTTACTTTGTATGTTTTTCTTAAAAAGTGAGTTTATTCATTCACTGTACAGGGTGGGAGAAAATGATAAGTATGTTATGAGTGCATTTTTTGGGTTGTTTATATTTATGACTATATTTAATGCATTTAATGCTAGAAGTAATAGGCTTAATATTTTTGCTAATTTAAGAAAGAATAAGGTGTTCTTGTTTATAACTTTGTTTATTATAGTAGTAGAATTATTAATGATTTATTTTGGGGGTAGTATTTTTAGAACTACTGGGTTAACTATTATAGAGTTAGATATTACTTTGTTACTTGCAATGAGTGTTATTCCATTTGATTTTATTAGAAAGCAAGTTATTAAGAAATTAGGTAAAACTAACAACATATAAAAACTAAAGAGTTATAAAAAACTCTTTAGTTTTGTTATTTCGCTTTCTCCAAAAGCAAGTACTTCTTTTGCTAGGTTAAGTATACTTTTGTCTACTTCTTTTTTGTATCTTTTTATTTTTGCTTCAATGTCAATATTACCCATGTTGAAACCTCTTATTAGTATGCTTGCAATATTTGAGTCACTATTGTCTTTATTTACTTCTGTTTTCATAGCAACTGTGCTTGTTAATGTTTTTAGTAGTCCTTTTTTTTCTATTGTTATTTTTTGTTTTTTGATTTCTTTTTTTGTTTCTTTATAAAGACGCTCATAAGTTTTTAGTTCGCTTTCTAGTGTCCCTTTTATTTTGTTGTTAGTGTTAAGTAAGAGACTAAGTAATTTTTTTGTATTAGTTAACCCCATTTTAACGTTTTCATGAATGAGTACTAGTAATTCTTTATTTTCGTTCATATTATTCACCATTAATTATGTTGTTCAAATACTAAAGAATTATACATGGACTTTTAGTGAAATTTTTATTATAATGTAAGTGGAGTAGGTTGATATGAAGTTAAAGAAAATTTATATGTTATTAACAAGTATTTTTAGTTTATTAACAATTTATGAAGTAATTGTATATGTTTTAGGAAGTTCTAATTATTTTGGTTTATTTTATTTAATTTTAAATTCGTTTATAGTGTTTTTGATGTTTATGGTTAGTGTTAATATAAAGAAAGGAAATACTATGATAAGAATAAGTAAGAATGCTATTATAGTTGTTTTAGGACTTCTTGCATCTTTTGTTTTAAAGTATATATTAAGTAGTGTATTTGGGTATGTTGACGAGAGTGGAGTGTATATTAATAGAGTGTTTATTTCTTTAAAAATAGTTAAGCCTATTATTTATTTAATGCTTGGTATTTTGTCGTATTTGGAGTACAAAAATATGAAAATTTAAAATAGATAGTTGAAATTTTTGCTTATTTATTATAAAATTATTATGAGGAGTGATGGTATGAAGAATTTTAAGAAATTCGTTAGTAAGAACAAAGTATTACTTTTAGTTGGTGCTTTAATTATACTATTTGCTGTTTTATCAGTATTAATTAAGGAAGAAGATATTCAAGTTAATAATGATGTAACTGAGTGGTATTCAACAACAAAGGAAGGTGGAGTAGTTGTTACAGTATTTGGACAAACTTGGTGTAAACACTGTAAAAACTTTAAGCCTGTTATGACTAAAGTTCAAAAGGAATATGGATTTAAGTTATTCTGGTTTGATTTAGATGAAGTAAGTAATAAAGATAAAGTTACTCTTGAAAATACTTATCAAATTTATACTGATTTTGGTACTCCATATACTTTCATTACTAATAATGGTGAATTTGTTGCTGATTATCAAAATGGTGAAATGACAGAAGAACAATTAATTGAATTCTTAAAAGAAAACAAAGTAATTGAGACAAAAGAAGATTAATGCTAGACATTAATCTTTAATTTTAGAGGTGACTAATGAAAAAGAAGTTAGTGATAGTGCTTGCTTTAGTGTTAGTAATTATAGTTGTAAAGTATTTTATTGGAGACTATACTATTACTTATAGAGTAGGTGAGTACAATATTAAGGAAGTTGTTAAAGATAATGATATTTATGTTGAAGTGACTGATAAAGATGGAGTTATATACAATTTTTTAAAGAATGGTAAGAGAAATTTTACTAAGAAAATGATTAGTAAGATAACTAGTGAAGATGGTTGTATTAAGCCTAATGGGTTTTATTATGTGTGTAATGCTGATACTTTGGAAGTAAAAGATTTGAGTGTTAATTATGTTAAGAATCTAAAAGACTTTAATTTTAATGGAAACTTAGATAGTAATGAGTATGTGCTTATTTGGAAGTATGATGGGTTTTATTATTTGAATGGAAGTGAATATAAGACTATTAATATTTTTAAGAAAGATAGGTATTCTAATGATTTAATGTTAATTAAAGATAAGTATTTAGTTTTTCCTAATTATAGTGAAGAGTATATGTTTGATGGGTTTATTATAATGGATGTGAGTACTGGAAAATATAAAGAGTTTAGTATTAACTTTAGTATAAGTTATGAGAGTGTGTATGTGGGAGAAAAAGGTAATAACTTGTATATGTTTGATAAAAAGAATAATAATTTAATAGAGATAAATGTTAAGAAAGCTAAGGCTAAGATAGTAGGAGACAAGATTAATGGATACTTTAAGTATGATGGGCTAAAGAAAGTAAGTGCTAAGTTAAGTGAGTATACTAGTGGGAAAGTTAATTTCTTTAATAAGAAAGAAGAAGTGCTAAGTGTAAATAGTAACTATTTATCTTATAAGTATAACAAGGAAGTTAAGACAAAGTTTTTTACCGAAGAAGTAAATGTTGTTAGTACTAATAAAGATAAGGTATACTTTATTTATAAAGATAATTTGTATAGTTATAGTATGGGAAAAGTAAAAGAGATAGCACATTACTTTGAATTAAATTTTAATAGTAAAGATAATGTATTTACATATATAAAATAACTTTCACTTAATTAGTAAAATAGCATATATTAAATTAGGTGAATAGAGGATGGAAGAATTTAAACGTGTAATGGATACAGAGTATTATACTTATTATACAGTTATGGCTGGAGATACATTGTATCAAATAAGTAAAAAATTTAATGTTAATCCTAAGTTAGTTAGTGAATTAAATGGCTTAAAGGTTGACGAGTATATTTACCCTAATCAAACACTTATTATACCTAAAAAGGGTATTCAATATTATATTACAAAGGAAGATGATACATTAAATGTTGTTTCTAAAGTGTTTGGAGTAAGTGAAAATGATTTAGTTAAACAAAATAAAACTATTTATTTATTACCAGGGCAAATGATATTTTATAAGGAGTAATTCTTGAAATTTGCTTCTTTTTTTTTATATAATTGTATTGGGTGGTGAAAGTGTGAGTAATCGTGAAGAAATATTAAATTTATTTAGAAAAATTTTAAGTTCACTTTTATGTATTAACATGGAAACATCTAATGAATGTTTAAAAGAAAAATCTTTAAAGTATATTAATGAATTTGAAAGTGAATATAAGAGTTATTACAATTTAAAAAAATATTTTATAGGTAATACTATAGAAATTATTGATTTTTGTAATGAGTGTTATCAAGATAAAGATGTTTTTGATTATGCAGAAGATGTGGAGTATGGGTTAAGGGAACTTATAAATTTATCTAATAAAAAAGAAGAAAATTAAAAATGGCAATTGAAACTGAAGGTGGTACTTACATTAATGTTAATGGTAATGAAGAGAAAGGGCATGTTAATATTTATGATAGTGATCCTAGAGGAGAACATAATTCTATTCATATAAATATTGATTATGATGAAAAAACTTTTACAATTACTGAGAAGGAAGATGGTAAAAAAACTTCTGAAAAACATAAATGTTTTTTAACTACGGCTTGTATGAAACATCAATTAAAAAATTTTGACGATAATTGTTATGAATTGACTACCCTTAGGTGGTTTAGGGATAAGTTTGTAACAAAAAGTGATATTCAGTATTATTATCAAATAGCGCCAATTATTGTTAATGTTTTAAATAATGTTTCTAATAGTGATGAAATGTATAAACAAATATATGAAAGTGTTATAAATATGTGCATAATTGAAATTGAAAATGGTAACTATAATAGAGCATATGAAATTTATAAAAATGCAATATTAGAATTAGAAGAAATCACAAAAAAAGAATTAGGAACAAATTTAGTCAAAGTATTAAAACAAATAAATTAGTTTTATATATATGATTTATTTATTACTGGGGCAAATGATATTTTATAAGGAGTAATTCTTGAAATTTGCTTCTTTTTTTTATATAATTATAATAGAGTAAGGAGT
>CAKOIS010000016.1 GCA_934087065.1 uncultured Bacilli bacterium
AAGTTCCAGAACTAATGGAAAAACTTATAATGAATTATGATGAATGGGATAAATATCATCCAATAGTAAGAGCAACAATATTACATGGGGAATTGGTTAAAATCCATCCATTTATTGATGGAAATGGTAGAACTTCTAGATTAATAATGAATATGGAATTAATGAGAAGTGGATATGTACCAGTTATTATTAAAAAAGATAATAGATTAAAATATTATGAAGCACTTGATAAAGCACATACAACAGGAGATTATAATGATTTTGTTAAATTAGTAACAGAAGCAGAAAATGAAATGCTTGATAGGTATTTATCAGTAGTTGAATAATTATTAAAAATCAGGAGGTTTTATGAGCAGTGTCAAAGTAGAAGCAGCAGCAACAAATGCGGTTAGAAACTTAATAAATTTATCAAATAGTATGACGTCAGATGAGATTAAAGAAGGGGATCGCGGTGTTTCGTTTGACGGATGTATACCGATATATTTAAAAAATAAGATAAAAAAGAATAATTTTTGTAATAAAGTTGATATTCAGGTTAAGGGCAGAAGTGTTAAAAAATTATCTTCAGCCGAGCATCTTAAATTTTCAATGACTTGGCCTGATATTAAAAATTATAAAAATGTTGGTGGAACAATAATTTTTTATGTGCAAGTTAATAGTGATAGAACAAAAAGTAGAATTTATATTAAATCATTGTTGCCATATGAAATAAATCAAATATTAAAAACTAATTCTAAAAATAATGTATCATTGACATTTGAATATATTGATGAAACAGATGTAAAGAAGTTAGAATACATATTTTTTCAATTTCAAAATGATAAGGATAAGCAATATTCTTATAAAGATGAATATAAAACAATTGAAGATTTTGAAAAAGAAAAAGGAACATTTAAGCTTGGTATCAATATTCCTAGCATCTCTATGAATCCCATTGACTATTTGAATAAGAAAAGTTTTATATATTTTCAACCTGAGAATTTTAATAATATACAAATTCCTTGTGGGATAGTCGAATTATCTTCATTTACTTATAAAAAAGATATGGATATTAAAATAGGAGAAGAAATAATAAATGCCACAGTTGAAATAAAACAATTTTCTGATTACATAATGGTAAATATCAATGATTGTATTTTTTATAATTCGAAAAAAAATATGTTTACTTTTGAATTAAACACAAATCTTAAAAAAGCACTATATAACATAGAACTTATAAGGAAATTTATTAAATATGAAACCATAATTATAGATAAAAATAAGCTATCTATCAAGAGTGGTGGAGAATATAGTATATTAGACCATCAGATTGAAGTGATAAATAAGTTAGATGTAATTGTAAAAGCTTTAAATATTGTTACTGAGCCTATTATAGATTTTAGAAGTATTGAATCTATAAAAAATATAGGATTAGTTTATAATAATATAATTGATAAAAAGGGTATACCATTTATTAATGAGTATGATGTCTTTTTATTAAATATTAGTATCTTTAATTTAAAAATTTCTTTTTCTGTTCAAAGACGAAAAGATAAAACGTATGACTTATATAATTTCTATGATCTGTTAATAAATCAAAAGGATTTGTTTAGTTACATAAACGATAAAAATGAAAGAGTAATAATATCACCTAATTTTTCAGTTTTAAACAAAACATTGAAACTTGATGTATCTTATTTGGTTGCAGATAATATTGTTGATAAATTATCCAATTTGGAAATATCAGAAGATAAAGTTTTAGTTAATGCAGATTTAGAAGCAAACTTGACTTGGTTTATTTTAGATAGTTTAGAGTATTATGACAATCATGTAAAAGATTTTCATTCTAAATTACTAATTAATTTTATAGAAGATGTATCTAAATGCTTATTAAAAACAAAAAATAAAAACTGCAAAAGTATTTATTATATAAACTATTGTCAAGTATTAAAACGATTAAATAAACTTAATAAAGAGAAAATAAAAAATCTTATTTCAATAAGAGATAAAACAAAAGATGTAATGATAAAAATATGTACAAGTATTCTATTAGAAGATCAAATTGGATTTAACATTTACTATGATAGTATTAATGATGAACAAAAAGAAATATTAGAATCTTATCCAATTATTAATTTAAAAAAATAGCTTAGTCATCTTCTAAGCTATCTATAACAGAAAAACAGAGTCGAGGACAGTACTAAACATATGTGAATATGTATTTAGTGTTTACTCGATTTTTGTATGCCATAAATATTTGGCAACTAATGTAACATTAGCACCATTATTAATTAAGAGTGATGCACAGGAATGTCTAAAATCATGGATCCTAATAACCTTTAAACCAGCAAGAGTAGCTAATTTAGTTTTTCTAAGATATATATTAAAATCCGCTATAGGTTTAGCATCAGATACAACAAAGAAATCATCATTAAACCCCATAGTAATCTTTTTTATCCTATTCATAAAGCATTTTAAGGTCATTTAACAAGACTTAAGTAATAAGAACTACTCTTCAACTATCTCTTGTCTTTGTTAAAGCATTTATTCTTCCGTTTGCCACATAATAAAGCACCTTTCCTTATCTATTATAATTATCACATAACATAATAGAAAAAAAAAGACTTGTTTTTTTATTTAATTTGTTGAAAACTACCGACTTATACACAAAAAAAGATAGACTATTTATATATTTTGACTGAACTGCATCTATTTAAAATGAAAAATGAAGCTATTTGTTTTAAATATGTCATATTTAGGGTTATAAGAGAAAACAAAGCTAATAAAAAAGATAAATTCTAGGAGAGAAAAAACTATCGTTTTTTTATAGTAAAAAGCTTAAAAAACATTAAAAATTTACATATTTGCTACACTCCGTAGAAATAATTCCATATAAAAAAGTCCACCACCAGGTGGGCTTTTCCTATTCTAAAGTACTAAGTAACTTCTTCTCTTCTTCAAGTTTTCTCTTTTCGTCATTTACTAATTGTTCCGGTGCCTTACTAACAAATCCTACATTACTTAAAAGTTTCTCTCTCTTTAAAATTGAAGCCTTCAAACTTTCAATTTGCTTTTCTTTAGCCAAAATATCTTCTTCTGTTACTTCCTTTTCATAATAAATTACTGCTTCTAACTTACCATAACTAACTTTATACTCTTTAATACTAAGTTTCTCACTAACCAAATTACCATCTAATTTTAACATTTTATTTATTAAAGAATTATCAAAATTAACCATTACTTTAGCATCTTTACTTATAGCATTTTCTTGTTTAACATTTCTAAATGCAGCAATAAAACCTATCATTTCTTCAGTTTCTTTTTCTTCACTTTCAAAGTTAAATTCTTCATTAACTAAAGGATAACTACTAATCATAATATTTTCAGCATCCCTAATAGGTAACATGCTATAAATCTCATCTGTTACATAAGGCATAAATGGATGAAGCATTTTTAAAATTGCACTTATAGCGTAACACAAAGTACTCTTTGTACTAGCGTTATCTAAACTAAACTTACTCATCTCTATATAAGAGTCACAAAAATCACTCCAAATAAAGCTATATAATTCTCCTCCAGCATTATTAAATTCATAACTTTCCATATTCTTAGTAACCTTACTAATTACCTTATTTAATTTACTTAGTATCCATTTATCTTGAACACCCAAATTACTAAAGTCATAAACTTTTAAGTCTTCAATATTCATTAAACAGAACCTACTAGCATTCCATAACTTGTTTATAAAGTTCCAAGTTGACTTAACCTTTTCTTCATCATACCTTAAATCTTGTCCAGCTGCACTGCTAGTTGATAAGAAATACCTTAAAGCATCACATCCATACTCATCAATTACATCCATTGGATCTACCCCGTTACCCAAACTTTTACTCATTTTTCTTCCTTCTTTATCACGAATAAGTCCATGTATCAAACAGTCTTTAAAAGGTCTCTTACCTGTAAAATGAAGTCCTTGGAAAGTCATTCTATTTACCCAGAAAGGTATAATATCATATCCTGTTACTAAAACGTTATTAGGGTAATATCTCTTAAGTAGTTCTGTTTCTTCAGGCCAACCTAAAGTACTAAAAGGCCAAAGTGCACTACTAAACCATGTATCGAGTACATCCGTATCCTGTACCCAACCTCCTTCAGTAGGTGCTTCCATCCCAACGTAAACCTCATCCCCCTTATACCAAGCAGGAATTCTGTGTCCCCACCAAAGTTGTCTTGAAATACACCAATCATAAGTAATCTCCATCCAGTGATTCATAATTTTTTCAAACCTTTCAGGAACAAAATTAACTTTATTATCTTTATCTTTTTGATTTTCAAGAACCTTGTCAGCAAGTGGTCTCATTTTAACAAACCATTGCTTTGATAAATAAGGTTCTACCATAACCCCTGTCCTCTCAGAGTGTCCTACTGAGTGAGTAATCTCTTCTATATTAATTAGTAAACCATCATTTTTTAAGTCTTCAATTAATTTCTTTCTGCACTCAAATCTATCAAGACCATTATAAACCCCCGCATTTTCATTCATTGTACCATCTGGATTAATTACAATAATTCTCTCTAAATTATGTCTATTACCTACTTCAAAGTCGTTAGGGTCATGTGCTGGTGTAATCTTAACAATACCTGTACCAAACTCAGGGTCAGCATGCTCATCTCCTATTATTGGAATAAGTTTATTAACTATAGGAAGTACTACATTTTTCCCTATTAAATCTTTGTATCTCTCGTCATTAGGATTAACAGCGACAGCAGTATCACCGAATAGTGTCTCAGGTCTAGTAGTTGCAACCTCTAAATAATCATCTGTCCCTTCAATAAAATACTTAATATGATAAAATGCCCCAGGAACATCTTTATAAATAACTTCTTCATTAGATAAAGCTGTCATAGCTTGTGGGTCCCAGTTTATAATTCTTTCTCCCCTGTAAATTAATCCTTCATTATAAAGAGTTACAAAAACGTATTTAACAGCATTACTTAGTCCACTATCAAGTGTAAATCTTTCCTTCGTATAGTCTAGACTTAACCCCATCTTAGCCCACTGCTTATGAATATTTTCTGCATACTCATTCTTCCAGTCCCAAGCATACTTTAACCACTCAGTCCTCTCTAAACTTCTTGGATTAATACCCATATCTTTTAATTTAGCATCAACTTTAGCTTGAGTAGCAATACCAGCATGGTCCATCCCAGGAACCCAAAGTGCATCATATCCTTGCATTCTCTTAAATCTTATAATAATGTCTTGTAATGTAGTATCCCAAGCATGCCCCAAATGAAGTTTTCCTGTAACATTAGGTGGCGGAATAACTATTGCATAAGGTTTCTTACTCATATCTCCACTTTCAAAATACTTATGATTTAACCAATTCTCATATTTTCCTTCTTCAACCATCTTATGGTCATATTTCTTCTCTAACATAATTTCCCTCCAAAATAAAAAGTGGCTACCAAAGGGCGATTATAACCATTACTATTATTAACCGCGGTACCACCTTAATTTCTATCTTATATGCTTAACGTGCATAACTCGTTTTATTCTACTATTATTCAAATAAACACTCACAAGCTACCTTCATAAACTTAATTTATTAACTTTCACCAACCGTTAACTCTCTACAAAATCTTATTTACTACTCCTCTTCTTCTTCGCTTTATGTACTAAATTATACCACAAATATACTAATTTGAAAAGTACTTTTTTTATTTAAAATTCCAACATAAAAAATATATACTTTATTTATAAAACATCTTGCTTAAATCTTACTTAATTATTACTTAAAATCCCATAATCTACATACTTACTTCACTATCATAGAAAGAATTATCTACTGTCTCATCGTTTATTTCATTCATTCCATATATTAAACCAAAGAATTTAAACCTCATAAGTTTAGTCATTACATTAAACATAACAGTGCTTTTTTCTTCATCTGTTACATCAGCAATATTTATAGACCCACTTACATCTTTCTTACTAAATAAATTTTCCCCGTATTCAATATCACTGCTTAGATTAAGAGTTACTTCATTTTCGCTATAATTAAATGTCACTTTACCACTCGCACTAGTTTTCTTATTCTCATTTTTAACACTTACTTCTCCATTAATTTTATATTCGCTTACATTTTCCTGAGTACTGGGAACTACTAAGTTAAAACTTAATTTATTAATATTACCTTCTAACTTTTCTAAATTAAATAAAATATCAGTATCACTTGTTTTATAACTAAATGAAGAACTATTTTCTCCCACTTCAAACTTAACCTTAACTTCTTCATTATCAATTTTAGTTGATAATGAAAGTATATTACTAGATATCTCTAAAGTAACTTTATTTTTCCCATCAGTTACTTCATACTTGTTTTCATCTACCTTTACACCCTTATATTCTTCATTTTCATACTTTACCACAAATTCACTAACTTCATTAGTAAGCATCTTTACTTTAATAACAACACTAATATTATTAGGTATAATTATAACATCTTCAGTTACTATATCTTTAAAAACCTCATCTTCTTTAATTAAAGACATAAACTTATCATTAACTTTATCTATATTATCATCATTAATTTCATAAGTATAAACAGCATTAAGTCCTTCATACTCTGTACTTATCTTTGCCTCTTTAAGCGCTTCAAAATAATAACTAATATACTTGTTAACAATTTCTAAAATATCATAACTCATAAAAGCATCAGAGTACTCACTTATTATATCTTCTACTTTAACACTACTATCAATTGACACAACTTTATCAAAAAGTTCTTTACTTTCAACATACACTTTATCATTATTTATAACCGCGCTGGCTTTTATATTCTCATTATTTTGTTTTAACAAAGCATCTAAACTAACATACTTTTCTTTAACTCTTGCATTAACATCTAAGTTAAGACTAATACCATTTAAACTTTCTAAAGCACTAGTACTACTTGATAATTTAATATTAGTATTACTTACTACATCATACTTTTCAACATCACTAATGTACTCATTATTTATACTAGTGCCATTTAACACTTTCTTAGCAAAACTACTAACACTTTTAGAACTCTCTTCTAAAAAATAATTAGCATTAAACACCTTATTAATAAAGAAAAACACTCCACCACACATTAAAAGCAAAGCAATTAATGTAGCCAAAATAGGTATCACTATTTTATTCTTATTACCTTTACTTTCACTATCAAATATTTCTATATTTTCCCCATTAACTTCATTCTTTACTTCCTCATTCATAAAAACCTCACTACCTTATACATTAAGTATACCATACTTTTACAAAATATAATAGATTATTTTTTTAAAAAAATATGAGAAATTAATATTCCATGCGCTTTATTTTATCTCAAGAATTTTCTTTTTTTCTATATCATATTCTTTTTTAGAAATTATTTTTTTATCTAATAAATCTTTTAATTTATTTAACTCATCATACTTACTTAATACAACTTTATCAACATCAGTTTTTCTATGTTTAAATTTTTCACTATAATCATTTAAATAATCTCTAAACACTTCAGCATTAGAAATGAAATCATACACATACTTACTAGAAGAAGTAGAAATTATAATCCTAGAATATCCAAATATTTTACCAACTAATTTTTGTCCAATAATAATATCATTAATTTTATCCAATGGTGCATCCAAAGATGTTGTATTAAATAAACCTACTTTACCATAAACCTTTTTATCATTAAGCCACAATATAGTTGTTAATATTTTAATAATTCTATTTATACACATAATTATTAAATAGATATCAAAAAATATAAACAGCGTTAAATCTCCATCATTAGTCTCTATCATTGCATATGTTGCTAGCAAAGTTAACACAAGTGCAATTAAAGGGAGAATTACAATAACTTTATTAATCTTAGCATATATTTCAAGTACCCCACCGCAATTAGCACAGTACTCCTTATTTAATTTATTATTATAACCACATTTTCTACATTCCACGTTTTTCACTTCTCCTTACTTTAATTCCATATACTTTGCTTGAAACTTTGGTATAGTAATTTGACTACCCAACACTGTAGTATAAGTTTGCGTTCCATCCATTGTCCCCCACATACTTACCATATCGTCTTCAATAAAACTTTCACTACCATTATAAACTACATAAATAGTATCTGTACACAAGTATCCTCCTGAATAATGTAATTTTTCACAGTCAACATCAATTCTAAAAATTGAACCATAAGAACTTTTAGATACAACTTGCACAATTTCTCCAAACCAATAAGCATTTCTATTTTTATAGTTTTCTGGGTTTCTAAGAACATCTTTATAACTTAAATTCTCACACTTATTTTTATAATCAGCCACTCTATTATCTAACAATTTATCTAAAGATGTATCAATAACATTTTTCTTTTCATCATAATAAGTAACAGAATTTTCAAGATTACTTTGACTAGAAAAATCGGTATAATTAATATATTTAATCTCATCATACAAGTTACAAGTAAAATCTATCTCTTTAATATTTTGATAACCAACTAAATCTTTAGACAACATATTTGCACCATATGCACAGTCATAAAAGTCTCCATTAGAATTATTATAATTTATTTCAAGAATATATTTTTTTGTTTCACTGTCTTCTCTAATACTCACAATATTTTGATAAGACCTTAATTTACTTTTAACTAAGTTAGACACTTTCTTTTCAGGACTAACATATTCTTCATTATTATTACTATTATTTTCCACGTTATTTTCTTTTGTAACACGAAACAATATAAAACAAAATAATAACACACCTACTATAATCACAAAATTTCTAAATTTAACATCAGGTAATTTTTCTCCACACTGTGTACAATACGCACTTCCACCCTTATTTTTAAAACCACATTTTTTACATTCCATTTTTTCTACTCCTTAACTTATTTACTCCACTTTTCATAATATAATTCACGCAACCCTTCTCTTATTTCATCAGTCTGCTTAGATAACTCTTCACCTTCTTTTCTTATCCTTATAAATATAAAAATCACAAACAAGATACATATAATAATAACGGTGAGATTTACTAATATATTTTTCTTCTTCACTTCAAACGTATACTCCTTTCTTATATGTTCATAATAAAATTATAGGTAATTTTTACCTATTTGTCAATAGTTATATTTTACCTATTTTATAATATGTATAAAGGAGAAATAATTTATGAATAGATTAAGAGATTTAAGAGAAGATCACGACTTAACACAAAAGCAAATTTCAGATATGTTTAAAATAGACCAAAGTAATTATAGCAAATACGAACTAGAGAAAATAGGTATACCAGTTGACCTACTAATAAGTTTATCAAAGCATTACAAAACCAGTGTTGACTACATACTAGGACTTACTAATGAAATAAAACCATATCCAAGAATTAAACCAAATAAAAAGAACTAACTACTCGTTAGCCTTTTTTTGTTTAATAATAATATTAAAGTTAGGAAATGCTTTTGTTATTCTTCTAGTAAGTTTACCCTTAGACATAAGAATCTCTTTAACTTTAGCATTAATCTCTTCTGTACTATCTTTAAGTACAACCTTACCAACATTCTTAATCTTACTTGTAACACTAAACGAAACAAAGAAATCAATAATAAATAACACTAGCAATATAGAAACAACACATTTTAAAAGTATTGGATCTATCTTATTTAAAATATCTATCAAAAATGGATTAACTAAATAAACCATCACAAGTCCCATTAGTCCAAAAAACAATAAATTAGTTAAACATATTCTTCCATTAATATTAAATTTCTTATTAGAATAATCCCACCATCTTGTCTTAAAAAGTTTTTCCATTACATAACTTGTCATATATTCAAGTATACTACACACGACTACTGCCATACAAAATAATGTTACAGGGTCTTCCTGATACTTAGTTAACAAAAGTGTTATAAGTATTCCACCAGTTCCATAAATAGGCACAACTGGTCCTATAAAGAAACCTCTATTAACAAATTTATGGTCTTCAATTAAAAATGCACTAACTTCAACTATCCAACCTATAAAAGAATAAATTAAAAATATAGCTACATAAATAAATGTCTGATACATAAAATACCTCTCTTTCTATAAAATCACTACTCAGTTCTAAGTGCTATAACTGGGTCTTTTTTACTTGCCATCTTAGCAGGAATAGCTCCACCTATTAAAGTTAATATTGTACTAACAATAATCAATATAACCGCGTGCATTGGATCTAGTATAGCCACATTATTTAAACCTGTTAAATTCTTAAGAATTATATTAACCGGTATAATCAAACCTCTAGCAATTAACACACCTATTAATCCACTTAGAATTCCTACTATTAAAGTTTCAGCATTAAATACTCTACTTACATCTTTCTTTCTAGCACCTAAACTTCTTAAAACTCCAATTTCTTTAGTTCTCTCTAAAACACTTATATAAGTAATAATACCTATCATAATAGAACTAACAACTAAACTAACTGCACTAAAAGCTATTAACACTATTGTAATTGCATCCATTATCTTAGAACCAAAACTAATAAAAGTACTTGCTAAATCATTATAAACTATCTTATCTTCATCACTCTTACTTTGATTATACTTATCTAAATAACTAATTATCTCATCTTTACTATTAAAATCTTTTGGATAAATATTAATCATAAATGGTTCATCTTTACTTCCTAAATAAAGTAACATATTGTTTTTACTTTGATCATCTAATACTTCTCCACTCATTACATTAGTACTACTTTTTTCTTGTTCTTTAACAATTTCACTTTCACTATTAACACTTATTACTTTCTCTACTAAATCATTCTTATAAAGAATTGACCCAATATTATTACTACTCATCATGCTACTAGTATCTGTCATATTTCCTAAAGTATTCATACTCGTTGCAATTTCCCCTAAATAATTATCTTCTTTACCCCTAACAACACCAACTATTTTAAGAGTTAAATTCTTTTCATTATTATATACACTATTATAGTCAGTATTTGGAATAAACATATTCATATATCTAGTATAATATTCATTATTAAATACAAGCTTAATCTCTTTACCAATAATACTAGAGAAATCTATTTCGTCTTTAACTTCAATTCCCAAGTTCTTTAATATCTTAGTATCAACTCTATTTTTTGAGTCCACCACTAGTACTAAATCAGTCACATCCTTTGGATAACTTCCTTCTAATAAATCAAAAGCATCTTCCATAAAGTCTTCCTTATCTATCTCTTTAGGAATAACCCCCATATTTAATTCACTCGTACTAACACTCTTTACTACACTATCATTTTTAACAAGTAAATTCAAATTAGTAGCTCTTGTAAAACTTATCCCGCTTATCAACTCATCATTAATATTTTCTATATACTCTATATATTCACTATTTATCTTATTAGTATGAACTAAATTATATGAATTTATATCAAACGGATATATCTTCTTTTCAGTAGGATAATCACCTTTTCCAGGCATCATACTTCCCATCATTTCTTCCATTTGCTTTTCATCCATAGTCATAGTACTTTTACTAATCATAATAGGAAAATTACTAAGAGTATTCTTCTGATATATATCTACTTGCTTATCAAAACCATTAGACAAACTTAATATAATGCTTATCCCAATTATGCCTATACTAGACGCAAAAGCTGTGAGAAACGTTCTTCCTTTTTTAGTTCTAATGTTATTAAAACTCAATTTTAAAGCTGTTAAAAAGCTCATTTTAGTTTTCTTTATTTCTATATTATTCTTATTTTTTGCTTTATCAAGTGGACTACTATCACTTATTACTTCCCCGTCTTTTACTTCAATTATTCTAGTTGCATACTTTTTAGCTAAGTCAGGGTTATGTGTTACCATAATTACAAGTTTCTCTTTAGATATTTCCTTAATAAGTTCCATTATCTGTTTACTTGTCTTAGTATCCAAAGCACCTGTTGGTTCATCAGCCAAAATTACTTCAGGGTCATTCACTATAGCTCTTGCAATCGCTACCCTTTGCATTTGTCCACCACTAAGTTGGTTAGGTTTTTTATACGCATGATCTTTAAGTCCCACTTTTTCTAAAGCACTCAACGCTTTCTCTTTCTTATCTTTAACACCACTTAAAGTAAGACTCATCTCAACATTTTCTAAAACTGACAAATGCCCAATTAAATTATAACTTTGAAAAATAAAACCTACACAATTATTTCTATAAGCATCCCATAAAGTATCATTAAACTTCTTAGTAGACATATTATTAATAATTAAGTCCCCACTATCATATCTATCTAACCCACCAATTATATTTAAAAGTGTAGTCTTCCCACTTCCAGAAGCACCTAGTATACAAACAAACTCATTTCTATCAAATGTAAGACTTACTCCCTTTAAAGCATGCTGTACAAACTCTCCAGTTTTATAACTTTTTTTAATATTTTTTAATTCTAACATATTCCCTCCAATATCTGATTAAATTGATTTAATTTTTTATAAAATTTACTAATCTCTCTTTCACTAACTTTACCTAGTATCTCACTCTTTAAAAGATTTAACTCATTTATCACTTTATCAGTTACTAAACAACCCTTTTCAGTGAGCACTATATTCTTAATATTATTACTAACAAACTCTTTATCTTTTAAACTATTTAAAACTTTTGTAGTCATTGCTTTATCATAGTCTACTATACTATTAAGTTCTTTATAACTTAAACTTTCATACTTACTAATCACTATTAAATAAATAGCTTCAGGCACAGTTAAATTATATTCCTTAATCTTGCCATTTATTAATTTATATAGTTTTTTCTTAATAGAACCAAAAAGTAAAAACACTTTATCCTCTTCACACATAATTACACCTCTGTTGACTATTCAACAACATAATGATACTACACTAAAATAACTTTGTCAAATGAAATATCTTTGCAATCAAAAAAACAGCATTCAAGCCGTTTTAATTTACCATAAATTTTTAGGATACTCTGCTTTTTCAATAAGTTTATTTATTTCACTTACTAATAGTTCTTTATCTTCTTTATAAGTAATACCATACCACTTACTAGTAGTAACAAGCACCTTTACTTTAACTAAATTTTTACTTAAATATCTACTCACTTCAACAGGAATTAAATATTCAAGCGTCATAATATCATTAGTCTCCAAAAACTCTTTAAAATTATTCTCAATTAAATCAAATATTCTAGGAGTAAAACCAAACATATTCATAGATACTGGAGTATTACCATTGACTATTACTTCTTCATCAGTAAACAAGCTAGTTGCGTCGTACTCTCCGTCAGTATATTCTATTTTACTTTCAACTATTTTATTTAAGTACCCATTACTTATATTACATACTCCCCTTTTAACACTACCATTACTTGATAAAGTCGCGCCTAGTTTATAACAAACTATACCAAAGTCATCTGTAGTATTTTTAAGAAATTCTCCTAATTGTTTATAAGAGTCATATCCGTAAAAATCGTCAGCATTTATAACTGCAAAATTTTCTTTAACTACATCCTTACAACATAGTATTGCATGAGCAGTCCCTAGAGGCTTAGTTCTTTCACTAGGAATACTTATAGGTACATTATCATTCTTTTGAAAAACATACTCTACTTTAATTTTGTCTTCAACTCTCTTACCAATAGTCTCTTTAAAAACTTCGTAATTCTCCTCTTTAATTATAAACACAACTTTGTCAAACCCACATCTAACAGCATCATAAATTGAATAGTCAATTATAAACTCTCCATTAGGCCCAACTGGCTCAATTTGTTTTAATCCTCCAAACCTACTGCCCATTCCAGCAGCCATTATCACTAAAGTCATTTTTAACCTACCTTTCTACAACCATTATAACTTAAAAAAGAAGAAAAATCTAGACATAAAAATTTTTACAACTATTTTATAGAAAAAACGTTGACAAACAAATATATCTGTTTTATAATAAGATTTTTCACAAAATAAATAGACTAGCACATAATGTACCAGTCTAACGACCAAAAAGATCTCAGTCTAATTTAGCTTTCGCTAATACGCTCATAAGAGCACAGTCTAATTGTACGATATATAACGTACAGTGAAGCACTCGGCTTCCACATCAAAATAATACCATAAAAAGTACTATTTTGTCAATAATTTTTAAACATAACAAAAACGAAATAATATTCAAAAAAAAGTCCTTATTACAGGACTTATGTATTTACTTTGGAGGACCCGGCCGGAGTCGAACCGGCGCTCGCGGAGTTGCAGTCCGATGCCTTAGCCTCTTGGCTACGGGTCCACAAGAAGTAACTATATTATACCAAATAATATGTCACTTGAAAAGTAAAAATTACAAATTTAATACAAATTAATAACAAATTCTTTATTTCTTATGCTTAAAACTAGATTTATACTAGTAGAATGCTTAAGTTCAGAAGGTACTTCTATATAAACATTATTAGTTTTAACCTTACCAACATCAGCCATCGTAACATCAACTGACTTTTGTACACCCTCATAAATATAATTAATCTTAGCAAAATAAGAAATAAAATCACTATTACTCTTAATATACTTGTTAATATATAACCCTTCATCTAAAGTAACTTCCATATTAAGTTTCATTATAGTTCTAGACCCACGATTTAACAAGCTCGCATTAATCATTTTTACACCATTATAAGTTTTACCACCTACAGTATATGTGTAATTTTCTTTAAATGTGTCTCCTAATTCAAAAGAATTAACTAATACTTCACTTTTATTTAAAGTTGTCTCTTCTAAACTAATCGCTTCTCCTATAGAATAAGATTTACTCTCTTTAGTATTTAGCATTTCCTTAATATCTAAAACCACATTCTTATAACTTGCCTTAATTTCTCCTTTTTCTAAATTAACATCTTGCATTAACCTTAATTTACTACTATTATAAGTCAAATCTGCTGGCACTTCATAAACTAACAAATAATTATATGTCTCATTTGGATATAAAACACTATCCTTAACATATCCTTCACCCATATCTAAAAATGAATTAACATAACTATAAATTGGATAATAATCATTACTATCTAAAGATAACTTAATATTCTTTGCCTGAAGTGCAGTTCTATTTTGATTAGTATTTTTTAGTTCTACCCCTATTACAACATATCTCATATCACTTCTAATAACATTTCCACTCAAGTCAACATCTGTAATATATGAACTATTAACTTTAAAGTTTACTCCATCAACATTAAAAGTATCGTCTTGATAATAAGTCTTACTATAAACAGATACATTCAAATATACTAAGAAACCAATAACAAGCACCACTACTGAACATATAACACTAAAGAAAAACTTATTTTCAACAACGTAATATCTAAACTCTCTAATAGTCTTTCTAATCCATCTCTTTACTTTATAATCATTACTACCTAAAGTAACTTCTATTTCTTCAGCGTCTTCTTCTGCTATGTCTAGATCTTCTAAATCCTTTTTAAAATCAAACTTCTTTATATCAAAACCTATTGACCTAATAAGCCCGAATATTAAGAATACATACTGTGGAGCATAAAGCATTAAAATAATATCTCTATAAGCTCTTACACTTCTTACATTAAGTTCAGCAAACACTAAATTATTTAAAGCATTAAAATATACTAAATAACCAATAAACAAAGCAAAATAGAAAACTACCATAGAGACATAAAGTACTCTACTTTTCTTTTTCCATCTCATTAACAAGTATACAAAAGCACTTATCAAAATAATAAAAATTATAGACGCAAACATATAGAAATTAATATACTTACCAGTTAGATTATTTGAATAAGTATAATATCCATTATTAGCATAATCATTAAAAAAAGTAAATATCGCGTGAGTCTTACTAATTAAATAAATAACCAAAATAGTTAAAATAACGTGTATAGTTCTAAAATGCTTAATCATGAAAGCATAAGGTTTTTTAATTATCACATCTACCAACTCCTTACTCTATTATAATTATATAAAAAAAAGAAGCAAATTTCAAGAATTACTCCTTATAAAATATCATTTGCCC
>CAKOIS010000017.1 GCA_934087065.1 uncultured Bacilli bacterium
TCCGTAAAAGTTATCGCAACATTCTTTGCTACTAAGTTTATATCTTTTGGGTTACCTATAACTCTTGCAGCAAAAAATGCTAAACTACAACTTATTGTTACTATAATTAAAGTTGTTACTACTACTCCTAAATCTATTTTTTTCATTTTATATCATTCCCTTCTTTTTAAAGACACGAAAAAATGGGTAGAATTATTCTATCCATTTAATTGCATATGAAAAACTATAGTTATTTATACTATTTAAATAACCCCCCCCCCATTTTGTAGTTTATTTTGTACTGAAAATGTATCTTTCATATGTTATCTCCTATCTTTGTTACATTAAAATGATATCAAAAAAAGTACTATTTTTCAAGTACTTTTCTATCTTTTATTAATTTCTTCACTAACAAGTTTATTTACTATACTTGGATTAGCTTTTCCTGACGTTACTTTAAGTGTTTGTCCTACAAAGAAACCTATTAAATTTGTTTTACCACTTTTATATTGTTCTAACTGAGTTTGATTATTATCTAATACTTCATTAACCATTTTTCTTAAAGTATCCTCATCACTTATCTGCTCCATACCATGTTCTTTTACTATTACAAGTGGTTCTTTTTCTTCTTCTAAAATCATATTAAATACTTGCTTAGCTTGTTCTGTACTTATAGTATTATTTTCTACTAACTTAATCATATCACTTAACATTTTAGGTTTCATATATATATCATCAATAGATTTATTTGTTTGATTTAAGTAACCAAGTAATCTTGTAATAATATAGTTACTTGCTTGTACTGGGTTAGTGTCTAAACTAAGCATTTCTTCAAAGAAATCACTTATATTTTTATCTCTTACAAGAGTTTTAGCATCCTTTTTAGATATTCCTAAACTTATATATTTGTTAATTCTTTCTATTGGAAGTGTTGGGATACTCTTCTTTATCTCATTAATAAACTCACTTGTTAATTCTACAGTTGGTATATTAGGTTCAATATAATATCTATAATCAATCGCGTCTACTTTATCTCTCATAGAAACAGTTTTCTTTTCAGTATCCACCCATCTACGAGTTTCTTGTCTAATAGTCCCACCATTCAAAATAGTTTCTGTTTGGTCTTTTATTTCAAAATCTAATACTTCTCTTACTGTACTAAATGAATTTATATTTTTTATTTCTCTTCTAGTTCCAAGAGTAGTACTACCCTTTTCTTTCATTGAAATATTAACATCCACCCTAAGTTGACCTTTCTCGTTTGATGCTTCACTTATCCCTATATACTTAATTATCATTCTTAAGTTTTCCAAAAATTCTATAGTCTCATCAATATTAGTAAATACTGGTTCTGTTACTATTTCTATAAGCGGTACTCCAGCACGATTATAATCAATCAAGCTATAAGTGCTTTCATGTGTCATTGAAGCTGAGTCTTCTTCTAGATGTATTTGATGTATGTAACAGTGTTTTATTTCATTATTTATTTCTATATCAAGGCAACCATTCTTACCGAAAGGCTTAGTCATTTGAGTAAGTTGGTATCCTTTAGGTAAATCTGGATAATAATAGTTTTTTCTATCAAATAACACTTCGTTAGGAATTTCACAGTTTAAAGCTAAAGCAAGTTTAATAGCTTTTCTTATTCCTTCAACATTTGGTCTTGGTAAAGTTCCAGGTAAAGCTAAGTCCATCTCACTTATGTTTGTATTAGCAAAAGTTGTATATGCGTTATTACTTCCTGAAAACATCTTACTTTTAGTGTTTAACTCACAATGTATTTCTAATCCTATTGTTGGCTCTAGCATATTTTCACCCCACTTTTCATATCTTTATAGTTCATAGTACTTTCTATTGCATAAGCAATACTTAAACATTTTAAATCTTCTTTTTGTTTACAAGTTATTGATAAACCTATTGGCATATTGTTTACAAAACCATTTGGAATACTTATACTAGGATATCCACCAAAGTTACCTATACACAAATGGTTTTCCAAGATTAAGTATTCACTACTTAATCTATCAGGTTCTGTTTCAGGATTAATTTTAGGTGCAATACTTCCACTAGTTGGTAGTATTAATGCGTCATAACTATTAAATAATTCATTTATTTTAGATACTATCATATTTCTTGCTCTTTTGGCATTAATAAATAATTTCTCTTGATTTTCTCTTTCTAGAATATAACTACCTATAACAAATCTTCTTTTAATCATTTCAGCAAATCCTTTAGTTCTAGTATTCATCATTATTTCTTCAGGGGTATTACCTTCCATTCTATTACCAAAAATGAAACCTGTTAAATTACTATTATTACTTGTACTTTCTGCACAACTGATTATAAAGTATACTGGATATATACACTCAAGTAAAGTTTTATCAATTGATACTTCTTCAATAATAGCACCTCTAGACTTTAAGTCTTCTATTTGCTTATAGAACACATCTAATATGTCTAGAGTTTCAGGGTTGTTTTGATATAAACTCTTATCCACAACTTCTTTAATATAGAAGAACTTCTTTCCTGTTAAATCAGTACTTAAATTTTCACTATAATTAACACTATCACTTTCTAGTGTAGTCATATCCATCTTGTCTTTTCCTTTTAGTATATCTGTTATAGTTGCCACATCTTTTACATTTCTTGCAAATATTCCTACATGGTCTAAACTACTTGCAAATGGAAACAAACCATATCTGCTAACACGTCCATATGTTGGTTTAAAACCTACTACACCACAGTAACTAGCTGGCTTTCTTACTGAATCTCCTGTATCACTTCCTATACTAAATGGTACTATCCCGCGTGAAACTACAACCGCACTTCCTGCACTTGACCCACCACTTATTCTAGTTGTATCCCATGGGTTTCTTACTATTCCTGTGTGTCCAGTAAGTCCACTTCCTCCCATAGCTAACTCATCTAACACAGTTTTTCCAACCAAAACAGCACCAGCGTTTTTTAGTTTTTTATAAACAGTGCTATCATAAGGCGGAACATAATCTTTTAATATATTACTTGAACCAGTTGTAAGAATTCCTTTTGTACTAAAGTTATCTTTAAGTGCATAAGGTACACCATTAATTAAACTATCACTTTCTACGTGCTCATACTTATCCATAATTGTAACATAAGGATTTAGCTCTTGCATAACATTTTTTGAATTATAAACAGCATCTTTAAATAAATCTTCACTGCTTATATTATTCTTCATTTTTTCTAAACATTCTTCTATATTCATTATTCCACCACCTTAGGTACTTTTACTCTATCACTCATTTTATCTTTAGCATTACTAAGTGCGTCACTCACACTTATCTCATCGTCTACCACGTCTTCTCTTAAATACGAACTTTCTAACTTAAAAGGAAAACTCATAGGTTCGTAGTCTTTAAGTCCTTCAATTTCACTTATTTTATCTACTTGTTTTAAAAGTATTTCAAATTCACTTTGTAAAGTAGTGTACTCACTCTCTTCCATAGTAAACTCTAACTTTTTAGCATAATCTTTTAATTTTTCTATAGGTATCATTTATATTCCTTCTTTCTTATATTTAAATAATAGCATATTTTAAAGATTTTTTAAATACAAAATGATAGTTTATTCTTCATTTTGTAAACTATCATTGTATTCTTTAATCTTTTCTTCTAGATAATTAAAGTAATTCATTTTAATTGCAGAAGTACTTATTGTTAGCTTATCTGTTATTTTAGTATTTACTTCATTTACTTCTTCTACAGTATATTCTTTATCAGAAAAGTATTTTATAGAACTTGTACTTGCATTATAGTAAGCAAGTTCGTTTTTCCATGAACCATCAGCAAATACTACTCTAGACTGATAAGTATCACTAAATAAGTCTGTTCCCATATATAGTCTTGGGTCATATTCTATACCCATTAAGTTTGCAAGTGTTGGAATTATATTTATGTATGAAGTATATTCTGTATACTCTTCACTCTTTATAGATGGATTATATATTACAAAAGGTGTTCTCTCAGCTTCATAATCATCAAAATCTCCATCTAAAAATTCACTTAAATAGTCGTCTTTCAAGCCATATGGATAATGGTCTGCAGTTAATACAATTACAGTATCTTCTAGTACTTGTTTTTCTTCTAAGTTATCTAAAAGTATTCCAAGAGCATTATCTAAAACTTTCATTTTACTAAAGTATCTACTTACAGGTGTACTGTATCCCATTTTTTCATATTCTTCTTTATACAAATCTCCATAATAACTACTCTTTATATATGGTTGATGTGTTGTAACTGTTGTAAAAAATGCCATGAATGGACTATTATAGTCAGTGTTAAGTAAATTATCTAGTGCATTTGTAAAGAACACTTCATCACTAGGCCACTCACCATATACCCCTTTTATAGTCATATTTAAATCATCTATATCTAAAAACTGTCCACTACCCATATTTGAATGAATTGTATTTCTGTAGTAATACCACTCAGTATAATCATGATAACTTCTTGTAGTATATCCTGCATTATTAAATAAGCCAAATATACTTTCAAAATATGTATTGTTCTTATATGTATTTGATGTACAAGTATTGTATATTGAATATAAACCAGTCATTAAACTAAACTCATTATTTCCAGTAGCACATGAGTTTCTTGGACTATAGTTATTTGTCCAGTGCCAACCATTTGAATACATCTTATAAAAGTTAGGAAACAACTCTTCATTAATTATTCCGTTATTAACGCTTTCCATAAGTATTACTATTACATTTTTACCCTTAAACATTCCAGTATAATCATTATAGTCAGTTACTTCTTGATTAGCAAAGTAAGTATTAAGTTTACTATATTTGCTACTATCTTCTTTACTAAGATTATCAAGTACTGGGCTCACTTCCCTTTTTACTACAGGTTTAGTTTCATGAGTATTTTTACTTACATCTACTGTCTCAGTTACAGGAAATATCATTGTTTTTAAATCAACTAACCCAAATACAACAGGTCCAAATTCATGAACGGCTATTGTAGGCACACTTGGATTTTTGATTAATGCTAAGTTACTCTTTGTTTGAAATTTATTTTGCATAAAGTCTAACTTTAAAGTTAAATAATAACTTACAAAACTTAAAACGAATACACCTAATAATATAAAGTATTTTTTATTAAAATTTATTTTACTAAAAGTACCCTTCTTCTTTAAATAGATATAGTATACAATACTTAGTATAAATGGTATGTATATTAAGTGATATGTCCACTTAAATGTAGTTAAATAGTCTTTAATGTAATCTACAACCGCACCAAATTGGTTACTTGTATGAAATGATATGTAAACCCCTAAAAAGTTAATGAAGCCCAGTTGTAACCAGCAATATACTGTATACAAAAATATAAATGCTAAAGTTACTATAGTTCTTACTTTTCTCTTTTTAAATAAGTTTGATATAAACGTAATGATTATACCAAATATTAAAGAACTAAAGAATATCCTTAATGTACTATAACTAAGTATATTAAAGTTATTTAATGCTTTAAAAAGCACTTCTATAATAAAAATTATTAATGTATTAAATATTAAATTAGTTATAAAATTATCTTCTAAAAATCTCTTCATACTCCACTTCCTACAAGTAAATATAATAACACATTTCACATATAACTTCCAGTGCTTTTTATGAATTTTCACAAACTTTTTTATTTAAAAAATTCTTGTATAATTTATAAAAATGTAATACAATATAAATGTAAGGAGCATTCAGTTGCTGAATGTCTACCCAACTATGTAAGCGACATTTACCCCAAAGGGTAAGTGTCTGTTTTAATAATGACTAGTATTATTGCTAGCACTATTAAAATGACAATCACTTTATTTAGTAATTTTAATATATTTTTTCAAAAGCTTTTTAATTAAAAAAATTCTTGCATAATTTATAAAAATGTAATACAATATAAATGTAAGGAGCATTCAGTTACTGAATGTCTACCTAATATGTATTAGCGACATTTACCTCAGCGGGTAAGTGTCTGTTTTAATAATAACTAACATAATTGCTAGTATTATTAAAACGATAATCAATCTGTTAAGTACTTTTATTATAAATTTCCTCTTCTTCATGACTACCACCTCCTTTTTTTTCAACCAAGTTCCCCTGATTTACTTAAGGTCGGTAGACACCCAGCACTTCCTGCTCCATGTTAACATTATAACGTAATTAATAAGTTATGTCAATAGAAAAAACGAATATTTTTTTGCGTATTTTTTATTGTATTATTTATAGTGCAAAATGCATTTTTAATGAAAATATGGCATATAAAAAATCAAATACCATTTGTGATATTTGATTTTTTTGTTTTAATCACTAGTACTTAATTCAAACATAGCATCTCTTAGTTCCATAGCGCGTTCAAAGTCTAACTCACTTGCTGCTTTCTTCATTTCTTTTTCTAAGTTTCTTATCAAACTTTCTTTATCTTTAGGACTAAGTTTAGTCTTTTTATTATCTTTAGAGGTTTCAAAATTACTAATGGTATCTCTTATTTCTTTAATTATAGTTTTAGGTACAATACCATGTTCTTTATTGTAAGCTTCTTGTACACTTCTTCTTCTTTTAGTTTCACTTATTGCTTCATTCATAGCGTCACTATTTTTATCAGCATACATTATAACAAGACCATTTGCATTTCTTGCACATCTTCCAATAGTTTGTATAAGACTTCTTGTACTTCTTAAGAAACCTTGTTTATCAGCATCCATTATAGCAATTAAACTAACTTCTGGAATGTCTATACCTTCTCTTAATAGGTTAATTCCTACAACTACATCTATTACTCCTAAACGTAGATTTCTTATAATATTCATTCTTTCTAATGTTTTAATTTCGTTATGCAAATAAGTTACTTTAATACCAACTTCCTTTAAGTAATTTGTTAATTCTTCAGCCATTCTAATTGTTAAAGTAGTAATAAGTACTCTTTCATTCTTTTTAATTCTTTCGTTAATTTCACCAATTAAGTCATCTATTTGTCCTTCAGTTTTTCTAACTTCAATGACTGGGTCAAGTAGTCCAGTTGGTCTTATTATTTGTTCAACGCATTTATTATTAACTAGTTCTAACTCATAATCTCCTGGAGTTGCACTTACAAATATTGCTTGATTAATTTTACTTGTGAACTCATCAAACTTTAATGGTCTATTGTCTAACGCACTTGGAAGTCTAAAACCATAATCAACAAGTGTAGTTTTTCTCATTCTGTCACCATTATACATTCCTCTAACTTGTGGCAAAGTAACATGGCTTTCATCTACCACAAGTAAGTAATCGTCTGGAAAGAAATCCATCAAAGTTGTAGGGGTTTCGCCTTCTTTCCTAAGAGCCATATGTCTACTATAGTTTTCTATTCCATGGCAAAATCCAGTTTCCTTAAGCATTTCTATATCATACATAGTTCTTTGTTTAAGTCTTTCTTTTTCAACTAGTTTTCCTTCTTTATCTAATTCTTCTAGTCTAGTTTTTAACTCTCTTTCTATTCTTCTAATGGCTTCTTTTAGTTTTTCGTCTCCAACAACGAAATGGCTTGCTGGAAATAAACTAACGTTTTTCATATCTTTTAATATAACACCAGTTAATGTGTCAAACTCACTTATTCTATCTACTTCGTCTCCAAATAATTCTATTCTAATACCGTTTTTTCTTTCATATACTGGAATTATTTCTATAGTGTCTCCATGCGCTCTAAAAGTACCACGTTTAAAATCAAGTGTACTTCTTTCATAAAGCATATCCACTAATTTAGTTAACAATTCATCTCTGTCAATAGTGTCTCCCACAGATAAAGAAAGCATTTTATTTTTGTATTCTTCTACTTCACCTATACCATATATACATGAGACACTTGCTACTACTATTACATCTCTTCTTTTAAGTAGACTACTAGTTGCAGCGTGTCTAAGCTCGTCTATCTCGTCGTTAATTGAAGAATCTTTTTCTATATATAAGTCTTTACTTGGCACATAAGCTTCTGGTTGGTAGTAGTCGTAATATGATACAAAGTACTCAACTCGGTTATCAGGAAACAATTCTTTTAATTCAGAATACAACTGTCCAGCAAGTGTTTTATTATGTGCAAGTACTAAAGTTGGTTTATTAGTTTCTTTTATAACATTTGCTATTGTAAAAGTTTTACCTGTTCCAGTAGCGCCTAGTAATACTTGATATTTTTTATTTTCATTAACACCACTCACAAGTTCTTTTATAGCTTTTGGTTGGTCTCCACTTGGACTAAATTTACTAACTAAATTAAACATAACATTCCTCCATACATTTTATAATTCTTTATTTTTTCTATTTAGTTATAATTCGGTCAGCATGCCGACCAAATTAAATAATAAGTTTAGCTACATAATAACAATTACATTCTTTATGATTAAACAAAATATTAATTTTATTCTTTCACTTAAGAATTAATACACATAGTATTCTACCATTAAGTAAAAAAAAATACAAGCAAACACGCTTATATTATTCTATTTATTTCCATATCTGAATCTGTTGGGACCATATTAATAAAGTTAAATAAGTCATTTACAAATTCTTCCTTGGTAGTCACAAACATACCATTAGCCCCACTAAAAATATCAGCATCCTCACTAATTTTATTTATTCCTTTTAACTTATTAATCATATTTATATTACATAACTTTGGTATATGATACCTTACAGTAATATCACTTCTATTAACATCTATTTCAATACTAAGTGCATGACCTAAATCTCTTATCATCATAAGTATTTTATTACTTTTATCAAAACTTACAATATCCGTATACCCAACATTACTATCAGTTGGAAACATATTATATATAATCTCACTCATTTGTGTCTTAGTTCCATATAAAGTAATTGGATAATCATACTTTGTCATTTTAGAAGCAACTTTAGGTAAACTTTCTAAAATATTCTCATTATTAAGTATATAAGAATGAATCGCGTGAAGTATTTCGTTTAAACTTGTACATTTATCAAGTAAATTAACTAAAGACATATTACTATACCCTACACTATTTGCTTTTATATAATCAATTGTTTCACTTCTCATGTTAGAAAAACATATTTTATATAAATGTTCTAATCTATTAATACTTACATTTCCAATAGTTATATTTTCTTTTAGCACATTAAATATAGTATCTACTTTATCTAATGCATACTCTAAATCTAAATCTTTTAATATAGATGTGACTTCAACTTCAATATCTTTAATTCCATCATATAAAAGATCATAATATTTAATTAGACTTTCTTCATTATAAGAATACTCTTCTTTAGGAGCTAAATCTAATAATTGTTTTTTTATTCTAGCATCAAATGCAAAAAAATGCTCTAATTTTATTTCTATATCATTCATTTTTATCATCCTCCAGTTTATTTAATATCTTCTTTTGATTTTTAAGTATAGTATCCATTTTATCATGTAAGTCTTCTAGTATCAATTCACTTTTTAAGTCAGTCTTATAATCATTCTTACTTCTCATACTATCTTTTTTAGCACTTCTATTTTGACTCATCATAATTACAGGGGCTTGTAAAGCTGCGATACAACTAAGTAGTAAGTTTAAAAATACGAATGGGTATGGGTCTAAATTAACAAATACGCAAACATTTAAAAGTACCCATATAACTAAGAATAAACTAAAACCAATAATAAAGCTCCAAGAGCCTGCAATTTCAGTTAGTTTATCTGCTACTTTATCACCAAACTTTTCACTATCTTTATCTGCCTTATCAACATCCATTGCAATTGACTTATCAACCAAAAGGTCAATTAATTCATCTTCATCTTCTGTATTTATATTCTGATTTAAAAGCATCCTCACTATTTCTTTTTTTCTATTTTTATCCATACATATCACCTCTTTTAATATTATTATATTTGTTATATTTTGTAAACAAAAAAAAGAAAATATTACACTTTATTTACATATTCTTTAATTTTAAAGTTTTATAAACGTTCTCATATAACTCATAAACTGTCATCTGTCCAACACCACCAGGTACTGGTGTGATATAAGAACATTTTTCTTTTAACTCCTCAAATGATGCGTCTCCAACTAGTTTTCCATTAACCCTGTTAATTCCAACATCAATTACAACTGCACCCTCTTTAACCATATCACTTGTCAAAAAGTTAGGTACACCTATTGCAATTACAATTATATCAGCATTCCTAGTTATCTCACTAAGATTTTCTGTTTTAGAATGACACATTGTAACAGTAGCATTTCTATTATTAAGTAACATACTAACAGGTTTTCCTACTAATAAACTTCTTCCAATTACCACAGCATTCTTTCCACTTACATTAATATTATAATAGTCAAGCATATCAATTATCCCACTAGATGTACAACTAACTAATGTATCCATATTTTGAAATAGTTTACCAGTATTTAAAATAGTTAGTCCATCAACATCTTTATTGACATCAATAGAATTAACTACTCTAGTTTCATTAATGTGTTTAGGTAAAGGTAACTGGACAATTATTCCGTTTACTAGCTTATCCATATTATATTCATTAATAACACTAATTAACTCACTCTCAGTCACATCACTTGGTAAAAGCCTACTAATAAAGTTTACACCTAGTTCTTTAGCAAGACGCTCTTTTTGTTTAACGTACACCCCACTTGCCTCATCACTTCCCACTTTAACAACAACCAAAGTTAACTTTTTATCTAACGCATCAATTCTCACTTTCAAATCCTTTAATTTATCTTCTCTTACTTTCTTTCCATCAATTATCATTTCATACCCTCCTAAACTATAATATCACATTCCCAAGAAAAAGGCAAATTTACATTTACTATTCACTTAAATACTTATCTCTAACACTAGTATTACACATGATAAAATACCCTTTATAACTAGCATAACTCTTATTATACATATCTATATCATACACTCTCAAACACTTAAGTTTCTTTTTCACTCTTTTAATAGTATCACTTCTATACCTAATAACCATACCTTTACTTACTTTAAAATTATAACCTAAAAAGTTTATCCCTTCTTTTAATTTATAAATACCACTTTTCTTATTAACTACCAAATCAAAAGAACTAATATACTCACTTACTTTTCTAAAAAAACTCTTTAACTTTTCTTTATCCGTATCCATTATAACTAAATCATCCATATACCTAATATAATACTTACACCCAAGACCTTCTTTAATAAAATGATCTACCTTATTTAAATAAAAAACAGCAAGTATTTGACTACTGTAGTTACCTATGGGTAAGCCATACCCACTTTTATATGTAGGAATACTATCAAGTTCACCATATAACTTTTTCTTTTCAAACTCACTAATATTTTTCTTACTCACTCTAAACTTTTCACTACTAACTACTCTTCTAATATCATTATTAACATATTCTAAATTAGTACTATCTAAAATATAAGAAAGAAAACTAATTACCTCTTTATCCTTAATCTTCTCTTTAACCATATCTAAAAGTATTTCATGATTAATATTATAAAAATACTTACTAATATCTATCTTTAAAACATAAATATCCTTACTCTTATACATTAACTTATTAATGTACTTAATAAACAAATTATAAGCTTCCTTACTCCCTTTATCCTTTCTAGTAGCAACATTCATACTTACTAAACTATTTTCTAAACAACCTAGACACAACTTTGTAAACAAATGATTTACTATCTTATCACTCATCTTTTCACTCATAATAAGCCTATACTTAGGCTCTTTTATAAGAAAAATACGGTACCTACCGAAAGAATAACACCTATTATTTAACTGCCATAATATGTCTAGAAGATTCTGATTAAGATTCAAACTATAATTAATAACTTCCTTTTTATTCTTAGTACTACACCTTAATTTCTTATAAACATCTTTTACTTCATTAAAACTAATCATACTCTGATACATATTAGACTTTCTCTTCATTATTACTCCAACTAATAGTCATTTTTCTAATCTCATTTATAGCATTAACAAAACTATTAAACCTATTCTTCTTAACAATCTTTTTATCAAGTGCTTCTCCTATATAAAAATCAAGTAACATTACATTAACTAACATTTCATTTTGATATTTACTTCTAATATTACCCTTATTAACATTAGCTCTGATGCAGTTTTCTAAAAGACTATATAAATTATCTTGTAGTTTAATCTTAATACTAGTGTGTACTTTACTAAAAGTATTAAATACATACTTATCGCTATAACCAAGTAACCACTTAACCTTATTTAAAATAATAAAATCATCCATAAAATTCTCCTAAATACTCTTTAATAAAAACATAAGCCCCTATATCATTTTCAAGTATTACCTTTATCATATCAGATAACTCACTAATTAGTTTTTCCTTATTATATCTAAAAAAATAATTCTCCAAAAAAATGGCATAATTTTCTCCATAATTATAATACATATTATTAACATATAAGCTAACTCCCCTATCATGCATTTTTTTCATTAACCATTTTAACCTAACTTCAGGTATTCTAATAAAAAAGTCTTTTATTTCAATATGAGTAATCTCACTTAATACACAAGCATCATTCCCAGTAGATATATAACTTCTATTATCTTTCTTTAAATGTACAGCTTCCATCATATGCTTTTACTCCTTATATCATCAAGTGCATCTTTAATCCTATAATAAGCATCTCCATCATTATAAACTAAAGTTCTAACTCTATTACATAATTCTTCTACTAAATCTTCCACACTTTGTTTATCGCTATATAAATTTAAGTATATTGAATAATCTTCTCCAAAAGAGAATAACATATCATCTACATACACACTTACATGATGTGTACTTAACATACTAACAACTTTCTCTAAATTCTTAATTGGAAAACCTACTTGATTATTATTAATATTATAACCAGTAATTACATTTACTACTTTCGCGTCATCCCCAAACGCATTATAAAATATCCCCCTTTTGTCAAGAATAACAGTATTCTTATACTTTCTTTTTAAAGCATTAATTTCAATAAAATTCATAATTACCTCTCCTTCCAAACTTACTAAAATTAAATATTTTCTAAGTATATTATAACAAAAAAGCAGTATAAAAAATCATTAATTGATTTTAAATACTGCTAATCAATTATAAATACCTAAGTCCGTTATTTACTCTGTTTCAGTTTTCCTACTAAAGAGTAAGGACTGACATTTATTGTATTCAAGTTAAGCATTGCTTAACTTAGGAAATAAACTTGTTTCTCTATATCTAAGTCTACCATAACTTTTATTATGACTTTTCTTTTAAATTTAAACTCATTAACGAAATAATTTTTACAATACATTTCAAGTTTAAACTCTAGAGAAATTGCCGGACGCACACCGTTCGTGTTGTTGACGTTGTTGTTGTTCAAGTTGCCAGGGTTGGACGAACCGTTCACGTTGAACACGTTAGCGTTGCTGCCATTCCAATTGTTAGGAGACAACAACCAAGAACGAAAATCTAAGGCTGGCCGTAACTCATATAGTTCATTCCCTATATCAAAAGTGTAATCACACTTGATACCAAATTTTACATTTTTTGACACTGACACTCACGCGTCAGAAAGTCATTTAATCACTTACGTGATTTTCTAGCCACCAACTTACAGTCGGTGGAGCCGTCCGAAAGGGTTTTCGGACGGTATTTCAGATCTACAGTTTAGCA
>CAKOIS010000018.1 GCA_934087065.1 uncultured Bacilli bacterium
TGATTGAATCAACTCATATAAGTCCTTGATGTTAGTGTAGTATCTGCAACTTTGACTTTAACAATATCTTCTTCTTTGTTAAATTTATAATATATTCCTGTAAAACCTAAAATAGCTAAAATAAAAATACTTATAACATAATAGTATATTTTTTTCATATAACCTCACTTTCAATTATAGTATATGGGTTAAATGGTTATGTGTGACTTATTAAAAAAAATACGTAAGTTAAGCTTTTACGTATTCTATAATGTCATTTACTTCACAATTAAGATAGTTACAAAATCTAGATATTATATAGATATCAATTTTAGTACTTTCTCCATTCATAAGTCTTCTTATTACTTTATAGTCTGTATCTGTGTCTCTCATGAGTTTGTTTATACTTACGTTTTTTTGATGTAATAAGTTTCTTAATTTAAATAAGAAATATCCGTTTTCTACTTTTACTTTTACTATGTTATTCATACTTTTCTCCATAATTTTATTTTAACAACATATCTGCTACTTGACTATCTGCCGAAAAGCAGATATAATTATACTATAGGCTATATAGCAGATAGGAGAGAGTGTATGAGAAGTAAACAATTAATAGTGGTTGTAGTTAGTTTATTAGTGGTAATACTTAGCGTGTCAGTAGCTTATTTTACAACTCAAATAGTAGGAGAAGGAAAAGATGTAAGTGTTACAAGTACTAATTTACAAATAGTATTCACTGATAGTGATGGGGCAATAAGCGATAATAGTATTGCACCAGGTTGGAGCGTCACTAAAACTTTTACTGTTAAAAATGATAGTAAAAGTGAATATAAGTATAACATAGTTATAAAAGATTTAGTAAATACTTTTGTAACAGAAGGGTATTTACAATACAAGATAACTAGTACAAACAGTGGATACAATATGACAGAATATAAAGATATTCCAAAATCTAGTACTGGAACTGATACAATACTTGCATATAGTGTAGCAATACCTGCAGGAGTAACTCAAACATACACTATAGAATTTAGATATGTAAATGACGAAGATGTAGACCAAGGCGACGATATGGGCAAAGTCTTAAAAGGCATTTTATTTATAACTGCAGGAACAGAAGAACCTGTCATATTTTATAATAAAATTTTATCGGATAGAGGAGTATCAACAACTGACAGAACAGATTTTAGTATAAAATTTGATAGCGAAGACCAAGAGTTATATACAACCACAGAAGAAGGAACGACAGTATATTATTTTGCAGGTAATGTAACAACAAATTGGGTAAAGTTTGGAAAATATCAAAACGATTTAATTAGATATAGAGGATACTCTTCAGAAACATCTGAAATATTTTCTGATTATTCTTCAATGAGTGAATGTACATCTGCTAGTAGTTATAATATAAATTGTACTGAATATAAATATGCAACAGCAGGGGATGATATCTATTGGAGAATAATAAGAACGAATTCAGATGGCGGTATAAGACTTTTATACCATGGAACAAGTACAACAGCAAATGACGCATTTATAGGAACATCAGCGTTCAACTCAACATCAAGTGACCCAATGTATGTAGGCTATATGTATGGAACAAGTGGTTTACTAGAAAATAATAGAACAAATGAAAATAACAGCACAATAAAAGGAGTAATAGATACATGGTATGAAAATAATTTAAAAACAAATTATGGAAAATACTTAAGTACAACAGCAATATATTGTAATGATAGAAGTGTAACTGATGGAATATATAGTGTGAGTTCGTCAATTAACTATGCAGCAAGAACAAGACTAAGTACAAATAAAACACCAAGTTATGACTGTGTAGCAACAGAAGATAAATTCACAGTAGATAGTAGTACAGGAAATGGAAAACTTACATATCCAATAGCATTAATGACAGCGGACGAAGTATCATTCGCGGGTGGAGTATATAGAAGTCGTAATGTAAATACATGGTATTATAGAAATGCAAAAGAAGGAACATTAGGAACAACTAGTACGGTAGACATTTCTTACGGCTCAACTGGTTCAACATTTTGGTGGTTGTTGTCTCCTTATCGTTGGGAGAGAAACAGCACAAGTGATGGCATCTACAAAGCACATGTGTATGCAATGCATGCTCATAAAGACAGAAATGGCTTTTTCTCTTCCAAAGTAGATAACAATACTACTTTCAGCGTACGTCCTGTTATATCACTTAAATCTTGTGTTAAAACAAACGGTGGGGATGGAACTCCAGGTAACCCATACATAATACAAGAAACTTCAACTGGGTGCTAAATTAAAAATATTTTAAAAGTCTACTATATTTTAGTAGTTTTTTTATAACACGACGTCGTGTAAAACGTTGAAAATAACCCGACATTGTGCTATAATTGACATGGTGGTTGGAATGATTTATAATTATAGTGAACTCTTGAAAAAGAAGAGTAGAAAAGAGATAGAAACTTTAGTTTTAAATAAAAAACTTTATAAGTTAGAAACTGGAATTTATTCTGATACTTTAGTTGGAGACGATTTAGTTGTTTATTCTAAAAAATATAAGAGTTCTATTATTACTATGGAAAGTGCTTTTTATTATTATGATTTGACTGATGTTGTACCTACTGTTACTACTTTGGCTACTTTGAGTAATGCAAGAAAGATTAAAAATAAAAATGTTAAACAGTATTATGTGCCTAAGGAAAGATTTGAAAGTGGAAAAGTACTTGAAAGTGTTAAAGATGGAAGTTTTTATATTTATGATAGAGAGAGACTTTTAGTTGAGCTTGTTAGAAATAAAAATAAAATGTCTTTAGAGTATTATAAAGAAATAATTCGTAATTATAGGATTATTAGTGCTAAATTAAATTTTAGAAAAGTTGATAAGTATTTAAAGTTATATAAAAATGAAGATAATCTATCTAATATTATATGGAATGAGGTGTTATAGTTGTTAAATTTTGAAAAACTTATAGGAAAGTATACTGAACTTGGTTATCAGTATAAAACGGCAAGTTCTTTGGCAGGGCAGGATGTATTTATTTATAAACTTTTTAAGAGTAAGTATAAGGATAATATTACTCTTAAAGGGGGAGTTATAATGCATAGTATCTCTAAAGATAAGAGACGAACTACTAGAGATATAGATTTAGATTTTATTAAGTATTCTTTAGAAGATGATAAAATTAGAGAATTTATTGAAAGTTTATGTAGTAGTGAAGACGGAGTGAATATTTCTATTAAAGGTAATATAATACCTTTAAAACATCAAGATTATAATGGTAAAAGAGTTTATATTGAACTTAAAGATTTCTTTGGAAATGTTTTAGAAACTAAAATTGATATAGGTGTTCATAAAGATTTTAATTTAATTCAAGAAGAGTATTATTTTGATTTAAAATCTTCTAATGAAAAAGTAAAATTGTTAATTAATTCTAAAGAGCAAATAGTAGTTGAAAAAGTTTTATCTTTACTGCGGTTTGGAAGGCAAACTACTAGATATAAAGATGTGTTTGATATTTATTATTTAATAAGTTATTCTATTGATGTGGAAAAAGTTGTTAAGTATTTTGAATGGTATGTTTTTAATAATGAGAATTTCGAAGAAAAAAATATGAAAGATGTAAGTGAAAGTTTAAGAGAAATATTATATAGTAAAAGAATTTATACTAACTTAAAATTAAAGGAGTATAATTGGTTAAATATATCTGTGGATGTTATAATTAAGAAAATAATTAATTTTTTTGAAAGTATATAACTAAAAAAGTTCTGTTCATTTAGTTAAATCTATGGTAAAATAGTTTTAGAGAGTGATGACAATGAGATGTTTAATAACAGGTGGTTCTAGTGGGATTGGGCTAGAAATGGCTAAGTATTTGAGTAGCTTAGGACATGAAGTTGTTCTTGTTAGTAAGGATGAAAACAAACTACTTAAGGTAAGTGAGAGTATCAAGAGGTCTAGAGTTTATGTATGTGATTTAACTTATGATAGTGAAGTTAAAAAGTTATGTGAGTATATTTTAAGAGAGAAGTTTGAAGTGGTTATCAACTGTGCTGGTTTTGGCGCTTTTGGAAGTTATGACGAAGTAAGCTTAGACAGGGAAATGGATATGGTTAAAGTCAATGTAACTAGTTTGCATAAAATTACTAAGACTTGCTTAAAATATATGGAAGAGTGTAAAGAAGCATATATTTTAAATGTTGCTAGTATCGCAGGTTTACTTCCTGGTGGACCACTACTAAATACATACTATGCTACTAAAAGTTATGTAAGAAGCTATACTCTAGGCATATATGAGGAATTAAGACGTAAAAAAAGTAATGTTAATGTGTCATGCTTGTGTCCTGGGCCTGTTGATACTAACTTTAATAATGTTGCAGGTGGGCACTTTAGTATTAGAAGTAAAACACCAGAATATGTAAGTAAGTATGCTATTGATATGATGTTTAAGAAGAAACTTGTAATACTTCCTGGACTAGATGTTAAGTTGGGTGCTTTTTTTGGAAATATTTTACCTAAGAAGTTAGTACTTAGAGTATTATATAAAGTAGAACATAAGAAAAGAGGTTAGAGTAATGAATAGAAGAGATGGAATTAGAGTAAAAAATTTAGACGCGATGCACGTATTAATGCCTTATATTAAGCCTAATAGATGTGACAGTGATGTGTTTATTAATCAGTTACTTGATGTAACAGAATTAGTTAAGTATATGGATAATATAAAAAAGAAAGAAAAAGATATTACATATTTTCATTTGTTTATGACACTTATTGCTAAGACAATTTATAATAAACCTTTGTTAAATAGATTTGTTGTTAATAAAAGATTTTATGATAGAAAAGATGTTAGTATTGCTTTTACAGCTAAAGTTAATTATGAAGATAAAGCTAAAGAGATTTTGTCTGTTATTAAGATAGAAGAAGATGATAATTTGTTTTCAATTAAAGAGAAGACTTTGAAGGCTGTAGAAAACATTAGAAATGCAAAGGAAAGTGGGACTAACAACAGCATGAACATTATAGCTAAGTTACCTGGTTTTATATTAAGTCCAGTAGTTGGGATTGTTAAATGGATGGACAGACATGACTTACTTCCAAAGAGTTTAATAGACGATAACTTGTATTATAGTACTTGTATTGTAAGTAATTTGGGAAGTATTAAGAGTGGAGCAATATATCATAATTTGACTGATTTTGGAACAAGTAGTATACTTGCGACTATTGGTGAAATAAAAGAACAGTACGTTTTAATAGATGGTAAACAAGAGAAGAGATACCTTTGTGAGTTTGGTATTAATATAGATGAGAGAATAGCAGATGGAGTTTATTTTGTTAAGGCTGTTAAGTTAATGCAAGATATTCTTAATAAGCCAGAAAGTCTAGAGGAGAACGTAAATGAAAAGATTAGAGAAACAACAAAACTTAAGTATTAGTAAACCTTGGGTTAAGTATTATGATGAGTGGACACCAAAGAGTTTTGATTATCCGGATAAGATGTTATGGGAGTTTGTTAAAGAAAGTGCTGAAAAAAATCCTAATAATATGGCTTATGAGTATTACGGGTCTAATGCTACATTTAAAAAGTTAATGAAAGAGATAGAAGAATGCGCTAGGAGTTTAAAGAGTGTTGGTGTTAAAAAGGATGATATAGTTACAGTGTGTTCTCCTAATATTCCTCAAGCAGTGGTTTTGTTTTACGCGATTAATATGATAGGTGCAGTTAGTAATATGATACACCCTTTGAGTGCTGAAAAAGAGATAGAAAATTATTTGTGTTTGTCTAAAAGTAAGTATGTTTTTTGTATAGATATTAGTTTGGATAAGTTATTAAATGTGATAAAGAATACTAGTGTAGAATTAGTTGTTGTTTTGTCTGCTGCAGATAAGATGAGTACTATTACAAAATATGCATATAAACTTACACAGGGTAGAAAGATTAAGGTAGACTATAATAATGAGTATTTACTTAGTTGGAGTAGTTTTATTGATTTTGGATACTTATATGATGGAGAGTATAAGGTTAAGAGAAAGACTACTGATAGAGCAGTAATTTTGTATAGTGGTGGAACAACAGGTAAACCTAAAGGAATAGTAATTAGTAATAAAAACTTTAATGCTGCGACTATGCAAACTGGTACTATGATAACTCCAGTAAATGACGGAGATACTGTTTTAACAATTATGCCAATATTTCATGCATTTGGGCTTGATGTGTGCATTCATACACCTTTAACTTATGGAGTTACTTGTATACTTATTCCTGTGTTTAATTATAAAACGTTTGGTAGATTAATTAAGCAGTATAAACCTAATTATATAGTTGGAGTGCCAGCACTTTTACAAACTATGATTAATGATGCTAGCTTACAAAATGAAGATATGTCTTTTGTTAAGTGTATTATTACTGGAGGAGACGTTGTAAGTGCTGAGTTAAAAACTAAAGTGGATAAGTTTATGAAAGTAAGAGAGTCAAGTGCGACTGTTAGACCTGGATACGGGTTAACTGAAGGGGCTGGTGCTAGTAGTTTTTTACCTGATAAGCATCAAAAACTGGGGTCAACTGGTATACCTTGTCAAGATTGTACTTATAAGATAGTTGATATTGAGACTAATAAGGAAGTTCCAGCTAATACTGTAGGGGAAATTCTTATAAGTGGACCTAATGTAATGCTAGGGTATTTGAATGATCTAGAAGAGACTAAGAAAGTTTTAGAAAAAGATAAAGATGGAGTAGTGTGGCTTCATACAGGAGATATGGGTAAGATGGATATAGACGGGTTTGTTTATTTTGATGGCAGACTTAAGAGAATTATTATATCTAGTGGGTATAATTTGTATCCTAATCATATTGAGAGTGTTATTATGAAACATCCTATGGTGGAAGAAGTTTGTGTTATAGGAGTAGATCATCCTTATAAATCTCAAGTAGCTAAAGCTTTTGTAGTATTAAAGAGTGGTGCAAGAGAAGACACTGTTAGAAGAGAGATTAAGAAACTATGTTTAGAGTATCTTGCTAAGTATAGCCAGCCATATGAAATAGAGTTTAGAAGTAGTTTACCTAGAACTAATTTGGGTAAAATTGATTATAAACAACTAGAGAAAGAAGAAAAGGAAAAGAAGTAAGTCTTTCATTTTAAGTGAAAGATTTTTCTTTTGAGTGTAAAATCTTTCAGTATACTGAAAGATTTTGTTGACTTTTGTAAAATGTTTCAGTATAATTATATTGGGTGGTAATTATGATAAGACGTGAACATTATTTAGAACAAATAAGGGAATTTTATGATTCTGACTTGATTAAAATTATAACAGGTATTAGAAGATGTGGTAAATCTGTTATACTAGCGCAAGTTATGAATGAAATTAAAATGAAAAGTGATAATGTTATTTATTTGAATTTTGAAGATAAGAAAATTTTAAATAAAATAGATAATGGAGAAGGACTTCTAGATTACGTAGAAAGTAATAGAAAAAAAGGAAAGTGTTATGTATTTTTAGACGAAATACAATTACTTGATAATTATGTTGATGCAGTTAAAACTTTAAGACTTCATGATAATTCAGTGTTTATAACTGGTTCTAATTCAAAAATATTATCTAAAGAGTTTACTAAAGATTTTAGTGGAAGGTATGCTAAGTTTAGAATTAAACCATTTGTTTATAAAGAAATTTTAGAGTATTCTAAAGAGTTAAATAAGGAATGCAATATAATTGATTATTTAGTATGGGGTGGGTTTCCTAAAAGATTTGAATTTGATAGTGAAGAAGCGATATATAGATATTTAGCTGATTTGGAAGAGACTATCGTTATAAATGATTTAATTACTAGATTTAAGATTAAAAAGATAGAATTATTTAAAAGTTTAGTAGACTTTATTTTTCAGTCTAATAGTAGAATAATATCTGCAAAAAGTATTAAAGATTATATTAAGCATACTCATGAAACTTGTTCAGTTAATACTATTATTAAGTATATTGAATATTTGGAAGAAGCTTATATTATAGAAAAGATTAGACCTTATTCAACTAAGAAAAAGGAAACTTTAAAGTATTATTTTAAAGTATATAATGAAGATGTGATGTTTAATTCTTTAAGGGTAGTTGATAATAGGTATGATTTAACTCATAATTTGGAGAATGTTATTTATAATGAACTTATTTATATGGGGTATAACATTAATGTTTATAATGATAGTGAATATGAGATAGACTTTTTAGCACAAAAAGATGGGAAAAAGTATTATATACAAGTAGCATATAGTGTGGAAGATAGTAAAGCTTATGATAGAGAATTTAAACCTTTTAGTAAGTTAGATAATAGTTGTAAAAAGATACTTATTACAAATGATGAACTTGATTATTCTACAAGTGTTGTTAGTCATATAAAGTTAAAAGATTTCTTGTTAATGGAAGATTTAGATAGTTAAAAAAACTAAGGAGCAATTGCTCCTTAGTTTTAGCTTTATTCAATATCAATAAGTTTTTTGTTGTCTTTCTTAGGTGATTCTGGAACTATTATTTTTAGTGTTCCATCTTTAAATTCAGCTTTGATATCTTCATGATTTACATCGCCAATATAGAATTCTCTTTTGAATGAACCAAAATATCTTTCTCTTTTAATGTAGTGTTTATCTTTATCATCATGTTTTTCACTCTTGTGAGCAGATATTGTAAGGTATCCATCTTCAACTTCAATTTTAACATCTTTTTTGTCAAATCCTGGAATATCCATTACGATGTTGTATTTACCTTCTTTCTCATAAATATCACAATTCATGTTCATAACTTTTTTTTCTGGTTCAAAATCATTAAAGAAATCATCTAAATAAAATCTTCCTGGTAATAAACTCATAATATCATCTCCTTACGATTATCATTATACTACCTTTATTAGCACTTGTCAATAGTGAGTGCTAATTATTTTTAAAATATTCACATTAAATAGTATATACAGTGTTTTAAAAAATATAATGGTAGATATAGGAAGTATTATTCTATATATTTAGAAAATAATATAAGTAGGAGAGTGATAAAATGAAAGAAGTACCTAATATAATTAGTACTAAAGATTTAAGTTATATTAAAGATATGCTTAGCTGGAATTTAGTAATGGCTAAGAAGAGTAAAGAGTATTTAAAGTTAGTAAGTGATAAAGATGTAAAAGAGATAATGAAAAAAGTTAATGAAGTGCATAAGAGTCACTATGAAATGCTATTGGAAATTATAAGTTAGGAGGAATTATGAGTAAGATAGGAAATGAGAAAGTAGAAGTTAGTAGTACTAAAGAGATGAATGACTTAGATATTTTAAATGATATAATGCAGAGTGAAAAAAATAATAGTAATAACTATAGTATTGCAATAGATGAGATGAGTAATAAAGTTTTATATAAAAAAATATTTAAGATATTTAAGGAGACTAAGGCTTTAGCAAGAGAGTTATATGATTTAGCTTTTGTTAAGGGATGGTATACTTTAGAAACTGCTGAAGAAACTAAAATTAAGAAAGAGTATGATAATGCAAAGAACTTATATAAAGAATTATAGGTTCTTTTTAGTTGTGTAAGTTATTGTATTTATCTTCCATGGAGCCTATGCCTTGTTTTAAATTGTTAAATACGTTTTTCATTTGGTCTGGATATATTTCGTTTAGTACGTTTCTTAATGTTTCAATATTATATTTTATTGGGTCGTAAGCACATTTTACTTCTTTACTATTGGTGTTCATTATAGGTCCGTGAACTCGCCTTTCAATTAGTGCTTGAGCTGAAGCGTTTGTGATTAAGATTTGACTTATTAACATTAACCAGTTACCAACTACGTTTTGTTCGTTTGCTGTTAAGTCGTCCATTAGTAGGTAGCCTATTAGAATACATATTGCACTTGATACTTTTGGATTAAGAGTAAATAAGTCGTCCATATATTTCACCATTTTCTTATAAAATTTTATTATGTTCGCTTTTCTTTTATTACTTAATTTGGTATAATAATTTTGAAGGAGTGAATTATAATGGAATTAAAAGGAAGTAAAACTGAAAAGAATTTAATGACTGCTTTTGCAGGAGAAAGTCAAGCTAGAAATAAGTATACTTTTTATGCAAGTAAAGCTAAAAAGGAAGGATATGAGCAAATAGCAGCAATATTTGAAGAGACTGCTAATAATGAGAAAGAACATGCTAAGTTATGGTTTAAGGCATTACATGATGGTAGTGTTCCTAGTACATTAGAAAACTTAAAAGATGCTGCAAATGGAGAAAACTATGAGTGGACTGATATGTATAAAGAGTTTAGTGAAACTGCTAAAGAAGAAGGATTTCTTGATATCGCTGAACTATTTAGAATGGTAGGAGATATTGAAAAAGAGCATGAGGAGAGATATTTAAAACTTATTAGTAGAGTAGAAGACAATATGGTTTTTGAAAGTGAAGAAGAAACTATTTGGATTTGTAGAAATTGTGGACATGTTTATAGAAGCAAAGAAGCATTAGAAGTGTGTCCTGTATGTAAGCATGGAAAAGCTTATCAAGAAAGAAGAGCAACTAATTATTAATTGCTCTTCTTTTATTTATTTTCTTACTTTGATTATATCTTCTTTAGCAATGTGCCCAACTAATAAGCTTGATTTGTCGTCATGTAGTTTAAAATTGTCTTTTACTTTTTCTTCATTAAAGTTTGCATAACAATACTTGCAGAAATGTGGGCATGTGTTATAAACACCTATATCAACCATTTCTACACAGTTACACTTTTGTTCTTTTCTAGCAGTCCAGTTTTTGTATTTTTTACCAGTTAAGATGTAAGCTAGTTCATGACTTAAACATTCTCCCTTAGTAAAACCATATTCTGTTAAGTCTCTATTTTCAAAACATGTTTGTACTGTTAGGTTGTTTTCTTTTGCAGATTTGCTAAAATTTTCTCCGATTAGTTTATAGTCGTTTTCTGTGAACTCTCTAAAGTTTAGGATTTTTTCGTTTTTTCTTACATTTTGGTAGTTATCAATAAATGATACTATTATTTTTTCTACGTGTCCGTTAAGTAATTTACAGAGTTTATCAAATGCTTTTATATGATATTCTATAGTATATTTTTCACTTATGAATATTGGGTCATACCTAACATAGGTAAATTCTTTTCCAATTATTTTAGATACTTCTATGACGCCACTAATAAGTTTGGTTTTATCTTTTACGTTTGGTTCAATATCTATTTTATATGGTGTAATAGTTGTGTGAAATATTATAGGCTTTTTGATATCTTTTAAATAGGGTATAATTGGTCTTGGGTTTTTAGTACAAAATACAATTAAGTCTACATCATTAAAGTATATTCTACTAATGCTTATTGGGTAAAATGGGTTTCTTACATCTACAAAACCTTCTTTATATCTATTCATAAACCATTTAGTATAAAAAGCTACTATGTCAGTTCTTCCACTTACATTTAATATCACGGCTGTTAACCTCCTTTGTCGCAGTTAATAAAGAAAAAACTATTCCGAAGAATAGCTAATATTTAAAAATGGCGCCTGTTGCAGGACTCGAACCTGCGACCTAACGGTTAACAGCCGTGCGCTCTACCGACTGAGCTAAACAGGCATCACATGTATATAATTCTACATCAATATATGTCATTTGTCAAATGAAAATGTTAAATTTTTTAAAAAACTTTAATTTTACTATTATTTTGGGCTTTTTTTTGGTACAATAATAGTGGTGAGGAGTATGAACGGAGAGTTGGAAGTATTAAATTTTGAAGAACCTAAGAAATTTAGTGTACTTGATACTTATGGAGAAAATTTAAAAACTAAGTTTTATTTAACAGACCCAGCTATTGGTAGGGATAAAGAAATTAAAGAAACTTTGTTGATTTTGTTAACCCCTGAAAAAAGTGCGATGCTTGTTGGTAAGCCTGGTATTGGTAAAACAGCAATAGTTGAAGGTATAGGTTATAGAATGCAGAAAGGGGAAGTACCTGATGCGTTAAAAAATTATGATTTAATTAAGATTAATATATCTAGTTTATTAGGTAATGTTAGTAGTGATGGTGTAAATGAGAATAAACTACAAATTCTTGTTGATGAATTAAAAGAAAGGGAGAATATTATATTATTTATAGATGAAGTGCATTTACTTGTAAGTAGAAATACTAGTAACTTAAATGTTGACTTTGCTAATATGCTTAAACCTGGACTTGATAGAGGTACTATTAAAATGATAGGTGCTACTACTACTGAAGAATACGAAAGTTATATTTTAAGAGACAGGGCATTTTTGAGAAGATTTCAGAAGGTTGATGTAATGGAACCAACTATTGAAGATACAGTTAAGATACTTATGGGAACATATCCTAAACTTGAAAAGCAAAGTGGTGTGACTATTCCATATAGTGAGTATACTAAGGAAAAGATATTCAGATTTATGGTAGAGTATACAGATGAATATAAAAGAATTTATGAAATAGGAAATAGATATCCTGATATAGCTTTAGCACTTTTAGGTAATGCTTTTAGTAATGCTGTGTTTGAAAATAAAAACACACTAAATATAAAGAATGTGTATGATGCGATAAAGAATACTAAAAGTGTATATGATGATGCTAAAAGAAAAGGACTAGTTGAGTTTAAAAATGAGTTTCAAGATATCATAAAAGAAGAAAATGTAGTGTTAGATTAACATATTTATCATAATATGTTAATTTTTTTAAAGAAATTTTTTTAACAAATTTTAAAAATTGAGTGGGTTTTTGTTAAAAAAGGGTATAGGTTTTAGCATAAAACATGGGTTAATTTTAAAAATCTGCAAATTTGACATACATAAACTTATATGTTAGACTACAAAACAAGGAACGCTTATATTGGGTGAGCTTTTTCACCTTGGCTCCTTCAGGGGAAAGTCAAGGTGAGGGGGTGATAATGTGGTAAGAGACATAATTGGTGTCCTTATCAAGGGGATTATCTTTTTCTTACAGCGACGTAAGAAAAAAAGACACCTATCTTTAGTAATAAAGATAGATG
>CAKOIS010000019.1 GCA_934087065.1 uncultured Bacilli bacterium
GAAAGTGTAGACCAAAGCATAGACATGAATAAGAAACTAAGTGGAACACTATTTATAACTGAGGGAACAGAAGAACCAGTTACATTATTAAGTCAACTACTTGCTGATAAATCAACAAAGTTAACAAGAACAGACTTTAGTAAAGTTTTAACAAATTACAATACAAACACATTATATACTTCTACTGAAGACAGTAAAACAGTATATTATTTTGCAGGGAATGCAACAGATAACTGGGTAAAGTTTGGAAAGAATGCAAGTAATCAAGACTTATACTGGAGAATAATAAGAACAAACTCAGATGGTAGTGTAAGACTTTTGTACCATGGCACAAGTACAACAGCAGAAAATGCTTATATAGGAACATCAGCATTTAATAGTAATGTAGATAATATAGCATATGTAAGTTATATGTATGGTAGCCTAGGAAGTATACCAAATGCTAGAACTAACCAAACAAACTCTAGTACAATAAAAACAATAATAGATAACTGGTATACAAGTAACTTAGAAGCAAAAGGTTATACAAAATACTTAAGTACAACAGCAGTATATTGTAATGATAGAACATATACAATAGATGGAAGTTTCACAAACTTTGGAGCAAGAACAAGACTAGAAACAAATAAAACACCAAGTTATGACTGTGCAACAACAGAAGACAAATTCACAGTAGACACAAGTACTGGAAACGGTAAACTAACATATCCAATAGCATTAATGACAGCAGACGAAGTATCATTTGCAGGTGGGTTATATGTAAATAATGCACCAACATGGTATTATTATAATAGTGCAAACGGAAGTTCTACAGGCTCAACATTTTGGTGGTTGTTGTCTCCTGCCTATTGGTATGACAGCGTCGCTCTCGTGTTCCGCGTGCTCGGTTCGTCAGGCCCTGGCTCATTCAACAGAAACAGCGTCAACAACGCCTACGGTGTTCGCCCTGCCATTTCTCTCAAATCTTGCACTCTATATAGTACAGGAAATGGCTCAGCAAGTGACCCATACACAATAGAAGAAACTACAAGTGGGTGCTAACGATTAATTTAATTGTGGCTAAAATATAACAGAGTTAGCTATTTATAAGGATAAGCAGTAGAACTAGGGTCTACTGTTTTGTATTATATAGTTGTATTAATATTTTAAAATGAGTATTTTAATAAATTAAAAATTCGTGTAAAACTAGTTGATTATGTTTAATTTTTATGATAAAATAATTTATGATAAGAGAGAGTGAAAGATATGGCATTTGGAAAATTTAAAATATTTGAAACAGAAGAAGATGACAAGCTAGATAACACAGAAGAGTATTATAGTACTGGTAGTGATAATTCTAATAAGTCTGGTAAAATGATTTTAGTTGAGCCAAGAGCTTATAGTGAAAGTCAAGAAATAGCAGATCACTTAAAAGCTAGAAATAGTGTAGTAGTTAATTTTAAAAGGGTAACTACTGACCAAGCAAAAAGAATTATTGACTTTTTAAGTGGAACATTGTATGCTATTAATGGGGACTTACAAAAGATAGGAGACGGAATATATTTATGTACTCCCAAAAATATAGATGTTCAGGGAGAAATTACTGAAGAGAATGAAAGTCAAGAAGACTATATGGAATAGTCATTTAAGAGGGCGATCTTATGAATGGTTTTAAAACAGTTTTGAGAGGTTATGATAAGGACGAAGTTAAGTCATATTTAGATAAAGTTATCAGAGAATATGAGCGTCTTTTATCTGAAGTAAAACAGAAAGATGAAAAGATAGAAGATTTAAAGGCTAACTTGGAAAAGTATGAGAAACTGGAAAGTACTTTAAATAGAGCTTTATTTAGTGCTGAAAGTGCTGGAGATGAAATCAAGAGAGTAGCAAGACAGGAAGCAGAAGGCTTAATTAACGAGGCAAAGAGAAATGCTAATAGAATTATAAATGATGCACTTATTAAAGCAGAAAAAGCTAATGATGATGCTGATAGATTAAAAAGAAATGTTGTTTTATTAAAAAGAAGATTAAGAGCTATTATTGAAGGACAACTTGAAGTAATAGAAGAAATGGACAGATTAGATTTTAAAAATAATGAATAGCCATAAAATGTGGCTATTTTTTGGAGGTAATGATGGAAAAATTTTTAAGAAGCATGATGGAGTTTTTGCTAAGTTTTAAGTTTTGGGGTCCAATTATTTACATATTTATTGGATACTTACTTAATAGTATGCTAAGTAATTTAGTTACAAAGATAATCAAGAATAATAAAAGAAAGAACCATAAAAAGCAAGATACAGTTATAAAACTATTTAATAGTATATTCAAATATATTATTATAGTTATAGTACTTCTTATGATATTAGAGTTATACGGAGTAAACACTAAAAACATAATAGCGAGTTTAGGAATATTTACTGTTGTAATAGGTTTAGCTTTACAAGATACTCTTAAGAATATGCTTGCTGGTATTCTAATTATATTAGATAATAGATATAATGTAGGAGACTTTGTTAAAATAAATGATTTTACAGGAGAAGTTACTAGTTTGGGACTTCAAACAACTAAACTTAAAAGCTCTAGTGGTGAAGTATTCACTATAAGTAATACTAATATAACTAATGTTATAAACTATAGTGAAGCTAATACTAACTTATATTATGGAATTGAAGTAAGCTATGATACTAATATAAAAGAACTAGAAAAAGTTTTAAAAAGTCTTATACCTAAAGTAAGTAAAATAGAAAATGTAGTAAGTGAAATGGAACTTCTTGGAGTAGACTCGTTTAATAGTAGTTCTATAACATACAAAGTATGTATTACTACTAAGCCGTATAAATACTTTAATGTTAAAAGAGAGTTTAACAAAATCTTAAAAGATGCATTTGATAAAAGCGGTATTGAAATACCTTATAATCAATTAGATGTACATATTAAAGAAAGATAGTCTTTCTTTTTTTTGTCTTTTCAAAATAATTATTTAGTGGTATAATGTATGTAGTGTTCCCGTAGCTCAGCTGGAAGAGCAACCCCCTCCTAAGGGGTAGGTCGGAGGTTCGAATCCTCTCGGGAACGCCATATTTGTTTAAGGGGGATTATGATGTTTTTAGAAAATATTGATTTAGAAGAAATAAAAGAAAAAGTATTTATTAATCATGTGGTGGACTCTGGTACAAGAGATGCTCTTATCATGAGAATGAGGGAGATTTTAAAAACCACAAACTATGTTGCTAATTTTAAAGAAAGAATCAAATATAGGAGTGTATGTAATAGTCCTTTTGAAATGGCTGATGATAATTTATACATTTGGGAATATGATGTAATTACTATAAAGAATGAATACATACCATGCATAACTGAAATACTTAAAAGTCAAAAAGTTTTAAAAAAGTAAACTTATGACTTTTTTTATTTATAAATAAATGATATAATTTATCTAGGAGGATAGTGATATGAAAGATAAATATAGAGGAATTATATTATGTGTGTTAGATGTAATAATTGTTTTTGAGCTTGCTCTTTTATTTTTAGTAATACCAAGTGTGAAACAGATTAATAAACTAAAGGATGTAAAAGAACTAACATATGAAGAAAAAAGTGCTTTAATTAGCAGTATTAATAAAAAATACTCTGATAAAATTACAGAAGTAAACGATAAATACTCTAAAGAAGAAACTCAAATTAATGAGAAGTATGACCCAGATATTGAGAGTATTAATGAAAAATATGACAAGCTTATAAGTGAAGCTAAAACTAAATATGAAACAGAAGAGAAAGATTTATTAGACAAAATAAGTGATAAGAAAGTAGCTGTAAATAAAGAATTCATGAGAAATGGTTTTTCTAAAAAATATTATACATTATACGATGAACAAAAAGCTTTAGAAAGTGAACACGCTAACTTAAAGAGTGAACTTGATAAAGAAATTAGTACTCTTGAAACTAATAAAAAGAGTGAGTTAACACCATACGTTATAAATAAAAATTCACTTATTAAACAAAATGATATTAATAAGGAAAATGAACTAGATGTATTAGAAACTAATAAAAATAAAGAAATAAATAATGTCAATATGAAAGTAGATAATACTTTAGGTATAACTTTGCAAGTACTAAAAATATTATTAGCGGGAGTTATTACATTAATACCGATTTTATACATAATTAAAGTATATAATAAACTTACTAAATTACATAATGAAGTAGAAGAAAGTTGGAGTCATGTATTAGTAGATTTAAAAAGAAGAAGTGACTTAATACCTAATATAGTAAGTGTTGTAAAAGGGTATTCTAATCATGAAAAAAACACTTTAAAAAGTGTAGTAAGTGCAAGAAATAAAGTAGTAAAGTCTGATACTAAAGAAGATAGTATTTTAAATAATGAACTACTTGATAAAAACATAAAAGAGATATTTATTTTAAATGAAAAATATCCTGAACTTAAGAGTGATAAGAGTTTTAATAAGTTAATTGATGAGTTAAAAACTATTGAAGATGACATAAGCATTTCTAGAAAAGAATATAATGAGAAAGTACTTAAGTATACTAATACTCTTGAAGTATTTCCAAGTAACTTAGTTGCTAAAGCATTTAGTTTTGAAAAAGAAAGTTATTTTAAAACGAATGAAGAAGAAAATAAAAATATTTCAGTTGGAGGTTTAATATGAGAAAAGAAACAATAATCAGTATAATTATTACACTTGTGGTAGCGTTAGTTACATTTTATATATTCTTGCCACCAATAAATTTACATAGCCTAGGCTTTTTAACTTACTTGATGTTTTTACTAATAATATTTACTATTTGTAATTCACTAGGAAGTATTATATCTAGAAGAAAACTAAAGGATATAGTCTTTGCACCTAAATACTTAGTAATAGGATGCATAATTATATTTGGTTACATTTTTATTGGTAATATTGTGTTTAGTCCAATATTTATGAGTAAAAGTTATAGTGAAAGAATAACTATAAATCAAGATAAAGATTTTGTAACAGATGTAAAAGAAGTAGACTTTAATAAATTACCATTACTAGATAAAGATTCAACTGAAAAACTAGGAGACAGAGTAATGGGTAGAATGCCTGAAATGGTTAGTCAATACTATGTAAGCGATTATTACACTCAGATTAATTATGATGGGAAAATAGTTAGAGTAACACCTTTAGAATACAATGGTTTCTTTAAATGGATGAAGAATAAAGATAAAGGAATAGTAGGTTATATCACTGTAAATAGTGTAGACGGCTCTAGTGAGTTAGTAGAGTTAACTAGTGGAATAAAGTACTCCAACAGTGCATATTTTAGTAAATATTTAAAAAGACACTTAAGATTTAAATATCCAACTTTCATATTTGGAGATGAGAACTTTGAGTTAGATAACGATGGAAACCCTTACTGGATAGTGCCAGTTATAAAATATACTGCAGTTGGTTTAAAAAGAGATGTTAAAGGTGTAGTAATAGTAAACCCAATTGATGGAGAAACTAAATACTATTCAGTGGGCGAAGTACCTAGCTGGGTAGACCACGTGTATGATGCAGAGCTAATAATTGAACAAGCAGATGACTGGGGAATGTATCAAAAAGGATTCTTAAATACAATATTTAGTCAAACAGGTGTCGTGATGACAACTGATGGATACAATTATTTAGTACAAGATGATGATGTATACTTGTACACTGGAATAACTTCTGTTTCAAGTGATGAAAGTAATATAGGTTTCATATTAACTAACATGAGAACTAAAGAAACTAACCTTTATCAAGTACCAGGTGCAGAAGAATATTCAGCTATGGCAAGTGCAGAAGGACAGGTACAACAAATGAAGTACAAAAGTACATTTCCACTTCTAATAAACTTAAATAATAAACCTACGTACTTAGTAAGTTTAAAAGATAATGCAGGACTTGTTAAAATGTATGGTTTTGTTGATGTGGAAGACTATCAAAAAGTAGTAGTGACTGACGCTTCTCTAGGAATAGAAAAAGCAAAAGAAAACTATTTAAATAATATGCCTTCAACTAGTACTGGAAAAGAAGAAAATAAAGTTATTACAATAGAAAATATCACTAACGTAGTAATAGATGGTAATACATACTACTATATAACAGATACGGATGGTAGTAAATATAAAGTTAGTATAAAAGTAGAAAAAGATATGTTACCTTTCTTAACAAAAGGTAGTGTAGTAAAAGTATACTATAACTCAGGAACTGATGTAACAAGTATTACAAAATTAGAAAAGGCACTAGATTAAAAGTGCTTTTTGCATATTAAACATTATAAAAGTACTTGACAAACAAATTAAAAGTAACTATAATTTAAGTATATTATTTGTTTAGAGGAGTAATGTATTTACTATTTATAGAGAGTTAACGTTAGGTGTGAGTTAATATTGTGTGATACATGAAGACACTAAACTAAAAAGTAATCGTATGTTCTGCGTTAAAGAATTAAAGAGTATAGTATGACTATAAATTAAGGTGGTACCGCTGCTAATAAGCAGTCCTTAAGTTTATGGTCTTTTTATTTTAAGGAGAGTGAAAAGTATGGAAAACATTTACAGAAATGTATATTCAGGCGAAGTGGATGAAACTTACGCTGGAAAAGAAGTAAGAGTCGCTGGTTGGATTAATAGTGTTAGAAAACTAGGCGGATTAACATTTGTTACCTTAAGAGATGAAACAGGCATCGTACAAATTATAACAGAAGATGCTGATATGTTTAAAGGAATAACTAGGGAAAGTACAGTTACTATTACAGGTACAGTAAGGTTAAGAACTGAAGATATGATTAACCCTAATATGAAAACAGGAAAAATAGAAATTCTTGCAAGTAGTGTAGAAGTACTAGGAGAATGTGCAAGCATTTTACCTTTTGAAATCAATAGAAGTAGGGAAGAAGCAAGCGAAGAAACTAGATTAAAATATAGATATCTAGATTTAAGAAACCCAAAAGTACATGATAACATGGTATTTAGGTTTAAAGTAATAGACTACATTAGAAGTCTTATGAAAAGTATGGACTTCACAGAAATTTCTACACCAATAATTACAACATCAAGTCCAGAAGGCGCAAGAGACTTTATAATTCCAAGTAGAAAATATAAAGGAAAATTCTATGCACTTCCACAAGCACCACAAATATATAAGCAATTATTAATGGTAAGTGGATTTAATAAGTACTTCCAAGTCGCACCTTGCTTTAGAGATGAAGACTGCCGTGCAGATAGAACTCTAGAATTCTATCAATTAGACTTTGAAATGAGTTTTGTAACAGAAGAAGATGTATATAAAGTTGGAGAAAAAATATTCTATGATGTATTTAGTCATTTTACAGATAAGTATGTAAGTCCTGCACCATTTAGAAGAATTCCTTATAGTGAAGCAATGCTTAAATATGGAAGTGATAAACCAGACTTAAGAAACCCACTAATTATTAGTGAATTAACAAATATATTTAAAAACACTACATTTGCTCCATTTATTGGTAGTACTGTAAGGGGTATTAAAGTTTCTAACATAGAGAAATCTAATAGTTGGTACAAGAAAATGGAAGAGTATGCTAAAGAAATTGGAATGAGCGGACTTGCTTACTTAAAAGTAACAGAAGAAAATACTTTAAAAGGAAGTTTAGACAAATACTTAACTGATGAAGAAAGAAGTGAGTTATTTACTAATCTTGAGCTTAAAATTAACGACACATTATTTATTGTAAGTGATAAAAAGAAATGTGAAAAATATGCTGGACTTTTAAGAACTAAGTTAGGCGAAGAACTAGACCTAATTGATAAAGATAGATACGAATTTTGTATAGTAAACGATTTTCCTTTCTATGAATGGAACGAAGAAGATAACAAGTGGGACTTTGGACATAACCCATTTAGTATGCCACAAGGTGGGTTAGATGCACTTAATAACGAACCTATAGAAAGTATACTAGCATATCAATATGACTTTGTATGTAATGGTTGTGAAATGGCTAGTGGTGCAGTAAGAAATCATAGTATTGAAATAATGAAAAAAGCCTTTCTACTTGCTGGTTATGATGAAGAAGTAGTTAAAACTAAATTTAAGAGCTTGTATACAGCTTTTCAGTATGGTGCTCCACCACACGCTGGTATGGCTCCTGGAATAGATAGAATAATAATGCTTCTAACTGGAGAAGAAAACTTAAGAGAAGTTCAAATATTCCCACCAAACGTAAGCGGACAAGACTTACTAATGGGTGGACCTACAGAAGTAACAGAAACTCAATTAAGGGAAACTCACTTAAAAATTAGAGATTAAAAAAAGCTCACACTAGTTGTGAGTTTTTAAATTGCTTATAACATTGATTAATGCTAGTTTTGCATAATTATATGTTAGACCACCTTGAATATATAAAGCGTATGGACTTCTTAGTGGGGCATCACAAGATATTTCTATACTAGAACCTTGTGTAAAAGAGGGAGACGCCATTATCACTTTATCTGTATAGCCTGGCATATCTGAAGGAATAGGTTCGACCCCAGCGTCCACTGGACCACTTGCTTGAATGAGTTTAGTAAAGTTTATTAAGTTTTCTTCATTTTTTAAGTAAATTATATCAACTATGTCACATCTGTCTTGATTCCATTTAGGACTTACTTGATATCCTAAAGCATCCATTACTTTACTAATTAGAATAGCACTTTTTAAGCTTGAACTAACAACACTTGGTGCAAAGAATAGTCCCATTAAAAACATTCTGTTTGCATCTATACTAGGTCCAACTTCTTTAGCTTCACCAGGTAAATATAGTCTTTCACTAACAAGTCTAATCAAATCTTTTTTACCACATACATAAGCTCCATGAGTACATAACCCAGCACCCAAGTTTTTAATTAAACTTCCAACCATTATATCAGCGCCAACTTCAGTAGGAGAAGTAGTTTCTACAAATTCACAGTAACAATTATCTACAAATATAATTATATCTTTATTGATAGACTTTACAAGTTTTATAACTTTTTCTACTTTTTCAATAGTTAAACTTTCTCTTAAAGAGTAACCTCTACTTCTTTGTATGTATACTAATTTGATATCTTTTAAACTAGATTTTATAGTTTCATAATCAAAGTCATTGTCTATTAAATCAATTATTTTATAGTTAATATTGTAACTTTTTAAACTGCTAGGGTTATCTTTTATTCCAATTACTTCATCTAATGTATCATATGTTTTACCACTTATTATTAAAAAGTTATCTTTGGGTCTTAATAAAGCAGCTAAACTTATACTAAGAGCATGACTTCCACTTACAAATTCTCTTCTAACAAGAGCGTCTTCACATTTAAAAATATCACTATAAATACTTTCTATCTTATCTCTTCCTATATCGTTATACCCGTATCCTGTAGTACCAACTAAGTCACTTTCACTTAAATTATTCTTGTGAAACGCGTCTAACACTTTTTTACTATTAATCATTTCTAATTCGTTAATTTTATTAAATACATTAGATAACTCTTTTTCTTCTTCTTCAATTAAAAGCATACTTTCTTTACTTAAATTTAACATTTTTTACCTCCATCAATTTTAATTATTGCATCATTTATATAGCTTGCTTCATCACTTGCTAGAAAATATACCAAATTAGCTATTTCTATAGGACTAGCAAATCTTTTAAGTAAAATCTTTTCAGTTTCTTTTTCCTTAAAACTATCAGACAAACCAGCGTTCATTGGAGTATCTATCCATCCAGGACAAACTGTGTTTACTCTTATGTAAGGAGCAAGTATATTTGCAAAATTATGTGTCATGTTGTTTATTCCAGCTTTAGACGCATCGTAATCAATGCTTTCAGGATAATAACTATCTATACTATTGTTGCTACTTATATTTATAATCACACCATTTTTACTTTCGTACATTAATGAACCAAAAACTTTTGTAACTAAAAATGTACCAACTAGGTTAGTAGTAACTACTTTCAAAAACTCTTCCTTTGTTTTATCAGTGTATTCGTCATCTATAGCAATACCAGCATTATTTACCAAAACATCAATATTTATTTGTTTATTCTTAAGTGTGGTAACTAAACTATTTATATTTTCTTCATCAGTTATATCTAATTTATAAAATTCACTATTAACTTTATATTTTTCTTTGATATAAGAGTTAAACTTTTCTGCAGCATCCATATTATTGTTATAAGTTATTATAGTGTTATAACCCATACTTGCAAATTTTTCTATTATACTTTTACCAAGTCCGCTAGAGGAACCTGTTACTAATACTGTTTTCATAAATCACACCTCATTTGATAGTATATCATAAATTTACCAAAATTGCTTGCAAAATTTGTTAAAATGTAGTATATTATATATGCTTAATCCGATGCAAAAGAGTTGTATGATTAAAAAAAGCATAAAGAAAGGATGATTAGAATGAATTTAATCGATAAGATTAACAAGAAACAAATTAATCCTAACGTACCAGAATTCCGTGTTGGGGATACTGTAAGAGTTGATGTTAAGATTAAAGAAGGAAAAAGAGAAAGAATTCAAGCTTTTGAAGGCGTTGTTACTGCTAGAAAAGGTGGAAGTGTTAGTGAAACATTTACAGTAAGAAAAAAATCTGGAAGTGTTGGAATTAACAGAGTATTTCCTGTTAACAGCCCATTAATTGATAAGATTACAGTTGTTAAGAAAGGTAAAGTAAGACGTGCTAAACTTAACTTCTTAAAAGGTATTAAGGGTACATTTAAGATTAAAGAAAGAAACTAGTTATTGCTAGTTTTTTCTTTTTATGTTATACTCATAATGAAAAGAGGTAGTTATGAAAAAACTAAAAGAATTAATGCCTTATATAATAATTGTTGTAGTAGTAGTCTTAGTTAGGTCATTTATAGTAACCCCAGGGCTAGTAAATGGTGCAAGTATGGAACCAACACTATATAATAATGAACTAGTTTTAATAAATAAAATTGGTTTAAACAAAGGAATAAATAGATATGACATAGTCGTTGTAAAATACGAAAACTCTACAATTATCAAAAGAGTAATAGGCCTTCCTTATGAGACAGTAGAGTATATTGACAATACTCTTTATATTGATGGAGAAAAAGTGAATACTAAAGTAGACTTTGAATACACAAAAGATTTTAAATTAACTGCAGGCAAAAATGAGTACATTGTTTTAGGAGACAACAGAAATATAAGTAAAGATTCACGAATAATCGGGCCTGTTAAGGAAAGTGATATAATTGGAAAAGTAGATTTAGTATTATTTCCATTTAGTAAGTTTGGAAAAGTAAAGTGAGGTAATATTATGATAGAGAATTATAAAATAGTAACATTATGTGGGTCAACTAAGTTTAAAAAGGAATTTTTAGAGGTGCAAAAAAAGCTTACACTTCTAGGCTACATCGTAATTTCTGTAGGTTTATTTGGACATTCAGGAGATAATGAAGTTTGGGAAAATATGGATGAAGGCACTCTTACAAAAACAAAAAGTATGTTAGATGATATGCATAAAAGGAAGATAGATTTATCAGATATGATATACGTTATTAATGTGGGTGGATACATTGGAGAGAGTACTAGAAGTGAAATAGAGTATGCTAAAAGTACAGGAAAAGAAGTATATTATTTAGAAAACGTTAACACATTAAAGAGGTAATTATGGAAAAAGTATTTAACAAGCTTGTAAGAGATAATATACCTGATATAATAGAGAGAAACAATGAAGTAGCAGTTACTAGAATTCTTGAAGACAAAGAGTATCTATTGGAGTTATACAAAAAGTTACATGAAGAATGTATAGAAGTGGAAATGGCTAAAGACAAAGAAGAACTAATTATGGAATTAGCAGATGTTTACGAAGTATTATTAGCTGTTATGTCATATAATGATATTAAATTAGAAGAAGTAGAAGCATCTGCATTAATAAAAAGAAATAAACGCGGAAGTTTCTCTAAAAGAATATATTTAGAAAAAACATATGATAAATGAGTTTCTATTTAACTATAGAAATTTTTCTTTTGTTAAAAACTTTTGCGAATGTTAAACGATTTCTAATTGAAAGTTAAACGAAACTATTCCTGATTTAAAAAAATCTGGTATAAATTTAATGTGAGTATAGAATAATTAATAGGAAATGAAAGTGTACTTTTAAAGAAAGTAAACAACACTGAAAATAATTTTGGCGTATTGAAAAAAAGTTAACGTAATAGTTAACTTTTATTTTTTTAAAAACAACAAACAAATCATTGACAAACATATATACTTATGTTATTATTTAATCATGTAGCACAATTGATAAAAAAATGATGTAGAATAATGCTAATGTATGGTATAATGTAGTTGTGAGTTTAAAAATTGTAAATGTTTATTAAAAAATCAGTTTCAATTAATTATTATGATAATATGATTTTAGATAAACTTCAGTCATTGGGTAGTGTTAAGGTTTCTAAATTAGTAGCTATGTTGATGCAAGATATATATTTGATTTTTCTTGTAGTATCTAAAATATAAAATAGAAAGGAAGGATAATATATGAATAATAAAATTACAACAAAAATGAATGTAAAAGATAATTTGATAAACGTAATGAGAATTGATAATATAGATTATATATCTTTAACAGATTTGGCAAG
>CAKOIS010000020.1 GCA_934087065.1 uncultured Bacilli bacterium
GAAGACGGAGTTAAAAGAGAGATATTTGAAAAAAGTGGCTTAACTGATGTAAATGTTTATTTTTCAGGAGTGTTTGACGAAATTGATAGAAGTCCTGTTAGAAGAATGATAGCTTTAACTTATGTTGGACTAATAGACGCGAATAAAGTTCAAGTATTAAAGAAAACTCTTAAAACTAATAATTCTGACTGGGTCCCAATTGACAAAGTTCAAAATTTGGCAGGTGACCATAACAAGATTCTATTAAAAGGCCTAGATACATTAAAAGAACTAATTGTAACAACTGACATATTAAAAAGCTTATTTCCGAGTGGTGTAACTATTCCTGAAATACAAAAGACTTATGAAAGTATACTAAATAAGTCATTTGATAGACGAAACTTCAGAAAGAAACTTCTTAGTCTAGGTATAATAGAAGACACTAATAAATATATGGTATTTGAAGGGAAAAAACCTGCTAAGTTATATAGATTTAATAAAAAGAAAAATAAGAATGTATTATAAATACATTTTTATAAAGAAAACATAAGCGTATAAAATACGCATAAGGAGGAAAAATGAAAGATTTGTATATTGATTTTGATGGAGTAATTAAAGATACTATAAAAGTATCTTACAAAATGATGGAAGATGAAAAAATTGATTTAAGAGATCGACCTAAAGTAATTGAATTCTATAAGCAACTTGACTGGGAATACTTACTTAAAATAAGTGCTGAAATAAAAAATGCTTATCATTTTATAAATATAATCTCAGAAGAAGGTACTTTTAGTCCAAAAATACTTACAACAGTTAATTCTCTTAATGAAATAAAAGCAAAACTAAGTGACATAAAAAAGAATTGTAAAAACATCACTGTTATATCAGCCCCATCTGGAATTGAAAAGTCAGTTTTAGTTAATCCAAAGAACTCTATATTAGTAGATGACTACAGTGGTAACCTAATCTCATGGCAAAATTCTGGTGGAATTTCAGTGAAATTTGCAAACGAAACAAGTAGTGAATTTACCACAATTAATACTCTAGAAGTATTTACTGAAAAAGAAATATGCAAAAATTTATGTTTAAGGAGGTAATCTAATGAAAGAAGATATAAGAAACTTAGCATTAGAAAAATTAAAAGCTCTCAAAAATGAAAGAGAAGAGTTGTTGTCACTACAAAAAGAACTAAACGATTTAAAAGAAAATGACTTAGTCAAAAGGTACTTATTTTTATCTGGTTTTTTAAGCAAAATTAATATAGAAAATGATAAAGAGTTAATATTAACTGCCTTTAATTCTCTAGTTAGAAACAACGAATGCACCCACGACATATGGGTATATCTAGGTAGCTTTTATTACGTAGACGATATGTTTAGGTCATATAGTATAAAAGTTCCAAACGAAAGTGATAAAAAGTTTGAGTATAATCTGTATGGATGTTTGGAATGTGACGAAACAGTAGAAACTAGTGACTTTATAAAATTTGAAAGCGAGCACATATGTTTAAAAACAAGAAAATATGTTAACATCTATGAGCTAAGAAAGCAATATTTTGAATATTTAACTGAAATGAATGTAGACGAAACAGTCAAGAAATTAACGAGTATGTTTGGAGGTGTATTATGAGCTGTTTATATTATTATTCACTTAATGATGGAAATGTAGAAAAATACAAAATTAGTATTGACGAAGAAAAACTAAGCAAGATAAAAGATAAAAGTATTTATAAATGTGGCAAAAAAGAAAAAGTGAGTTATAATAGTACTAGATTTTTTAAAGATAATAAGTATTATACTGGTTTTAAACAAACAGAAATGGGATGGAGAGAATATAATGATGGACCTGATGAAAGACTTTATAATTATAGCTATATTGAATATGAACCTACTTATTTATCAAAACTAATAGATATTATCATAAGTTCAAGAAGCGAAAAAGCAATAAGAGAATTATTTCAAATGGACTTATCTAAAGAATTTTGTGGCTTTCAAAAAGAAATAAACGATATACTTAATAAAGCTAGCAAGATAAGTGACAGTGACTACAAAAATAAGATAAACGCTTTAAACGAATTAAAAAACATTTATGAAAAGCAAGAATTTAATAGTGACAGAGAGGACATAAGCATATACTATAAAGAAGCTTTCACTTGCTTCCATGTTGAACTAATAGATAAGATTAGATTAGAAGAATATAACAAAGTTATTAGTTTTATTAACGGTACACCATTTACAAACGATAAAGTTTGTGATTTAATATTAAGAATGAAGGAGATGTTTTAAATGGATAGTTATATTAGCTTTAGATATTTAAACAAAAAATTATTAGACCAATATAAAGGTTTGGTGCCAGTTGAAATTGAATGTTCTAGAAGACACTATAATGGAGTAGACTATGATACTTACTCATATTCAACAATTGTATATTATAAGAAAGAAAATTTTAATCCTAAAAACTATAAAAATGTTAAAACTTTTGGTAATGAGTTAACAGTTATAGACTTTGAATACGATTTTGAAGATTATATGAACTTTATTAAAGACTGTGAATTCAAATTAAGAGACGAAATAGTAGATAAACCATTTGGTATTTACTTATTTCAAGTAAACCATCACGTAGTAAAAGACGGAAAATGCTTACTTGTTAATACCAAAGATAACAAATATGATTTAGATAATTTTGTTATGAGTGTAGTAGAAGAACTAAACTTATTAAGTGAGTCTTCTAGAAAAAAGATTATATCACAGTATGAACTAATAAGGTATAAACTATTTAAGGGTGAAGAATTAAGTAGAAAAGAATATGATTTATTAAGTAGTTTATTAGATAAAGACATAGAGGAAAAATTAGAAGAACTAACTGTATTAAAGCTTAGCTTATAATAAAGGGGGGATAAAAATATGATATATTTAATGAGACATGGGCATGAAGATGAAGGATTTATCGGTGGTTGGAGTGATACACATTTAACTCAAAAAGGTGTAAATGAAAGCGTAAATGCTGGGAACTTTATTGTTAATAAAGGGTTAGTTATTAACAAAATATTGTCAAGTGATATAACAAGAGCAAAAGAAACAGCAAGGATTATTAATTCGAAATTAAATGTCCCTTTGGAAATAACAAAACTTTTAAATGAACAAGATAAAGGTATTATTAATGGTATTCCTTTACAAATGGCTGAAGAGTACTATAGTGAATTTATTAATACAGAAGATATTTACAAAAGGTTTCCAGAAGGAGAAAGTTTAAGCGATTTTTATAATAGAATACTTTATTATTTTCATGATATTTTAAAAGAAGATAATACTCTTTTAGTAACTCATAGTGGTGTCATTAATATGATTTACTATATTCTTACTAATACAAAGTTAGGCTATAATAAGAAAGGATTTAATGTAACTCACTCTAGTATTCACGAATATGATCCAACATTAAAGAAAATAAAAAGAATATATTAGAAAAAAAGTAAAATAAGGCGTTTTTAAACATGAACGCCTTATTTTAGTTTAAATAATAAAGTAGTTTTACTTTCTTACCTTTTGTTTCAATTAGTCCGTCATCTTTTAAGTTTTTAATTTCTCTTGACAAAGCACTTCTATTAACTGCTAGGTAGTCAGCTAGTTCTGTATAACTAATTGGTAGATAAATAACTTTTGAACCTGTTTTCTTACTTAATATTCTAAAATAATCTAAAAGCTTATCTCTTATACTTTTATTTGATAAAACTTCAATTCTTTCATTTGCTTTAGTAATTATATTTGTAAGTATATTTATCAAATTTTTTAAAAATTGACTATAAAAAGTAAAACGATTTTCCTTCATATTTAAAATTGAATTAAAGTCTATTATTACAACTCTTGTTTCTTCTTTAGTAATTACTTGATATTCTTCATTTTTTAACGGATAACTAAGACTACCAAATAACGAATTTTCCAAAAAATCTTCAACAATAGTTCTGTTACCTTCAACGTCATTTCTTACTATTTGCAAGTGTCCACTCAAAATTATACACATAAAGTTATCATTTATCATGTTACTCAATATTTCCTTATTTTTCGGGTATTTATAGCTTATTGCCTCCAAATAAGCTAGCAGTTTTTCCCTGCTTTTTTGGCTAATATTATAGAATAATTCGTTCACTTTACATCACCTAAAATTATTTTATCAAATTTTTATAATTGTTGCAATTGCAACATTAACTTTTATATATGATGTTGTATAATTGACTTATAAAAATGATAAGAGAGAGGTAAACAAAATGAAGGTAATTAAAAGAGACGGACACATGGTAGACTACTGTCCAGAGAAAATTGAACAAGCTATTATGAAAGCAAACAACGAAGTAGAGGAAGAAGATCAAGCAAGTAGTACTCAAATTAAAAATATTATTAAATATATAGAGAAACTTGGCAAAAAAAGAATACTAGTTGAAGATATCCAAGACATTATTGAAATGAAACTTATGAGTCAAGGAAAATATGAACTTGCAAAACATTATATTACTTATAGATATACTAGAGAATTAGTAAGAAGAAGTAATACTACTGACCAATCAATTAAAGAGTTAATTGATGGAGAAAGTGAATATTGGAATACAGAAAACTCAAATAAAAATGCTAAAGTAGTAACAACACAAAGAGACTACTTAGCAGGTATAACTAGTACAGATATAACTAGAAGATTTTTACTACCAGAAGATATAGTTGAAGCACATGATGCAGGTATAATACACTTTCATGATGCTGACTATTTTGCACAAAATGCATTACATAACTGTGACTTAGTAAACCTAGAAGATATGCTTCAAAATGGAACTAGCATTAATGGGGTAATGATAGAAAAACCACATAGATTTTTAACAGCTATGACAATAGCAACTCAAATAATTACTGCAGTTAGTAGTAGTCAATATGGTGGTGTTACAATAACTTTAACACATCTAGCACCATTTGTTAGAGAAAGCTATAATAGATATCTAGACAAATATAAAAAGAGAAAATTAAGTAAAGAACAATGTGAAAAGTTTGCAATGGAAGATACTAAAAAAGAAATAGTAGATGGAGTACAAACTTTCCAATATCAAGTTAATTCAATGACTACTACTAATGGTCAAGCACCATTTTTAAGTGTATGTATGTATTTAGGAGAGACTACAGAATATAAAGAAGAACTATCTTGGATTATAGAAGAGTTCTTGCACCAACGTATATTAGGTATGAAAAATGAACAAGGTGTATATATTACTCCAGCATTTCCAAAACTTCTTTATGTGCTAGAAGAAGATAACATTAATAAAAATAGTAAATATTACTACTTAACTAAACTAGCAGCAGAATGTACAGCTAAGAGAATGGTACCAGACTATATCAGTGAAAAAATAATGAAAGAATTAAAAATCGACAAAAATGGAAATGGTAACTGCTATCCTTGTATGGGTTGTAGAAGTTTCTTAACTCCTTATGTTGATGAAAATGGTAAACCTAAATACTATGGCAGATTTAACCAAGGTGTTGTTACAATTAACTTAGTTGATGCTGCTTTATCAAGTGACAAAGATATGGATACATTCTGGCAAATATTTGAAGAAAGACTTGAGTTATGTCATAAAGCTTTACAAATTAGACATAAACGTTTAAGCAAGGCAACAAGTGATGTTGCACCTATTCTTTGGCAACATGGTGCTTTAGCAAGACTTAAAAAGGGAGAAAGTATTCATGAGCTATTACATAACGGGTATTCAACAATAAGTTTGGGTTATGCGGGGCTTTATGAATGTGTTAAATACATGACAGGACACTCTCACACAGACAATGGAAAGGGTAAAGAATTTGCTCTTGAAGTTATGGAAAAAATGAATGCTAAATGTAAAGAATGGAAAGAAGTTGAAAACATTGACTATAGTGTTTATGGTACACCAATAGAATCAACTACTTATAAATTTGCAAAATGTTTGAAAGACAGGTTTGGTGTTGTTAAAGGTATTACAGATAGAGATTATATCACTAATTCATATCATGTTCCTGTGTTTGAAGAAATAGATGCATTTACTAAATTAAAACTAGAAAGTGAATTCCAAAAACTTAGTCCAGGTGGAGCAATTAGTTATATAGAAACACCAAATTTATGCAATAACTTAGATGCAGTTTTGGAAGTTATAACATTTATTTATAACAATATTATGTATGCAGAGTTAAATACAAAGAGTGACTATTGTCAAGAATGTGGATATACTGGAGAAATATTAATAGATGATAATATGGAATGGTATTGTCCAAACTGTGGAAATAGAGATCACAACAAACTTAACGTAGCAAGACGTACTTGTGGTTATATAGGTACTAATTTCTGGAATAAAGGAAGAACTCAAGAAATAAAAGAAAGAGTTTTACATATAGACAATAAAGAAGAAAAGGATAATAAGTTAGACAAGGAAGAAAAATAATGGCAAGGTATAATTTAATTAGAAAAATGGATATTTCTGACGGACCAGGAATTAGAGTTTCTATATTTATGCAGGGGTGTGCTTTCCATTGTAAGAATTGTTTTAATAAAGAAACTTGGGACTTTAAATTAGGTCACGAGTTTACTGATGAGACTATTAATAAAGTATTAGACTTATGCGATAACGAAGTGGTAAAGGGCTTATCTATTTTAGGAGGTGAGCCACTTCATCCACTTAATATAGAAGCATCTACAAAACTAGCAAGTGCATTTAAATGGAGATTTCCTAATAAAGATTTGTGGGTTTGGACAGGTTTCTTGTATGATAGAGATTTAACTGGAAAAGAAATACTAAACTATATAGATGTTTTAGTTGATGGACAATATGTAGACGAGTTACATGACTTTAATTTAAAGTGGAGAGGTTCATCTAATCAAAGAGTAATAGACGTAAAAAAAAGTTTAAAGAAAGGAAGTATTGTATTACTAGAAAGTGCTTATGAATAATAGAGATTTTGAAGTAGCTAAAGGTTACGAAAATATGGGAGTTGTTATGCCCGTTAGAAAAACTAAATATAGTGCAGGATATGATGTTGAAGCAATAGAAGACACAGTTATTCCACCATTTAAGCCAGGTATGAAACCAACTTTGGTTAAAACTGGACTTAAAGCTTATATGGAAAATGATGAGTATTTAATGCTAGTCAACAGGTCAAGTAATCCTGGAAAAAAAGGACTAGTTTTAGCAAATAGTGTTGGAATAATTGATGCTGACTATTATAATAATCCTGATAACGATGGACACTTTATGTATGCATATTATAATTATTTTAATGAAGATATAGTTATACATAAAGGTGACGTTATTGGTCAAGCAATATTTATGAAATATTTAGTAACTGATACAGATAATGCAACTGGAGAAAGACTTGGAGGATTCGGTTCAACAAGCAAACAAAAATAGTGAAGAAAATTCACTATTTTTATTTATGCACTAATACTTTAGTTCCAGCACTTACATTATTATATATTGTTTCAGCTGCTTCATAAGGCATATTTATACATCCATGGCTTCCATTTGTTAAATAAATGTCTTTACCATATTCACTTCTCCACCCATCAGCATCATGTAAGCCTATCGCTTGGTCAAATGGCATCCAAAAATATACATGACTTTTATATCCAGGGCCTTTTAAATAAGTGTCATATGCTTTATAAGCTATTTCAAAATATCCCGTTCTAGTATGAATTCCACCGTTACCTGTAACACATGGAGTAGTCATATATAACTCATTATCAATATAAAAATTCACTGTTTGACTACTTATGTCAACTTCCACAAACATATCAGGAAGAATACCCACGTCTTCATTATTGATAAAACCAACTATTCCGTTCTCATCTTCAGTTAAATAGTAATAATCAGTTTCTTTAGTTATAACAACTTTTTGATATTTTCCAATTTCATTAATGATATTAGTTTCTAAAGTATCATCATATACCTTTGTATCATTCTTAATATAACCCAAGTACATTACTTCCTTTTCTTGAATTTCATTTTCCACTTCACTTATCAATTCAGTATTATCTATAACTTCAACAACATTTTCTTTTTCTACGTAATCCTTATTTGTATCAATAACTTCAGTATCATTTGATATATTTTGAACAAAATCATTAAGTTCTTCCTTACTGCATCCAGTTAAAGTAATTAAAGCAGCTAAAACTCCAGCTAAAGTTTTCTTATAATTCATAAATATCCTCACCTTTGACTAAATATTCTACACTCTTTTAGTAAAAATGTAAAGAGATTTAAATCAATATTATGTAATTAAAACACTTAATATGTATAAAGTATTTTATGATAAAATATAAGTGGACTTTTTACAAGAAAAAAACCGACTTATTATCGGTTTAACATCCAATTATTATATATATCAGCATTAGAACTACTTGGTGCAGGATTTGCTTTTTCCATTTTAATTATCATAGGTATCTTTAAAATTCTACCAAAAGCAACACAAGTACCAGGCTGCAAACTCTTTTGCTTATTAATAATTTCCTCACTCATATTAGGTATCATTTTCTCAATATACTCTAAATCAAGTGGGTGAGTAATCTTAAAAATTATAAAGTTGTCTAACTGACTTATTACATTACCATTTAAATCTGTTGGTCTTTGAGTAATAAGGTCTAGTATAACACCGTGTTTTCTTCCTTCTTTAGCAATTCTTTCAAATATATTATAACCAATTAATTCTTGATCTGTATCTTCTCTAACATATCTATGTGCTTCTTCAAGCATTATATGAATAGGTATACTTGCACGCGGTTCATTAGTTTTACCAAAAAGTAAGAACATTCTACTAAATATCTTTGTAACAGTTCTAGCAAATCTATCATCAACATCTTCTAAGTTAATATTAATTATTTGTGCTTTCTTATTATCTTTAGTAGTAACTAAAGCAGCAATATAATCTTTTACACTATTATACTTTTTATCAGTAAAGAATACACTATTACTTGAATTAATCAAATTATGTAGTTTAACCTTTAAACTAATTGCTTCATTATACATCTTCTCATTAAGCAAATATCTTTCGCTAAATAAAGTGAAATTTAAAGCAACTTCCAAATCTTTTAACCCATAAGTAACGCCAGATGTATTTATGTTCCATACTTTTTCTTCTTTAACAAATTTCTCAATATATTCACTTATTAAAGTTCTTTCACCAAATCTTCCTTCACTATCTATATCAAAACACTTTCTAAAAACTCTTGTATAACCAATTCCAGGCACAACTGTATCTAGACTTAATTCATGAGTATGTGTAGTAGATAAAATATCAAAAATTTGGTCTCTTATTTTAGCACTTGTCTGATTTGTGTACATAATAGAAGTGATAGCTTTAGCAAGTAAATGATTTTTATATTCTTGTACTTCCTTATCATCACTTGCAAAAATTCTAGCAAGTTCAATAGTTTCTTCAATAATAGGTATCTGTCCATAACTAGTTGCATCTAATAAATTAAGTAAATCATCAAGTGTTAATAAAGATACTGGAATACTTAAATACTCTGCATCTATCTTTTTATTTGTAGTTATTAATTTATAATGCAAGTTTGGATTAATATCATTTATCCCGCTAAGTGCGCTTATGTATTCACCATATGAGTCAAATATAAACAAGTTAGCCTTAAATGGAACAGCCTTCAAACTCATTAAATTTTGTAAAATTCTACAAATACCATAAGTTTTACCACTACCTGAATTACCAAAAATAGCTGCATGATTACTAAATAAATCATTAACGTCAACACTTACTGGATAATTTTTATAAAGTGGAGAAACTCCTAAAGTCAAAGCGTTTTTAGAACTGCTTACTAATATTTTTAGTTCTTCTTCATTAATAACTCTAACACTTGAATTTAAACTAGGTTTCTTAATAAGTCCACCTAAGAAAGAAGTTTTAGTTAACTCTCCAAGAAAATTAACTTTAACAGAATTACCTTCAATATCTTCAACTTCTCCAAGTATCTTCTTATCATTATCTATAAATACTACGTGTAAGTTTAAAATATCACCTAGATTAACCGCGTCAACTAATAAACTTACAATAGCATAGTTTTTATTTATTGCTAAAATATTTCCAAACATAATATAACCTCTTTATTCTATAAGTATAATAGCATAAAATTAAGAAATTTACAATTGATTTCTTCACTAATTTATGATATTATTTAAATATGTAAACGAAGACGGGCCCTGGAAAGCCTAACAGTTATGTATTCTAAAGAGGGATCTATTAAGATAATTAGAGTGGAACCGCGGAGGAGTTTGAGCCTTCGTCTCTAAAACTTATTAGTTTCCTCTTTTTATTTTAAGGAGAGTGAAAAAAATGGAAGAATTAACAATGAAAGACTTAGTGAATTTTTGTAAACAATATGGTTTCATATTTCAAGGAAGTGAAATATATGGAGGACTTGCAAATACTTGGGACTTTGGACCAGTTGGAGTAGAGTTAAAGAAAAACCTAAAAAATGCATGGATGAAGAAATTCATTCAAGAAGACATAAACAACGTTGGTTTAGATAGCGCTATATTAATGAACCCTAAAACATGGGAAGCAAGTGGCCACTTGAGCACATTTAGTGACCCATTAATTGACTGTAAAGAATGTAAAACTAGATATCGTGCAGATAACTTAATTAATGACTATACTAATTCAAACTTAGGAGATACTCTTACAAATGAAGAAAGAGTTTCATACATTAAAGATAATAAGGTTCCATGTCCAAAATGTGGAAAATCTAACTTCACAGACATAAGAGAATTTAACCTAATGTTTAAAACATTCCAAGGTGTAACAGAAGACTCAAAAAGTGCAGTGTATCTTCGACCTGAAACTGCGCAAGGTATATTTGTAAACTTCATGAATGTACAAAGAAGTATGAGACTTAAAGTGCCATTTGGAATTGGACAAGTAGGTAAATCATTTAGAAACGAAATAACTCCAGGTAACTTTATATTCAGAGTTAGAGAGTTTGAACAAATGGAGTTAGAATTCTTCTGTAAGCCAGGTACAGAATTAGACTGGTTTAAATACTATAAAGATAAATGTAAAAATTTCTTACTAAGTTTAGGTATCAAAGAAGAAAATCTAAGACTAAGAGACCATGACAAAGAAGAACTAAGTTTCTACAGCAACGCAACAACAGATATAGAATATAAATTCCCATTCGGATGGGGAGAACTTTGGGGAATAGCATCCCGTACCAACTATGACCTTTCTAGACATATGGAAGTATCAAAAGAAAAACTAGAGTATCTTGATCCGGACACTAATGAAAAGTATGTTCCTTATGTAATTGAACCATCTTTAGGTGTAGAAAGACTATTTTTAACAGTACTTTGTAATGCTTACACAAATGAAACACTAAGTGATGGAACAACAAGAGAAGTAATGAAGTTTACTCCTTCTCTTGCACCATACAAAGTAACAGTATTACCTTTAGTAAAGAAATTTCATAGTGAAAAAGCACTAGAACTATATAAAGAATTATCTAAACACTTTATGACAATGTATGACGAGAGTGGTAACATTGGTAAAAGATATAGAAGAAGTGATGTAATAGGTGTACCTTTTGCAGTTACAATAGATGACGAAACATTAAATAATGGTACAGTAACAGTAAGAGATAGAGATACAATGGAACAAATAACATTAAAAGTAGAAGAGTTAGTTGATTACATAAACAAAAAAATGGAGTTTTAAATTCCATTTTTTAAATACAATTGATCAGAACACCAGGCGAGATGAATTCTCACATATAAAATATGCTTACTGGAACTCTTTAACACATCGTTACTCCTTCACAAGTATCCCATCTGCATATATAGTATACCATATTTTAAATAAATAAATTTACATAACACCCACAAAAATATATAAAAAGTACGGTGTTATGTAAAAAAAATAATACGCTATAAATCAATAAAAAAAGGAATGAGGGTGGGCTCATTCCTTTTTTTATCATATTTGGTAGCGACGCTCGGAATCGAACCGAGAACCTCACGGGTATGAAAAATAAGCCCTAAATTAAATTACCGTTTATTTTTTACCGTTTCCCTTATTAAATAAGGCTTCGC
>CAKOIS010000021.1 GCA_934087065.1 uncultured Bacilli bacterium
TGCACAACACCTTATAAATCAACTTATTTACCACAACATTGTTTATACTTCTTGCCTGAGCCACATGGACAAGGATCATTTCTACCAATTTTATTTTCTACCTTCTTAGGTGTCTTCTTAGTGCTTTCACTACTATCATTAGTCTTAATGTTCTTATTTTCATGTCTCTCTAAATTTTGTCTAACTTCAGCCTTAAGTAAATATGTAGTAATCTCTCTATTAGTTTCTTTAAGCATATTATCAAACATTTGAAAACCTTCTAAAGCATAAGCTTGAAGTGGATTAGTTTGAGCATATCCTCTTAAACCAATACCTTCCTTAAGTTGTTCCATATTATCAAGTTGATTCATCCAATTTTTATCAAGCACTCTTAAAGTTATTGCTTTTTCAAAGTCATCTTGAATTTCTTTAGGTACATCCTTAAGTTTCTCATTGTAATCTTTTACAACTATATCATAAATAGTATTTTGTACTTCATCTATACTCTTATTTTCTAAATCTTTCTCAACTAACTTTTCACTCTTTAACAAATTAGAATTAAATATCTCGCATATATTAACAATATCATTATGAGTTAACACGTCTTCTGGTACAAAATGATCATTAACTGTCTCTACAACATAATCTTTAAATATAGTTAGAACTCTATCTCTAATACTATCCTTATCTAATATTTCATTTCTTCTTTCATAAACAATTTCTCTTTGTTTACTAATAACATTATCATAGTCTAGTAATGCTTTTCTTCTATCATAGTTAAATCCTTCAACTCTCTTTTGACTACTTTCAATATTCTTACTCATCATTTTATGTGTAATAGGAGTATCTTCAGTAAATCCAAGACTTAACATAACACCCTTAATCTTTTCACTACCAAACTTAACCATCAAATCGTCTTCCATAGAAATATAAAATCTTGTAGTACCAGGATCCCCTTGTCTACCTGCACGTCCACGAAGTTGATTATCAATACGTCTACTCTCATGCCTTTCACTGCCTAAAACAACAAGTCCGCCTAACTCTTTAACACCTTCTCCAAGCTTAATATCAGTACCACGTCCAGCCATATTTGTAGCAATTGTAACAGCACCCTTTTGTCCGGCATTCTCAATAATATGAGCCTCTCTTTCATGATTCTTAGCATTCAAAAGCTCATGTTTAATTCCTCTTTTATTAAGTAAATCACTTAACCTTTCAGAACTCTCGATTGAAGCAGTACCGACAAGTATTGGTTGTCCAGTCTTATGAATTTCTTCTATAGTATTAGCAAGAGCATTAAATTTGCCTCTCATGTTAACGTACACTAAATCTTCCATATCAACTCTTTTAACAGGCACATTAGTAGGTATTTCTATAACATACATATTATATATATTTCTAAACTCTTCTTCTTCAGTCTTAGCTGTACCTGTCATACCACTAAGTTTATTATACATTCTAAATAAATTTTGGAAAGTTATTGTAGCAAGTACCTTTGTCTCTTCATTTATCTTAACGCCTTCTTTAGCTTCAAGAGCCTGATGCAACCCATCACTATATTGTCTACCATGCATAAGTCTACCGGTAAATGAATCAACTATAATAATTTGATCATTTTGAACTACATAATCAACATCTTTCTTAAATCCATAATTAGCAACAAGTGCTTTATCTAAATTGTGAACAAGTCCTGCATTACTAATATCATATAAGTTATCTACATTTAAAAGTTTTTCACACTTCTTAATACCTTCTTCAGTTAAAGTAACACCCCTAGTTTTCTCATCTAAATTATAGTCTTCACTCCTTAAACTCTTAGCAGTTTTATCAGCTAACTTATAAAGGTCCGCACTCTTGCTAACACCTCCACTTATAATTAATGGAGTTCTAGCTTCATCTATAAGTATTGAGTCAACTTCATCAATGATTGCAAAGTTAAGTTTTCTTTGAACTCTATCTTCTTTTCTTACAACCATATTATCTCTTAAATAATCAAATCCAAGTTCATTATTAGTAGTATATGTTATATCTTTAGAATAAGCTTCTCTCTTTTCTTCTCTAGACATATCTTTCTTGTTAACACCAACACTAATATCTAGGTAGTTATACACTTGTCCCATCCAATTAGCGTCTCTTTCGCTTAAGTACTCATTAACTGTAATAACATGTACCCCGTCCCCACTTAAAGCATTCAAATATGCTGGCATTGTACTAGTTAAAGTCTTACCTTCACCAGTTTTCATTTCAGCAATATTACCATAATGTATACAAATACCACCAATTACTTGAACTTTATATGGCTTTTCTCCAAGCACTCTATAAGCAGCTTCTCTAACAACTGCAAACGCTTCAACTAAAATATCATCTAGTGTCTCTCCCTCACTTAGTCTACTCTTAAACTCACTAGTTTTAGCTTTTAATTCAAGTGGAGTTAATTTACTCATTTCACTATCTAAAGCTAATACTTGATCAGCCAATTCCTCAAACCTTTTTAATTCTTTATATTCATGGTCAAACATTTTTTTAAATATGTTCATATTATCACCGTCCACTTTCTATTTTACCAAATTTAACCTAATAATAAAAGTCTTTTCACAAAAATTACACAGAAAAAAAGAGTTATTAATTAGTTTCAATAACTCCATATGCTCCATCAAGTCTCTTATATAGAACATTTACTTTTTCTGTTTTAATATCTTTAAACACAAAGAATGTATGCCCTAAAAGTTCCATCTGCATAATTGCTTCTTCTTCATCCATTGGTTTTAAGTAAACTTTCTTTCTTTTAACAACATCAAGTGGTTCCTCATCATCTATAATATCTTCATCATAAACAATTTCTACTCTTTCTTTACTCATAAGTTTACTCTTAAACTTTCTCATTTGTTGTTCTAGTTTATCAACAGCTAAATCAATTGCCGCATACATATCACTATGTGATACTTCACTTCTTAAATCATAATTTATACTATTTATAGTAATTTCAACTTTTTGTTCTCTACCTCTAACACTAAAAATCACTTTAATACTTACGTCTTCAGGCTTATCAAAATACTTTTCCATTCTGTCAATTTTACTTATTGCATAATCCCTAATTGCATCAGTAACAGCTAATTTGTCGCCTCTAATAAAATATTTCATCATTCATCATCTCCCTATTAATATTCTACCACAAAAGAAAGAAAAAAACTACACTCTGTAGTCATTCCCTAGATAATTTTACACTTCCTCAGTTTCTGTGTAAAATCTATTAACTAGTCTAAACGTCATCCTCGATTATTTTCCTTTCTTTAATGTTCCACCTAATATTTTAAACCCTTGTTAGTTCAACTTCTTTAACTTGAACTGCTTGCTTACCTTTTGATGTATCAATTAACGTAAATTCTACTACATCGCCTTCTTTTAATGACTTATACCCATCTTGTTCAATAGCCGAATAATGCACAAATACATCTTCTCCAACACCAGCACCTGAGTCAATAAATCCATAACCTTTTTGATTATTGAACCACTTGACTATACCTTTTCTAGTATTCATAACTCTTAACACCTCTCTTCCTCTAAATTTTCATAACACAACATGTCTTTTAACTTGCTGTAGTTACATCATACCACATTTCAATTTAGAAAACAGCATTTTTGCGTAAAATGTTCAAAATCGTGCTTCAACTGTATTTTGACGTGAACAAATATATCGTTTTTCATATAAATAATTAAAGAAATAAAAGAATACTATCAAAAACTAAAATATTACAAAAAAAGATTTATAATGTTCTCGGAAGTGATAAATATGAAAGGCCTTATAATCAATTCCTTAATGAATAACATAACACGGTATAACAACTATGACAAGGAACAATTAGAAATAATAAGATATGGATTAGCTAGCCTATACTTAAATATTACTAAGACACTTGTTATATTTGGAATATCATATTTGTTAGGAAATTTGAAAACACTTCTAATATTAATGGGACTTTATACTATATTAAGATTAACTGTATTTGGAGTGCATGCTAAAAGAAGTATAGACTGTTGGATAAGTAGCAGTATTATATTCTTACTAGTTCCATACATTTGTGAAACCTTATATATAGATATCAAAGTTAAAATAGTATTATCAATTACCTCAATAATACTATTTGCCTTCTTTGCCCCTGCAGACACAAAGAAACGACCATTAATAAATAAAAAAAGAAGAACCATTTTTAAAACAATTAGCTTGATAAATGGAACCATATATACAATGATGTTCTTTATTGTAAGAAACAATACTTTATCAAACTGTATACTATTTTCACTACTTATCGCGGTATTTGTTATCTTACCCATAACTTACAAAATATTTGGAGTAAGTTATAATAATTATAAATATTATAAGAAGGGAGAATGATAATATGAAATTATTTGCAAATTTATTAGGTATGTTAGGTGGGCTTATTGGTAAAACTACTTCAGGAGCTTGCATATGGAGTTTCCTAGACGAAGAAGAAATGCCAGAAAGTCTAATTAAATAATCGTAATCGTTTTAAAACTCTAGATTTTGTCTAGAGTTTTATTTTTAATATAGAAGTAAATAATTTATCCTCTTCATTAATACTTTGTTCAAATTTTAATTCTTTTGTTTCATCAACAATTCTATTTAAAATAGTAAGTCCATAACCATGATTTTTGCCTTTTGTAGTATAACCTTTCTTCTTAATTCCATCTTTATCTATTATTCCAGAATAGCTGTTATCAATTTCAACACATAAATCTTCATTTTCAGTATAAACAGAAACAACGAGTTTCTTTTTGTCACTATCTACACACGCATCAATTGCATTATCCATAAGTATTCCTAGAATTTTACATACTTTGTAATATAATTCTTTGTCCATTACTTCAAATTTAGCATAATCTACACCATTAACAACTGTATCAAAATTGATTTCATTCTCATTAATAAAAGCAATTTTATAATAAATCATACCTTTAACACCAGTAGGTAATTTAGCTAAACTTGTATATTTTTTAAATTTCTTAGTATCGTATTGTCTTATTATACCATCTAAAGTTCTAGTAAATTCACTAGAATTTTTATCAGCAATACTTCTTAAAATTAACAAATCATTTAACATCTCATGCCTATTCTCACTAGTTTGATTTAAAACACTTTCATATTCGTGCATTAATACTTGTAATTGTTGTTTCTCATTTTCAACTTCTTTATTATTAAAATATTGATATACCATTACAGAAACCATTAAACATAAAAATATAACTATAGTAATTAAAGATACAAAACTAACAAACGAAGCATGTAATCTATACTCAAAACCTACACACCATAAAGTAATTAGTAACAGTATTGCAAATGTAGTTAAAATCTTAGCTTCTTTCTTCATAATCATTGATAAAAATTTATTAAGTAAACTAACAAAGTAATTAATTTTAAATAAGCCAAACATTAGGATAGAATTTAATAGTGTGCCTAATGCTTTTAACAAATTAATAACATCAGGATTAGACGGTACAGTCAAATTCATGAGAATTAAAGAAGAAACTATATCAGTTATAAACATCAAAATATATATAAGTATAGTTTTAAACAATATAAGATATAAATACTTTTCTTTGTAATTACAGTAAAATAAACCAACCATTAACAAGTAAATCAAAACAAATTTGACGCTTGTCGTTACAAAGAAATTGACAAGTAGCATAAAAATTGAAAAGATAGATATAGAAATAACACATTTAATCTTATTACTCTTTCTTTCAACACCAGTCTTAGAATAGCACCATACTAACACTGCTAAATTCAACAATATTGACAAATAACAAGCCAAATAACCTACAAAATTCATTTATCCCTCAACTCCATAATCTCATTTAACTCTTTTTTATGCGTTCTAGATATCAAAGGTTCTCGACTACCATTATCAAATATAACGTAATAATCATCCCAGTCATAAGCTTCCACTCTGTCAGTATTCAGAATATAAGACTTATGACTATATCTGAACTCTAATGGCAATAAACCATAAACTTTATGTAATGGCAAGTTAATTGGAATTATGTTTTTATCAGTTACAACCACACTCTTTCTATCAACTGTATCTCTATAAATATATAGAATATCATTACAATTAATACAATAAGTTTTACCAGCTCTGTTAATTTTCAACGTATCATTAATTTGTAATTGTTGGAAACAAATCTTAAATATTTGTCTCAACTCAAGTTCAGGATTTACTTGTTTATCAACAAAATCTAATATTTGTAGTCTTGATTTAAACACGTCAAGTGCCTCTTTCCCATTAACGCTCAAGAAAACTATAGGACTAGTCCAGTCATATTGACGAATTATTCTAGCAGCATCTACTCCATTAGTAAGTGAATCTACTCCTAAATCATAATCTAAAATATAGATATTCTTAAATACATTTCTCTTAACAAAACCAGTAAACTTAGAACTAATCTTTGAAAATCCATAAATTTCATACTCAAATGTCTTACCAACCATGTACTTCTTAATATACTTCTTAGTAATTCTTAAATGCCTCTTATTATCTTCCATAATAACAAAATTTATCATTTTCTCATCTCTCCCCACCAAATATATTTTTACATCACATATATACATAATACCACAATTTTCAAAATAATAAAGTCTTTTTTGAAAATTTTTCCAAAAAACTTCATTTTTCAACAAAAAAAATCAACTTTTTTTATAAAGTTGACTATAACTCATCAATATTCAATGAATAAAAATTTTCAGGGTCTACTAGTTCACCCTTATAACTTACTTCAAAATGAAGTGAAGTTGTGTAATTAGAATTTACTAACGATTTACCACTCGTTCCTACTACTGTTCCTTGTGTTACATTATCCCCAACTTTCAAAGCCACATTATCAATTCCTTGATATGTTGTAATAATTCCTTTATCATGTTCTATCTTAACGATATTTCCTAAAGTCTCATCTACATCAACACTTACTACTTTACCAGCTAAAACACTTACAACATCAAATGCTTTCTCACTTACATAATCTACTCCTGAGTTTTGCATATAAGTATTTTCATAGAATATTATTGACTTTTCCTGACTTGATTGTTCACCTTCAAAATCATAAAAATATCTTCCAATACTTACATCTTCTCCCCTATAAGGTTTGATAATAGAATTAACTTGAGCTTTCCCTTCTTCACCTTGAACAGGTTTTACTTTACCATCAATAATACCATTAATTGAATAATCAAACCTCTCACTTTCCGTTAAATACTTGTTTATGCTATATATAGTAAGAAAAACACATCCAAGCACAGATAACACTGCAACTAAATAAACAGTAGGTACAAATAATTTTTTAACACTTTTCATTGTTCACTCTCCCATTAGTTAATGTGAACAATTATTATTTATTTATACATAATTTCAGTACCTTTATAATAATATTTTAAAATTTCTTTATAATCATAACCCAACTTCGCCATTTCATTAGCGCCATACTGACTCATTCCTACACCATGTCCATACCCTCTGGTGACAAAACTAACCACGTCATTTTCTATATTTATATCAAAGTCTGTACTTCTAAGTCCAAAAAGCTTTCTAAACTCTACTCCTGTATAACACTTTAAATTAACGCAAATTTTTAAAATACGATTAGTTTGATTTCTGATAATATTGTTAATAACTATAGACTCGTCTTCTAAGCCAAGCACACTTTTAAATCTACTTAAATCAACTACATATTCTTTAGAATTATTGTTAATATCTTTATCAAAATTAGAAGAAACACTAACTAAATAAGGTTTTGAAACATTAAACACGTTGCTCGCATCTTCTGTATATCCATTACTCATACTAAAATAAAAAGCCTCAATTACTTCATCATTATAAACAATTACTTCGTTTTTAGTCTCCTTTACCACTTTTTTAATCTTATTTAAATATTCTTCATATTTACTACCCCACTTAATTTTAAGTTCTTTCTTAGTAATATAACATTGTCCACCACTAGTAGGTATATAATTTTCATTATTAATATAGTTATATAAGTAAAAAGTTCTAGCTGCAACTACTCCAGACTTTAAAGCTTCTTCCATAAAAAGTGCTGGCATTTCACATGCAAGGACACCTTCTAAAAACTCATTTAAAGGCATATCTTTTTCATTAAAACTACTCATATTAACCATTAAACTATCCACATTATTTACCTCTTCTTCTTGATTAATTACTACTTCGTTTTCTTCCTTGTTTGAATAACCAAAATATAGAGTTATCAACATAATTATTAGTAAAATATACTTTTTCATACAATATCTTATGCTATAAAAAAAATAATATTCATAAAAAATACTATTTCTTAAATTTAAATTTATTTAACACTTTTGCAACTATAAATATAATATTATCAGCATTTTTTATTGCATATCTTTTACCAATTGCTTTACCACCAACCGTAATTGATGAAATAAAAGAACTTACCAAAAGAGTTACAAGCACTAACGAAATATTAAATTTATTAGCAATTATAATTCCAAGCATAGCAGCAATTGAACCACTCACAATACCGCATATATCACCTATCACATCATTACAAATGCTTGCAATTGTACTAGAATTCTTTACCAAATAAACGCCTTCCTTGCTACCTCTAATCTTTTTAGAACTCTTAGCATGAAAAACAGCCTCTTTAGCAGACAATACAGCAGTACCAATAATATCAAATAATATGCCTACTAAAACAAACAGTAAACATAAAACAGATAAAACTATAATATTATTAAATTTGTTTACAACAATATTTGATACAAAATTAAAAATTAATGCTATAAAAAAAGTCAGCAAAAATGCCTTTACTATCCAATTATTCTTCTTCACTTTACAATAAACTCCCTTTGAGAAAAAATGTATGGAATACTATAAATTAATTTTACGGCTTTGGTCGAGTTGAATTTCTCTAATATTAACCTTAGGTTACCCACCGGCGATTTCTCTTTCATAATATTAATCATCAGTTACCTATCATGATCACTCGATCACCACTTAGTCCGCACTTCAATCTTTATAATATAGACATGCTAGAGGTTTTCCCAGGCAAACATTAACCTTATTTATTCGCTTTTGCAGTTTATATTTCAATTAAAATATCCCTATATCCCACTCACGACATATGCTTTTTAAAAATTCATCTGATAATAGGATATGAATATATGCCGTTATATCTTCTCCTAATACCTAAAATTACATATCTGCCCCAATCTGGGCGAAAGAAGCAAAATATATAAAGTGACTTTGCACAATTGATGGATTTTTAGCCCCATCTTCATAAGGTGTGTTTGACTAGCATAATGCTCCACACATCTAAATTATAGCAAAAAAAAGAAAAAAAGTCAAATTTGATACTTAAAACTAGTACTTTCTCTTTTTTTCTATATCCTTGATTTCTTCTATTCTTCTTAAATATCTTTCGCCTTCTAAAGGCATAGCTTTTAAATATGCATCCACTATATCTTTAATCTCCCACATAGTTTTCTTCTCAGAAAAACTTATTACATTAGCATGATTATGTTCTTTAGCAAGTCTTGCTTCATCACTATTATCTACTTTTGCGCACATAATACCCTTAAATTTATTAGCGGCAATACTCATTCCAATACCAGTTCCACATATAAGTATACCACATTCTACTTCTTTACTTAAAACACCTTTACAAAGGGAAGTTGCAAACAAAGGATAATCAACCATCTCTTCTGAATCTGTACCATAATCAACAAACTCAATACTCTTTTTTACAAAATATTTCTTTAACTTTTCTTTTACCTTATATCCTCTATGATCACTTGCTATTCCAACTCTCATAAATTAACACCTCTTCAATATATATTATAAACTAATTTTACACAAATTACACAAGCAAACAAAAAAATAGTCATTTACTTGACTATTTCATTCCATATTTTTCTTTAAACTTTTGAACATTACCAGTTCTTGCAGTTAAATGTTTACCTGTATAAAATGAATGACATTTATTACAAGTTTCAAGTTGAATTTCACTCTTTGTACTTAAAGTTGTGAACTCATTACCACAAGCACATTTTACTTTACATTCTTTTAGTTCTGGATGTATACCCTTTTTCATATTACACTCCTTTCGCCATAACTATATAGTTATAGAAACCTTTTCGCTTAAGTAATATACCATATTTTTTTACTTTCTGCAAGCATTTTCAGTAAATTTAACATAAATTAAGTGTAATTAGTATGTTTATAACACTATTAAATATCTTACTCTTTTCATTTAATCTATCCTTACATAAAGAAATAACCGCACCAATAGCGTCAGTATCCACAATTATTGGCGAGACAATATATGCACTATTTATAACTTCTCCACCTATATTAATGCCTGTTCCTTCTTCATTTTTTCTATCATTAATCAAGTTAAATATCTTAGTATCTATCTTCTTATCAATATATTCTAAATTACTACTACTTATAATAGAATTCTTATCACTTATTAAAATAACATCATCATTCACTTTCTTAAATGCATTAATATACTTTTGAGATATCTCTTTTATAGTTAAAGCTCTTTCATACTTTTTTAAAACTACCATATCATCTTTAACAAAAATACTTACATCTTCTCCATTTCTAATATTTAAATTCTTTCTAATTTCCTTAGGAATAACAATTCTACCAAGTTCATCTATTTTTCTTACAACACCTGTATCCATTTAAACACCTCTATCTCTTATTTTAAATAAAAATTTAATAATTATACTAGACAAATCAGTTTTATTTTTGTAAACTTAATGTAGGTGATAAAAATGAAGTATATAGTAGA
>CAKOIS010000022.1 GCA_934087065.1 uncultured Bacilli bacterium
TTGTACTAAAGAGTTAATTTTCATGTACTTCACTTCCTATCTTTATTACAAGATAATCTTATCAAAAAAAGCACTATTTTTCAAGTGTATTCTATTTAATTTTTAATTTTTTAGATAAGATATAACTAATTATATAAACTATCAATACTATAACACCTACTTTTATTAATACTATCGGTGTTTTTAAGGCTTCTATTAGGTTTACACCAACGTAACCCCAGAAGTATACTAGAGATATTTTGCCTATCATTAAGGCATATAAGAATTTTTTCTTGTCTACTCTACATATTCCTGCAGCAATATTTACCGCAAAAGCTGGAGTAAAAGGAATAGCTATTAACACAACTAAACTTGTGAAGTTCATGTTTTCAATTACGTTTATTACTTTTAATAAAGTTTGATTTTCTTTAAACTTCTCTAGTCTTTTTTCACTAACACTGCTTTTAAATATGTAATAACTCATCATACAACCAAGGACTGTAAACACCCAGCTTATTATAAAACCTATTATACTACCAAACGTTAAAAAGTTTAGTGTTATAAACACTGACAAAGGTAAAATGGGTACAATGCTTTCAAACAATATAAACACACATCCTAGTAGTGCACCCCATGAACCTAGTAAATTTAGTAAATTCATTATTAATTCGTTTAATGCTTCTAATACTTCCATATATTCTCCTTTTATTTATATTCTCTTACATTATACCCCAAATATGATAAAACTGCTACTACTCTTTTACTTAATTTACCACTTTTACAGTAAATCAAGTATTCTGTATTTTTATTTAAATGGTATCTATAGTTATTCATAAGTTCATCATATGGTATGTTAATCGCACCATTTAAGTGATATATATTATAGTAGTATTTATCTTGTATATCTATTATTTTTCTATTATTTCCAAACATCATGAGTTCATACATCCCCCTTATTATAATGTATGACAAAAAGAAAAAGCCACTTGGGCTTTAGTCTTCATCATCTCCAAAGAAATCGTCAAAGAATTCGTCATCTGTAATATTTTCGTCTACTATAATTGAGTCAGCGTCAATATTTATTTTAGGTTTACTTTCTTCGTCTTTTATGATGTCGTCATTTATTGCTTTTGCAAATTCTAAGAAATCGCTAACATTTTCGTCTTTGCTAGTATTTTCTTCTACAACAGGTTTTTCTGTAGTTTCAGCAAATGGACTAGCTTTAGCAAGTTCTTCTTCTTTTTCTAACTCAGCAATTCTAGCATCAATTTTCTTAATTAAATCGTCTACATTAACGTTGTTCTTCTTTGGTTCTTCAACTGGTTTTTCTTCTTTATGTCCCATAAACTCTTCATATTTTTTGTTAACAAGACTTTCAAACTCGTTTTCTTTTTCTTCTTTGTTTTTACCTTGGTTCTTCTCTTTTTCTAGTCTTTCTTCCTCTTCTAGTTTAGCTATTTGAGCATCTATGTTTTTAACTAGTTCGTCTATGTTAGATGATTTATCATTATTCATTCCTTTGTTCATAGCAGGCATTCCAAATGGTGGTACAAACGCACTTCCTCCAAAGTTTGGAAAACCATTCATTCCATCATCTGTTCTGTTTTCATCAACAAAGCCTTTTATGTCAAATGTTTTAATGCCTCTTGGTTCTCTTGTAGGATATCCACTTATTGTTTCGGTATATCCCCATCCACCTTTTTTAGCTTTAAATATTTCAAAGCTTGCTTTATGTTTTGTTTTAAATGGCATATTTCTGAAACGTTTGATAATCATTTCAAATTTTTTCATTTGTTGTAAATCACTTACTGTTACAAGTGGTCTAATAGGTGGAGTAGGTTTACCTTCTTTAGCGTCTTTTGGTTTAGCATCACCCAAAAGTTTACTTATTTCTTCAAGTGCAGCATACTCTGTAGTAATTAGATAGAACATATTACCACAGTTACCTTTAATAGTTTCTGCTACGTCTTTTCCGTATACTTTATTTAATTGGCTAAAGTTTTGTATAACAAAGTTAAATCTCATATTTCTTGAACGAGACGCAGTAATCATGCTTTCAACGTCTTTTAATGCAGGCATGTTTGCAAATTCGTCTAGTATAAAGTTTGTTCTGATTTTAAGTTTTAAATTTTGTTCTTTTTGTGCTTCGTCTATCAAGCATTCATAAACTTGTTTTACGAATATTGTAGCAAGAGCGTGGTAAGTTGTTTTCTCATCATGTATTTTTAAGAACACAGCTGTTTTTTCTTTACCAATTCTAGTTACATCAAAGTCAGTATAACTAAGCATTTCAGCTAGTTTTTGACGGCTACTAAAGATACGTATTTTTTGTCTAAAAGTTGAAGTGATACCACCTTTTGTATCTGCAGGTGCAGTAATAGTCGCAGCAGCACTAATGTAAGCACTTGAAAGTTCTCCTTTTAATTTAAAGTATTCTTTATCATACTTTGATGCACCACATCTTTCTTCTCCAAATGTACTCATTGCGTTTATACTGTTTAAGTTTATTTCGTCTTCACTTTTAGCATCTTCAAAAAGTCCTAGAGCTAAACCAGTAAAATAGTCAGCTGCAGTCTTTTGCCAGAATGGGTCGTTATTATTAGTTGAGTCTACTAGTATGTTTGTTGCAAGGTCTTCCAAAAGCTCCATTGCTTTATCTTCTTTTCCTTGTTTCCAGTATCTATAAGGAAGTGTAAGTGGGTTCCAAGCACTTCCATTTTCAGGGTCACGGAAGTTAACTATTATTACATTGTATCCTTTTTCTCTTAAAAGGTTAGCATTGTGTTCGTAAATCTCACCCTTAGGGTCAGTTACTATCATGCTTTCCCCAGCTTTTCCTAAAATTTTAACTAATGGGTCAATAATAGTCCAAGTTTTACCTGAACCAGACGCACCTATGATAAGGCTGTGGTTTTCTCCATCGTCTACCCAAGCTTTGTCTTCATTTAATATGATTGGAATTCCAGCATGTTCGTAAGTATCAGCATTTAATGTAATTTCTTTTACATCATAAGCTTTTTTCATTTCGTCTTCTTTCATCCATCTAGACCAACCTGGTTCATCTTTGTCTTTCTTTTTACCAAATCCAAAACCTTTTTCTCTATCAAAGAAATAACTTGATGTACTCATGAATACTGCTATTAAAGCGCATATATACAAAGTCATTGTAGCTACAATAAAGTCACTACTAAAAGCAGGTATTGGGTTTAGTCCCCAAAACATATTATTGTGTGTTATTTCATATAAGTTAAGTACGCCTATTGCTACTAAATAAAGTAAAAAAATGCAGAATATAATAAACATTATTATATCTTTAGGTTTAGCAGTAAATTTTAATTTTATTTCACTCATTTAAAACCACTCTTCTCTTTCAAAAATAATTATATCAGATATTAAAAGAAAAAACTAGTAATTATAATTAAAAAATTGAAAAAGAGTACACTGGGATTAATCGTGTACTCTTAATTGTTATATGTGATTTTATAGGTTTTTTGAGGATTTATATTTTTATTACAACTTTTCTTCTAACAATATCACTTCTCCTTTCATGATATAAGTATACTAAAGTTAAGTGATAAATTTGTGAAAGAAAAGTGAAAATTATATGTTAATGTCAAAATAGAATTTTGTTCCTTTTCCTTTAGTACTAATTACGCCATAGTTATAGTTATGTTTTATTAAAATATTTTTCACTATAGACAAGCCTAAACCAGTTCCTATTTTATTTCTTTGATGATTTTTTTCGTTTTTATAGTACTTATCCCAGATTAGATTAATTTCGCTTTCATCTATTCCTTTACCTGTGTCAATGACATACACCCTTATATAGCCTTTATTTTCTTCTATTTTAACAGTTACTTTTTTATCTTTTCCAGTATAGTTTACTGCATTTATTACTAAATTATATATAACCTGTTCAATTTTTTGGATGTCTGCATATATGATATATTCTTTTTTAGCAATAAATTTTAAAGTATATCCTTCTTCAGTTAGATAATCAAATCTATGAAGTACTTTTGTGATTAACTCATTTATATTGAAGTTTTCTTTTGTTAGTGTATCCATGTTTTTTTCACTTTTAGATAACTCTAGTATATTGTTTACTAAGCTATTTAGTCTATCACTTTCTTCTATTATAACATTTAAATTATCTGTTCTTTTTTCTTCATTATCCTTGTTTAAATCTCTTGCCATTTCAGCATATGCTTTAATCATTGTAAGTGGTGTTTTAAGGTCATGTGAAACATTAGCAAGCAAGTCTTTTCTTGTTGTATCAATTTTAGATAATTCTTTCTTTGTTTGATTTAACGTTTTAGAAAGTTCTTTTATTTCTTCAATGTTTGAGTTTTCGTTAAATGGAGTTATTAAGTCTCCTTTAGACATCTTTGTAGCTTCTTTATTTAATTCTAGAATAGGCTTACTGATGTGCCTACTTATAAAGTATGCGATTATAAATGAAGACAAATATATAAATATACTTATGTATATTAGTTCTGAACGAATTATTGATATAGCTGGGTCAGTAGGCTCTAAACTTACATTAATAAAAGCATAAGCACTATCTTTAAGTTTTATCGCTGTTACTAGTGTTTGATTATTAAGTTTTGGATTTATTATTTTGTAGTTCTTTGTATTTTCATCACTTTCAATAAAATCTAATATGTAATTTGTACTTAATTCAACTGTATCATCAATATATATACAACCTCTTCTTTTACCATTTGAACTATAAATTGAAGTATTATCTTCTATTATTTCAATACATGCATTATTATCGTATGATAGTGTGTCATAGCTATTTGTTGTTTTATTGTTTAAGTAATAGTACTTTGTTTTCAAAGCTATTTTTTCTATTGTTTTTGTAGTTTTTTCTTCATAGTACGTGTCAAAAAATAATACTTGAAGTAGCCAAAGTAAAGCTATTAGACATGTAGAAAATATGGCCATGTAAAACCATATTTGTTCTTTTAGTGTTCTATTCTTCAGTTTCATATTTATAGCCTACTTCCCTTATTGTTTTTATTAGGTTTCTATAGTCTCCTAAGCTTTTTCTTAGCATTTTTATGTGTGTATCTACTGTTCTATCGTCTCCATAATAGTCATAATCCCAAACACTGTTAAGTAATTGTTCACGACTTAGCGCTATTCCTTTGTTTTCAATAAAGTATGTAAGAAGCTCGTATTCTTTAGGTGTTAGATTTACTTCTTTGTCATTGATTGTTACTTTTCTACCTTTATAATCTACTTTAAGATTTTTATAAGTATAGTTTTCTTCATTAGTTGCTGTTCTTTTTAAATGTGCTTTAACTCTTGCTACTAATTCTTTTGGACTAAAAGGTTTTGTAACATAATCGTCTACTCCTAAATCAAAACTGCTAAGTTTATCTGTTTCTTCTTTTCTTGCACTTAACATTATTACAGGAATATTCTTTGTTTTTCTTATTTCACTAAGACAAGTAAAACCATCCATCTTAGGCATCATTATGTCTAAAACAATTAGGTCTACTTTATTATCTGAAAGCACTCTTAAAGCGTCAAACCCGTCTTCTGCTTCAAGTACTTTGTACCCTTCATTAAGTAAATATTCTTTGATTACATTTCTTATTAATAATTCATCATCTACTACTAATATTGTCATTTTTATCAACTCCCTATTTCATTATAAAGTACTAGTGTGATAAGTATGTGAAAATTTAAAAAGTAGAACTAATTAAGTCCCACTTTCTTTTTCATGTCTTCGTATTTAGTTTTTGCAAGACTAATACTTTTATTTAAGCCATCGTTTAATACTTCGTCTATTTCGCTACTATTTAATAATTTATTATATTTTTCTTGAATTTCAGAGATTTTATTAGCAGTTACTTCTCCAACATAAGCTTTGAATGTACCATAACCACTATTTTTAAATTCACTTACTAAGTCATCTATACTTCTACCAGTTATTACTGATGCAATGTTTAGAAGGTTTGAAATGCCTGGCTTATTCTCTTCATCAAAATATACTAAGTTATCACTATCTGTTGTTGCACCTTTTATTTTCTTAATGATATTAGCTGGTTCGTCAAATAAAGATATTACACCACTTGGGTTATCTTCACTTTTACTCATCTTTTTATCAGGATGCTTTAGGTCTTTTATTTTAGTACCTACTTTTGTTATAAGTGGTGCTGGAATATTAAAAGTTTCTCCATATTTTTTGTTAAAGCGAATAGCTATGTCTCTTGCTAGTTCAACGTGTTGTTTTTGGTCTACTCCAACTGGTACAAAGTCAGCATCACAATATAGAATGTCTGCTGCCATTAATACTGGGTATGTAAGCAAACCTATTGAAAAGTTATCATTTCCTTTACTCTTTTCTTTAAACTGTATCATTCTACTAGCTTCTCCATAGTATGTGTTACACTCTAGTAGCCATGAGATAGCTGGAATATATGTATTATCTGACTGAATATAAATGGTAACTTTTGATGGGTCTATTCCGCACGCTAGATACATTGCAATAAACTTTTTAATTCTATTTCTTAGTAAATCAGGTTCTTGATAAACGGTTAAAGCGTGTAAGTCTGCTACGAATAAAAGTATTTCGTATTCATTAGTATTAGCTAAATCTACAAGCGGCTTTATTGCACCTATATAATTTCCTAAAGTTAAATTTCCAGTTGGTTTTAAACCTGTTAATAATCTTTTCATTTTATCACTTCCATACACAAATTTTACTACAAACAAGCATATTTGTCTAGTTTATTTTAAAGTTAATTTCTTAGTTTCTAATTTTTCTTTAATAGCAGCCATTGCTTCTTCTTCGTCGTTAAAGTATATTGTTCCAGTACTTAGTTTTTCATAAGTTTCATTTCCTTTTCCTAGAATTAATACAATATCATTTTCATTAGCTAACTCAATAGCACGTCTAATTGCAAGTCTTCTATCTACGATTACTTCATAGTTATTATAAACATCTTTTACTGTGCTAGTCATTTCTTTAATTATCTCGAGTGGGTCTTCACTTCTAGGGTCTTCGTATGTAAATATTGCATAGCTAGCATTTTTTAAGACAGCCTCCCCCATCTGTGGTCTTTTTGTATGGTCTCTTTCTCCAGCTGAACCGTTTACTACTATACTTCTGTTTACTCCTAAAGTGTGAACGAAATTCAATATTTTATCTATTGCGTTAGGCGTATGAGCATAGTCTACCATACAGTAAAAATCTTGTCCAATATTAGGTAGCATATCAAGGCGTCCACTTACATTTATTTTAGATATATTTGGAATTAAGTCTTCCATTTTCTTTCCTAATGCAACACAAGATAATAGTGAACAAGCTAGGTTATAAACATTGAAGTCTCCTAAAAGTGGACTAGTTACTTCATAAGTTTTACCGAATAACACGAATGTTATCAATGTTTTGTCTGAGAATATTTTAAAGTCTTTTATGTATAAATCACAACTTTCATCTTGTCCATAAGTTAATACTTTACATTTGCAGTGACTTAACACTTCATTATAATGCTCATCATCTTTATTAAGAATTGCGTACCCGTCTTCTTTAATTTGGTCAAAAAGTTTGCATTTGCAATTAAGATAGTTTTCAAAAGTTTTATGTGTATTTAAGTGTTCACTTGTTACATTAGTAATAGCGCCTACTAAAAAAGGCATACCTTCTAGTCTTCCATTATAAAACGCTTCACTACTAGCTTCCATTGCAATAGTGTTGCATCCAGCATTAATGAATTCGTCTAAATAGCCATATAATACTTCAGCTCCAGGTGTTGTATTAGCAGTCGTTTTACTAAATTTAGCACAACTTCTACCATTTGTACCCATGTATGCACATACGTCACTTCCTAGTAATGTTTGTATAACTGTAGTTGTTGTAGTTTTTCCGTCTGTTCCAGTAACACCTATTACGTTCATTCTGTTTTCCGGATGATTATAAAATTTTCTTGCAATTTTAGGTAACTCTTTATTAGTATTTTCTACTTTAACATAAGGAATACTTGCGTCTACTTCTTTACTTACGATTAAAGCAGCAGCCCCTTTTTTAATAGCATCTTCAATAAAGTTGTGTCTATCTACAGTAGCACCCATTGTACATATAAACAAGTCTCCCTTATTAATCTCTTTAGAATTGATTTTAATTCCAGTTATTTCTACGTCTGGTGCGTTTTCATATAGTTCATTTAGTTTCATGAAAAAACCTCCCTTTGTACATTATAATACTCTTTAAATAGAAAAAAGTCTATTCATTTAAGATAGACTTTACAGTTTATTTACTGATACCATACTTGACTTAGTTTTATGTTGGTACTAGTTGGCATAGGGTTTGGTAAATCAAAACTTACTAATAATGGTATTTTAAAACCTGTTCCAAACACTAAAGAAGTCCCTGAGTTAAGAGTTTTTAGTTTTTCTAAGCTTTCAGTGTCAACATTTGTACTTATACTTTTTACAATTTCAAAATCTTTTGGATGGAATATTCTAAATATAACGAAATTTGAACATTGACTAAGTGCAGTACTTGATAGTTCGCTTGGTCTTTGAGTGATAAAAGTTAAAAATGTTCCATATTTTCTTCCTTCTTTTGTTATTCTATCAAATATGTTGTAGCCAATTATGTTGATGTCGTTATCGTTTTGTACGTATCTATGAGCTTCTTCAAGGATTATATTAATTGGAAAAGATCCACGATTTTCAAGTGTTGTTGTGTAAGTAAAGAATAGTTTTGAAAATAGTTTAGTTAAAATCTTTGCAAATCTATCGTCTACTGTACTTAAGTTTATTATTGTAAGTGAAGCATTTTCTTCATTTTTAGTGAAGAATTTATTAACATAATCTTCTTTTGTAAGATACTCATTTACTTCAAAGATACTTTTATATTTACTGTTAATTATTGTTTGTAGTCTAGTTTTTAAAATGTTGTTTTTAGAATAACTTAGTGTATCGTTAAGAGTTCCTTCGCTCATAAGCGCAAACTCTAAGGCATAGTATAAATCGTTTAATGTGTATGTATAGTTTTTATCAATTATTATGTCGTTTAAATTTAATTTTGTAAACTCTTTTAAAAATTTTGTTATTAACTCCATCGCATTTATTTTTCCATGTTCATCAATTAATAAACATTGTTTTAGCGTTCTATCGTATCCTGGAGTGTGAACAATACTTTCTAAGTTAAGACTATCTGTTTTGTAGTGAGTTAAAACTGCAATTATTTGGTCTCTCATTTGACTACCAGATTTTCCAGAAGTTAATATGTCTAACAAACAATTAGCGATTATATCGTTTTTATATTCTATTACTTTATCGTCACTACTTGTAAATATGTAAACTAATTTTAGTGTTTTTTCTAAAACTGGAATTTGATCTCCTTCTGTTACTCCTAGAAGAATTGCAAGATCGTCTACTTCTAGAAAGTTTGGTGGTATAGTTAGCCCTAAATCTAAAGCAGTCTCTTTTACAGCAGTATAGACTTTTGTATTAATATCAAGTCCATCAAAAGCATGAGTGTATTCTCCGTAGGCATCAAATATTACAAAGTGACTTTTCTTTGGTTTAACTAAGCTTTCGGTAAATAGGTTTTGTAAAATTCTAGTTACTCCACATGATTTACCACTTCCAGTGTTACCTATTATAGCTAAATGGTTGGCAAACATACTGTCAATAGGTACTTTTACATCATACTTTTTATATATTGCAGAATGTCCAAGTGATGGAGTGTCTTTAGATTGTTTTCCTATAATTAATTCAAGCTCATTAACATTTATTATTCTTGGTGTAGTGCTTGGCTTTTTAACTACTCCTGGAAAGAAACGATTAGACCTGATTTCTCCAACTAAAAGTATACATATTTTGCTTTCATCTATTTTTGTAATTTCTCCAACTACTAATCTATCACTTTCAGGGAATACTACATGACAGTTCATTAATTCACTATGGGTTAAGTGAGATTTGTTTTCTACTACACATGAGCTTCCATTTATTTCAGTTATTTTTCCAAACATACTTGCACCTCTTTACTCTTATAATACAAATATATCATAAAATTTGAAAATTTAAAAGAAAAAAATGAAAATCTGCTTGACTTTATAAGTTATTTTATGGTATTATTTTGTTGTTGTGATGGCGATGTAGCTCAACTGGCTAGAGCGTACGGTTCATACCCGTGAGGTTCTCGGTTCGATTCCGAGCGTCGCTACCAATATGAGTAATAATAGATAGAAATATCTATTTTTTTATACATTTTAATCTTATTTGACATATCAATACCATTGTATTACTATTTTTATCAATAATATGGTATAATA
>CAKOIS010000023.1 GCA_934087065.1 uncultured Bacilli bacterium
GAGTTTTTAAGAAACATTAATCCACTTGAAGTAACACCAATGGAAGCTTTAAAACTCTTAGACGAAATGAAGAAAATCAAATAAAAAGAAAACACTGATTAGGAAATTATCCTTTCAGTGTTTTTAAAACTAATTTTAGCAATATTATTAAGTATATCTTTACCTTTTTCTTTAACGATAAGTTTACCAACTTCGTCTACCTTAACTCCAGCACCCTTAGGAATAGACATGCCTAGTTCTTTTTCTAGTTTTTCTTGTTCTTTTAAGAAAAGATATCTACTTATAATACTCGCGCATGCAACACTTAAGTTTTTATCTTCTGCTTTAGTAATAAAAGTAATACCAGTAACTTTATTAGGTACTTCTTTTAAATAATTATAGTATACACCAGGTAAACAGAACTGGTCAACTATTATCTTTTGATATTCAAAACCTTTATTCTTCATTTTATATAACATCTTATTATGCATTATTGCTTTAACCTTATTCATGTTAATTCCTTTATTAACCCATTCGTTGTATTCTTTATTAGTAAGTATTATACTTTCATAAGGAATTTTTTTCATAATAACAGGTGCAGCACTAAGTATCTTTTTATCAGTAAGTTTTTTTGAGTCATGCACTCCTAAACTTTCTAAAAATTTAATATTAGCTTTATCCATAAAGCAAGCTGTTACTACTATTGGAAGAAAATAATCTCCTGTTCCAACTTCATCACTTCCGATAGCAGAATAGTAGTAATATGTTTTATCTATACTATCTTCTTTCTTTTCTTCAGTACTTCTTGTGTCAACTTCTACATTATTTAAAAACTTTTCTTGGTCTTTCCACATATTCGCGTCCACATCAGCACTAATACCTTGAAACATAACTTTACCACTTTCATACAAAGTAACCACAGTATCAGCTTCTACTGCTTGAAACACAGCATAAGGTGGAGTTTTTTCTTTTCTTTTATCCATATAATATTCTATCATTTTCTCTTTAATGTTATCACTTACTTTAAAAACTATTGTCACACTTGTCACCTCTAGATAAAATTCTATCATAAAATTGTTTATTTTTCTACAAAATTATAATATAATTAATTTAGTACATATTATTAAAAGGAGGAAAGATTATGGGTTTAATGGATGCAATTTTAATTATAGTGCTTTTAATTGGTGCATTAGATGGTGCTAGAAAGGGAGTAGTAAAAAGTTTAGTAGGACTAGTAGGTAGCATAATTGTTATATTCTTGTCATGGATACTAAAGGGAAGCTTAGCTAACGTGTTAATAGGTGTACTTCCTCAAATAGGAAAAAATGCTAGTGTAAGTGTACTATTGTATCACGTTATTAGTTTTGTTATCTTAATGGTAATATTTAGTATAATTTATAGAGTTATCTTAAAAGTAACTGATGTAATAGAAAAAATATTTGATGCGACTATTGTTTTAGGTTTTGTTTCACGTATACTAGGCGCAGTAGTAGGGTTTATTGAAACATATATAATTTTGTTCTTTGTATTATTTATACTAAGTGTGTTTAATATTCCTATGTTAAGTAATAGCAAAGTAAACAATTTTATACTAGATAAAACTCCAGTAATAACACCAGTTATAAAAGATACTTGGGAAGGGGCTAAAGAAATATATAGTAGTTCAAACTTTGAAGAAAGTATAAGAATACTTTTTGAAAAGAATATAATAAACGAAGATAATATGAATAAAATACTTAAGAAGGGAGAAAAATAATGACTTATTATAAAGGAGAAGACTTTGATACTTTAGTAAGTAAAGGAAACTTTTTAATAGACTTTTATGCTGATTGGTGTGGACCATGTAAAATGCTTGGAAGTGTATTAGAAACTATTAGTGACATTGAAATAATTAAAGTAAATGTTGACGAGTATCCAGAGTTAGCTAATAGATTTAAAATAATGAGTATACCACACTTGAAATTCTTTAGTGATGGTAAAGAAATAGATCAAATTGTAGGTTTTGTTGATAAGGAAACAATAGAAGAGAAGATCAATGAAATAAATAATATGTAATAAATGGAGGGCGTTTTGTAGTGAATAAAACAGTAAAATATAAAATGAACAAATTATCAGCAGAAAGAATGATAAAGTTAGAAGATTACTTAAAAGAAGAAATAATCAAGAATGAAAAGTCTTTTATGTCTGTAATTAGTAAGTTTCCGTTAGAAGAAAGCTTGTATCTAATGTATGCTTATAAAATGCCGTTAGAAAGCATTATAGACGCGGTTAATTGGTATGACGTTAATAAGTGTAACCCAGTTGCTTTTCTAGAAAGTTTATGTGAAACTTACTACGTAACTAGAGAAGACGTTATTAAAAGGGTACAGTCTGTAAGAAGAATAATGGCTTATAAAGAAAATGTTAAGACTAAAACTAAAAAGAGATAATTTGACAAAATGTACAAAATAAAGTATAATACACCTCATTAAATGGGGTGTTTTTGTATGAGTGATGATTTAAGAATTATTAAGAAAAAGTATGGAGAAAAAATGATGCATTTTATAAGAGAAAACTTTGCGACATTACTTGATACTCCAGGCTTAGTTTCAAGTGTTATGTTAAATACATTTTATCCAACACACTCCCTATATTACGATTTAGTAAGCGATTCTGAACGAAACAAATTTATAGAATTTATTTATTCCACCCTTAATAAGGAAGAAAAACCTCTTGTAGATACTGGAAAGTCTCCTAAAGAATTAATGAATGAAAGAGGATACATTCTAAAAGAATGCACTAGTGAACTTAAAATTCAAATGTATAAGAAATATTATCAAAAAGGGGAAGAATTATGTACTTTTTATGGTGGAAGATTAAATAAAGCAAGAGTATTCTTTGCCGTTAAAAAGAATGTTAATGAAATTATTAGAGAGAACTTTAAGAACCCTGAAAGAGAAGATGAGTACGGTACTTCAGTAATTAGTATACAATTTAGTAAGAATGGGAGTAATACTTTATCTATTAAAAATAGATATAATCATACAGTATCAAATCCAGATGCGACATTTTCAAATGACTTAGATAACATCATTCCTGGCCTTACTAAAAGTTTTGAAGACTTTTACGGTATAAAACAGATATATTCTCAAAACAATTTTCATTTAGATGGCTACGTAAGAGCAAATGATGGAAAATTCTATAAATATAAGACTGAAATAAATAATGTTTACTTTTGTGCTGATAATATAATCATTGATAACTTTGAACCTATTTTCTATGACAAAAGTAGGTACTTAGTGCTTGACTACTTTATCATTGATTTTAAAAAGAAAGCTATATTTTCTTCTTTTGTAAAAAGAGAAGAACTACCTTCAAAGCTAGGAAAAATTGATTATTTAGAAAGAAATAAAAACACAGTATTAATGAGTTCAAATAATAAAAGTGTTGAGTTTACATTTAATGAAAATAAAGAAATTACAAGAGTGAAATGCGAAAACTTGGATAACTTATCAAGTAATTTCTTATGTAAAGCATATAGTATAGATTATTTAGAATTAAAAGGAACAACTAAAATTAAAGATTACTTTTTGCATTTGGTACATATTAAAAGTGTTAATATGCCAGACTTAGTGTATGCTAGTGATATGTGCCTTACTAGCACAAGTGCAGCGCATATACATATGCCAAAACTTAAATATGCTGGAGATAATTTTCTAGAAAGAATACGAGCTAAAAAAGTAAGTTTTCCTAGTTTAGTTAAAGTAAAAAATTATTTTTTGTTTAACTCTCTTTCCTTAGAAGAAATATATTTGCCAAAATTAAAAATTTCAGGAGAAAACTTATTAGTTAACACAGGCTTAACAAAAGTTAAATTGCCTGAACTTGTAATAGCTAAAGAAAAATTACTTTATCATAACAGCTTTTTAAAAAGAGTATACTTGCCAAAGTTAGTTAAAACTGAAAGTGAGTTTTTAACTGAGACACCATCTTTAGAAATATTAGTTACTCCTAATTTAAGAGAAATAGATGGGAAATTTAGACCATGCAGTGAAAACTTAAAAGAAGTATACATGCCTAGTTTAAGAAGTTCATATTATGAATTTAATATGAGTGTTAATGAAGAGACTAAAGTAAATTTAGAAAGTTTAATTTTAGCAAGAGAAGTAAGAAACGCATATATTAGAGATTACGTTAGTAATACCATAGAATTAGAATTAGTATCAAGAGGATACTCTAGAAAGTTAAAGAGGTGAATTATGAATAGTAATAGATTTGGAGAAAGTATGATAAACTACTATGAAAGTAGTGATCATTATGAAATAAATGAGTCATACAATAAGAATAAACTTAAAGTTAAAACAGTAGTTTTGACTGATGGAGAAGTAGATAAGAATACTACTATAATAGACTACAGCAATAGTGTAGAACTTAATGGTAATAAGTATGCAGTTGATAGAGTAGAAAAAAGTGTAATTGAGTGTAATAAATCTAACTTTGTAATTATATTAAAACTTGTTAATTTAGATGTTATGAGTACTAAAAGTACAGTAAGTTATTTTATAATTAAAGAAGTAGATGTATACTTAAAAGAACTTAACTCCATAAACATCAAAAGAGCTAGAAGAATAGTAATGAGTTTATTAAAGAGTAACTTAGATGGAGTTAAAAGAGTGTTTGACATTGATAATGTAAGAGATTACGAGTGTACTAGTGTTAATGAATACACTTATAAATTAACAAAGATTAAATAATGTGGTATAATTTTATGGGAGAAATAGGAGAAGAATTATGAAAGAAGATATATATGATATAAATTATTATGACTATGATTTACCAGAAGAATTAATCGCACAAACTCCACTTAAAGATAGAAGTAGTTCTAAGCTTCTGGTACTTGATAAAAATACTGGAGACTTAAAGGACGAGGTGTTTAAGAATATTGTTAACTATTTAAAGCCAGGGGACACACTAGTATTAAATGACACTAAAGTAATACCAGCTAGACTTATTGGTGTTAAAGAAAGTACTGGGGCAGTTATAGAACTTTTACTTTTAAAGAATATACAAGGTGATGAGTGGGAAGTTTTATCTCGTCCCCAAAAAAGGTTACATGTAACTGATACAGTTTCCTTTGGAGAAGGACAATTAAAAGCTGTTGTTACTGAAAAATTTAATGATGGTATAACACATGTTAAGTTAGAATATAATGGAATTTTATATGAAATACTAGACGTTCTTGGAACAATGCCACTTCCACCATATATTCATGAAAAACTAAGTGATCAAGATAGATATCAAACAGTATATGCAAAAAACATAGGTAGTGCAGCAGCACCAACCGCAGGACTTCACTTTACAAAAGAGTTACTAGAAGAAATTAAAAGTATTGGAGTAGATATAGAATATGTTACACTTCATGTTGGACTTGGAACATTTAGACCAGTTACAGAAAGTAATGTACTTAACCATGAAATGCATAGTGAGTTTTATATGATAAGTAAAAGTGTTGCTGATAAACTAAACCTTGCAAAAAAAGAAGGAAGGCGTATTATTGCAGTAGGGACAACTAGCACAAGAACACTAGAAAGCAATATCACAAAATATGGCGAGTTTAAAGAGTGTAAAGAAAACACTAGCATATTCATATATCCAGGTTACGAATTTAAAGGGATAGACGCACTTATTACAAATTTCCATTTACCAAAAAGTACATTAGTAATGCTAGTAAGCGCACTTGCCGGAAGAGACAACATATTAAATGCTTACAAACACGCAGTAGATAATAAATATAGATTTTTCTCATTTGGAGACGCTATGTTTATAACAAATGATATTAATTCTAAATAGTTGATAAGCAAAATCGTGAACAGTTAGCTATGCTTTTTGGTAGAAATATTTAAACTATAGGAAAACACATTAATAATGCTTTAACTTGAAGAACTAGATAATTAAACTGTCGCAAATTTTGCAACAGTTCAATAAAAAATTAGTATGTTCAAATATAATAAAGAACATACTTTTTAATTGTAAAAATTACTAATTTATGGTATTCTATATATGGAAAGAAAAGGAGTACAAAAAATGAATTTAAACTACAAAGTATTAAAGAAAAGTAATAAAAATATGGCTCGTTTAGGAGAATTTACAACTAAATGGGGAGTTAGTAAAACTCCAATGTTCATGCCTGTTGGAACTCAAGCAACAGTTAAAACGTTAAACCCTGAAGAACTAAGAGATGCTAAAGCTAATGTAATACTATCAAATACATATCATTTATGGCTAAGACCTGGAGAAGATGTAGTAAAGAATGCTGGTGGCTTACACACATTTATGAATTATAAAAATGGTCCTATCTTAACAGACAGCGGTGGCTTTCAAGTATTTAGTTTAGCCAAAAAGAAAGATATACATGAAGAAGGAGTATACTTTAAAAGTCATATAGATGGAAGTAAGTTATTTTTAAGTCCTGAAAAAAGTATTGAAGTACAAAACAAATTAGCAAGTGATATTGCTATGAGTTTTGACGAGTGTCCACCATACCCTGCAACTTATGAATACATGAAAAATAGTGTAGAAAGAACATTAAGATGGGCTAAAAGGGGAAAAAACGTGCACTCTAACGAAGAACAAGCACTATTTGGAATAGTACAAGGTGGAGAATACGAAGACTTAAGAAAATATAGTGCTGAAGAAACTGTTAAAATGGGCTTTGATGGTTATAGTATTGGTGGTACAGCAGTAGGAGAAACTAAAGACGTTTTATATAAAGAAATAGAATACACTACAAAATATTTACCTGAAGACAAAGTAAGATACCTAATGGGTGTAGGAGACCCAATTGACTTAATTGAAGGAGTAATGCGTGGAGTAGATATATTTGACTGTGTTGCACCAACTAGAATTGCAAGACATGGTAATGCTCACACAAGAAACGGAAAAATTAATATAAGAAATGCTAAATATAAAGAAGACTTTACTCCAATTGAAAAAGAGTGCGACTGTTACGCTTGTAAAAATTTTACTAAAGCTTACATTAGACACCTAATAATTGCAGAAGAAACACTAGGCCAAAGATTACTTAGCATTCATAACATTAGATTTTTAACTAAACTTATGGAAGACATAAGAGAAAACATAGAAACAGATACTCTAGAAGAATTTAGAGATGATTTCTATAAAAAATATTATAATAAATAGGTGAGTTATGACTAGGGAAAAAAGAAATAAAATAGTATTTTTTATTGCAATATTTGGAATAATTTTAATACTTATTACTGCAGTTAGTGTAAAAATAGAAAAACAAAGTGAAGAAAAAACAGTGATGGAATTAAAAAGCACACTTTTAAGTATCACTAAAACTTGCGTAAAGGATAATAAGTGCATGAATGATACAGTTACAGTAGAAGAGTTAAACTCTTTAGGTTACATAAATACTAACTTAAAAGACAAACTAAAAAACTATAGTGAAAAAAGCTATATCATATATAGCATAAAAGAGGTTTACTTAAAGAGGTGAACCTTTTCTATTTATTCCAAACATTCCACCAATAACACTACTTAATATTAATGTAGAATAATATATTATTGAAGTAATACCAGGTATACTTCTAAATATTATTCCAAGTAAAACCATTAATAAAACGTTACTTAAACCCATAATAAGCCCACTTAAATAACCTTTACTTATACTTCTATTTCCTAACTTAAAACCAGTTATAAAAAATAATATAATTACAAATACATAACTAATCACACTAACAACCTTATAAGAAAATAAACTAAAGTGTCCAAGAGTACTAATAACTATCAAATAAACTAACATACTTAATATAAAGAATATATAATTATTTAAAATTAAACTAAACTTTTTCATAAACTTTCCTCCTAATTAATTATATAAATTGTTTAAAAAATTATTCATGTGTACATAATAATATTAGGTGATATATTTATGGACTTATTTATAGTAGTTTATAGAACTTTATTCTTTTATATTTTCATATTAATAATTTATAGAATAATGGGTAAAAGAGAAGTAGGGCAACTTTCTGTACAAGACTTAGTAGTAAGTGTTTTAATTGCAGAGATGGTAGCAATATCAATAGAAAACAAAGAAGACACTCTAATACTAACAGTAATCCCTATAATAGCTTTAGTTATATTGGAAATTCTAGCAAACTATATTGCTCTAAAGTTTAATAAATTTAGAAATATTATAGAAGGAAAACCTGCTTTAATAATAAACAAAGGAAAGATTAACTTTAAAGAAATGGTTAAACAAAGATATACATTAGATGATTTACTTATGGAATTAAGAAGTAAAGATATTAAAAACTTAACTGATGTAGAATATGCAGTACTTGAAAATAACGGTAAACTAAGTGTATTTAAATATAACTTTCTTAAAATTAAAAGTGAAAACCCTTTTCCCCTTATATTAGATGGAGTAATACAAAAAAGTACCCTTAAATATATTAACAAAACAGAGAGTTGGTTAAAAGATTTAATCGGTGACACTAATCCAACAGAAGTGTTCTATTGTTTCTATAAAAACAACAAAGCATACATTATAAAAAAAGAAGATATAAAAAAGTAACAAAACCACTTGACTTACATAACCCTTTTTTGTTAAAATTTACTTGTAATAAAGATAGGAAGTGAAGTACATGAAAATCAACTCTTTAGTACAAAATAAAGTACAAATGGGGGGGGGTATTTAGTTTAGTAAATACTTATAGTTTTTCATGTGCAATTAAATGGATAGAATAATTCTACCCATTTTTTCGTGTCTTAAAAAGAAAGGAGAGCATTAATATGCAACGAAAGCAATTAACACTTGTAATAGTAAGCTTACTTGTAGTAGTACTAAGTGTATCACTAGCTTACTTTACAGCACAAATAATA
>CAKOIS010000024.1 GCA_934087065.1 uncultured Bacilli bacterium
GAATTTGGTAAAGGTTATAAGACGGAAGAATTAAGAAAAATGCGTGCATTTTATGAGTTAATTCAAAAATGCGGTCCAGTGGACCGCGTTTTGTCGTGGAGCCATTATGTAAAGTTGCTTCCTTTAAAGAATGTAGAAGAAATCAAATATTATATTAGTATTATTAAACGAGATAATTTAAGCAAAAGAGCATTAGCTGAAAGAATTAAAACTAATGAGTATGGTAGGCTTTCAGATGGAGCAAAAGCGGGTCTTCTAAATAAAGAAGAACTTTCATTAGTTCAAAGCATACCCAGTCCAATAGTGTTGATGCCCAATAAAAGTTATGAAGTTTATACTGAAAAAGTACTGCAAGAAATTATATATGAAAATTTGGATAGTTTTATGAAACAATTGGGTGGTGGATATACTTATGTTGGTAAAGAATATAAACTTAACATTGGAGACAAAAAGAATTATATAGATTATCTTTTATACAATTATAAAATGAATTGTTTTTGTGTTATAGAAATTAAAGCTAGAGAATATAGAAAAAATGATTATGGCCAAATAAAAACGTATATGAACTATATTGACGAACACTTGAAAACTATCACACAAAATAATACTATTGGAATAATTATAACAAAGTCAGTAAATAAGTTTGAAGCTTATTATGTAAAAGATAATCAAGTAACTATAGTAGAATTCAAAATAAATAAAGTTGTAGAAGTTAGTTAGGAGTTTATTTATGGAAGACAATTATTTAGAAAATATAAAGAATGAAATAATAACTGGAAATGCTAAAGTGGTAGCTAAGAATTATCAGATAAACAATGTAAAACTTACAATGAATTATAATATTGGAAAGGAACTAGCAGAAGCTGGTAAACACTACGGCGAAGGCATAGTTAAGAAATATGCTAAAGAGTTAACTAAGGAATTTGGTACAAATTATGGGATTACAAACCTTAAATATATGAGATTATTCTATAACTTTGTTAAAAAAAGTCACCCATTGGATGACCAATTGACTTGGTCTCATTATAAATTACTTTTACCATTAAAGAATGTAGAAGAAACCAAATATTATATTAGTATTATTAAACGAGATAATTTAAGCAAAAGAGCATTAGCTGAAAGAATTAAAACTAATGAGTATGGTAGGCTTTCAGATGGAGCAAAAGCGGGTCTTCTAAATAAAGAAGAACTTTCATTAGTTCAAAGCATACCCAGTCCAATAGTGTTGATGCCCAATAAAAGTTATGAAGTTTATACTGAAAAAGTACTGCAAGAAATTATATATGAAAATTTGGATAGTTTTATGAAACAATTGGGTGGTGGATATACTTATGTTGGTAAAGAATATAAACTTAACATTGGAGACAAAAAGAATTATATAGATTATCTTTTATACAATTATAAAATGAATTGTTTTTGTGTTATAGAAATTAAAGCTAGAGAATACAAGAAAAGCGATTATGGCCAAATAAAAACATATATGAACTATATTGACGAACATTTGAAAACTATCACACAAAATAATACTATCGGAATAATTATAACAAAGTCAGTAAATAAGTTTGAATCCCATTATGTAAAAGATAATCAGGTAACAATAGTGGAATTTAAAATAAATAAAGTTGTAGAAGTAAGTTAGGAGTGTATTTATGGAAGAAAATTATTTGGAAAATATAAGGAGTTATATTATAAGCGAACAAGCAAGGACTATAGTAAGAGATTACAGTGCTAATAAAAGCAAACTTGAAACAAATTACAATATTGGAAAGGAACTAGTAGAAGCTGGAAAACATTACGGAGAAGGAATAATAAAAAAAGTATTCAATTGATTTAACAAAAGAGTTTGGGAAAGGATATACATATAGTGACCTTATTAGAATGATTAAATTTTTTAGTTTAACTCAAAAATTGGGGGCAGTGCCCCCAATTTTGACATGGAGTCATATTTCTAAACTCTTACCTCTTACTGATATAAATGAAATTAAATATTATATTGATGTTACAATAAGAGACAATTTATCTTATAGAAAACTTGCAGAAAGAATAAAGAGTAATGAGTATGGTAGGTTAAGAACTGAAACTAAACTAAAAATAAAAGAAGAAAAGGAAATAAATCAATCAGAAATGGTACCCAGTACAAAAGTAATACCGTCTAAAAGTTAAGAATTATACAAGTTGCAACAGATTTATAAATTAGTTCAAAAAGTCGGTGCATTGCACCGACTTTTGACAAAGTGACGAGAAAAGAGTTTATTCAAAAAGATAACAAAGAATGTGAGGGTTTAATGATTTAAGTCAAAAAATTCCAACCACTGGTTGGAAATTTAAATGGCTCATATAAGATGTTTTCAAAAAAGTGTGAAACTGTCACACCTTTTTGACAGAAATCAAAGATTTAGTTGCCTTTAGTTTTGTTAAAGGTTTTCCAATGAATTTACTTAATTTTGTAACTTATAAAACACCTAAAATAATTGACAATAACCACATTTAGTGATATATTTGTAACTACTTGAAAGGAAGTGTTTTTATGCAAGTACCCAATATGTTAGAAGCAAAAAAAAGAAACAATAGTAAACCAATAAATTATGAATATAAAGATGTAAGTTTAGACGAAAGTTTAATAGGAAAAAAATACTATGTAAGAACTTATGGATGTCAAATGAATGTACACGATGGAGAAAGAGTAAAAGGAGTATTATCACAAAATGGAATGGTTGAAACAGACAATATTGAAGAAGCAAGCATAGTTATTTTAAACACCTGTGCAATTAGAGAAAACGCTCATGACAAAGTATTTGGTTTTCTAGGTCTAGTAAAAAAATTAAAAGAAAATCATGATATACTACTTGGAATATGTGGATGTATGGCTCAAGAAGAAAGTGTAGTAAATGAAATTATGTCTAAATATAAATATGTAGACTTTGTATTTGGAACACATAACCTAGACAATATGGTTAATGTAATAAATAACTCTATAAAAACTGGTAAACAAAACGTAGAAGTATATAGTATAGAAGGTAATATCTGTGAGGGAATACCTGAAAAAAGAGAAAGCAAGTATTCTGCATGGGTAGACATCCAACTGGGTTGTGACAAATTCTGTACATACTGTATAGTCCCTTACACTAGAGGTACTCAAAGAAGTAGAAAAAAAGAAAGCATAATTAAAGAAATAGAAAAACTTAAGAGTGAAGGCTACAAAGAAGTAACGCTTCTTGGACAAAACGTAAACGCTTATGGAAAAGACTTGTATGAAGACTATACTTTAGCAAATTTACTTATAGATGTAGCTAAAACTAATATTGAGAGAATTAGGTTTGTTACGTCTCACCCTTGGGACTTCACTGACGAAATGATAGACGTAATAAGTAAATATGATAACGTTATGCCATACGTGCACTTACCAATTCAAAGTGGTAGTGATAGAATTCTAAAACTTATGGGAAGAAAATATACAAAAGAAGAATATCTTACTTTATATAATAAAATAAGAACTAAAGTAAAAGGTGTAAGTATAACAACTGATATAATAGTTGGATTTCCAGGTGAAACTGAAAGTGATTTTAACGAGACACTTGACGTAGTAAACACTTGCAAATTTGATGGAGCTTTCACGTTTATATTTAGTCCAAGAGTAGGTACACCTGCTATTAAACTACCTGATGATACTCCAAAAGAGGAAAAAGAAAGTAGACTATACAAATTAAATGAACTAGTAAATAAATATAGCCTAGAGAATAACTTAAAAATGGTAGATAAAGTTGTTAAATGCCTAGTTGTTTCTCCAAGCGAAAAAGATCCTAAAAAATACATGGGATATACTGAAAATATGAAGTTAGTAAATATTGAAAGTGATAAAGATTTAATTGGACAAATAGTAGATGTTAAAATTACTGAAGCTCATAGTTTTAGTTTAAATGGAAAATATATAGAAAGTTAGTGTTAAACCTAACTTTTTATTGTAAAAGAAACTAATTTGTGGTATATTTATTATAAAGAAAGTAGGTATAATATGAAAAAAATATTTGTGTTAATTGTTATAACTTTTATTTTATGTGGATGCACTAAAAAAGATAACGAATTAGTAATGGTTACAGAAGCTGGTTTTGCCCCTTACGAATACTATGAAAACGGAGAAATCGTAGGAGTAGATGTTGACATCGCTAAATATATTGCAAAAAAACTAAACAAAAAATTAGTAATTAAAGATGTTGCTTTTGACTCACTTATAAATGAAGTAAAAACTAAAAAAGCAGACTTTGCAGCAGCAGGAATAAGTTATACTCCAGAAAGAAACGAAGAAGTAGACTTTAGCATAAATTACGTTACATCTAAACAGGTTGTATTAGTGAAAACTGATAGTGATATAGAAAGTATAAACAATATATCAAAAGAAAAAATAGCAGTACAACTAGGTACAATTGCTGACTCATACGTAACAAAAAACTTTAAAGATGCTGATATAGTAAGACAAAAGAAATACTTAAGTGCTGTAGAAGACTTAAAAAGAGGGAAAGTTACTGTTTTAGTGATGGATGAGTTACCTGCTAAAGAAATTATAAAAGAAAACACAGAACTTAAAATATTACCTGGTTACTTAGTAACAGACTCTTATGGAATGATAGTTAGAAAAGGAAATACTGAGCTACTTAGTAGTATAAACAAGTATTTAGAAGAGTTAAAGAATAGTGGAAAAATAGAAGAATATATAATTAATCATACAAAATAAAAAGGAGTAAAGAGTGAAAGATAGTTTATATAAAACATTAATTGTAGATGATAGATATAAATATATTTTGAGTGGATTAACAACTACAGTTATAATCGCTTTCTTTGCTGTTATAATTGGTATAATAATTGGAATGCTAGTTTCATTAATAAGAAATAATTATGAAGTAAACAAAAAAGGAAAAATATTAAATAGAATATGTGAATTATATGTTAATGTAATAAGAGGAACACCAGTAATACTTCAGTTAATGATAATCTACTATGTAATATTTAAGAGTGTAAATATAAATATAACTTTAGTTGGAATAATAGCTTTTGGAATAAATTCAGGCGCTTATGTAAGTGAAATAATTCGTTCTGGAATAAATAGTATTGATATAGGTCAACTAGAAGCAGGGCTTAGTTTGGGTCTAAATTATCATAAGACAATGAAATTAATAATTTTACCACAAGCTATAAAGAATATACTTCCAGCATTAGGTAATGAATTTATAACACTTTTAAAAGAAACATCAGTGGGGGCATACATTGGAATTCTAGAATTAACAAAAGCTTCAGACATAATATCTTCTAGAACATACGATTACTTTTTCCCACTTATAATTGTAGCAATAATATATTTAATAATGACTTTAGGTCTTTCTAAATTAGTAAATCTAATGGAAAGGAGACTAAACAATGCTAAAAATTAAGAATTTAAAGAAAAGTTTTGGTTCTTTAGAAGTGTTAAAAGGTATCTCTTTTGATGTAAAAAAAGGGGATGTAATAAGCATAATTGGACCAAGTGGATGCGGTAAATCAACGCTTTTGAGATGTTTAAATTTACTTGAAAAACCAGATGGTGGAACAATATTTTTTCATAAAGTTGACATAACTAAAAAGAATATTAATGTAAGTCATGTAAGAGAAAAAATGGGTATGGTATTTCAAAGTTTTAACTTGTTTCCACATTTAACAGTATTAGAAAACATTACTTTAGCCCCAATAAATTTAAAAATTATGACAAAAGAAAAATGTACTAATGAGGCATTAAAACTCTTAGAAAGTGTTGGATTACTAGGTAAGAAAGATGCTTACCCCATGGAACTTTCAGGTGGACAAAAGCAAAGAGTAGCAATAGTAAGAGCTTTGATTATGAAACCTGAAGTAATATTGTTTGACGAACCCACTAGTGCACTTGACCCAGAAATGGTAAAAGAAGTACTTGATTTAATAAAAGAACTTGCAAATAAAAAAATGACTCTTATTATAGTAAGTCATGAAATGCGTTTTGTAACTGAAGTATCAACAAGAGTATTGTTTTTAGAAAATGGTAATATTATATTTAATGGAACAAGTGAAGAATTAAAAACAACTAAAAATAAAAGAATAAAAGATTTTATGAAAAGTCATAAAAAGTAAAGAAAATATGTGAAGTTTGTTTATAGTATTTCTAGTATTCTTTGTTGAGAAATGTATAAGCTTAGAACTTAATTCTTACGATAAGCAACTTGTTAAATTATAAGTTTAAGAAATACGCGGAGTAGGTTAAACTGTTAGATATGAATACGTTCTTAATCAAAAGTCAGAGGTTATAGTCCAAAACACAATTTCCAAAAAGACTTTTAAAACAATGTTTAAGAGAAGTGTTTAACAGTGGTCTAAAGATATAAAAGAAAAAACTTAATAAACTTGATAAAAACAAAAGTGGTTTTAAAAATGTTATTGATTTAGGTGAATATGAAAAAATAACCAAATTGGAGAAAAAAAAATTAAACTTATTGTTGTAATAGCGCTTGCTGATATAATGTGTGGAGTAGTATATGTTCTATCAAATAATAAAAAAATTAATCTTCCTAAAATGGGAAAAGTTGAAGAAGTTTTAATAAAGAAAAAAATAGAATTGTTAAATCATTTACTTAAGAAAATGCAAGAGAAGATACTGAAAAAAGTATATCAAAAAGTAGTATTTGAAGTTAAATAAACAATATAAGAGAAGAAAACATTTCAGATACTATATAAGTAATAATTTCTTTTATTATAAGAATATAGGGAGGTGCTTAGAATGAAAGAAAAAATACCAAATTGGTTAAAACTAGACAATGCTGCAACTATATATCCGTCAACATTATCAAGAAAATATGCAGCTATGTTTCGTGTTAGCATGACTTTAAAAGATAAAATAGACAAAGATGTTTTACAATGTGCATTAAACAATGTAATAGATAGATTTCCAACATTTAAATATAAACTAAAGCAAGGACTTTTTTGGTGCTATTTTAAAAGTATAAAAGATAACCCTATAATAGAACAAGATTATAATAATCCTATGTTAAGAATAAAGTTTAAAAATCATAGAAATTACCTATTTAGAGTTAGATATTATGAAAATAGAATTGCAGTTGAATTTTTTCACGCATTAACTGATGGAACGGGGGCAATTATATTTATATCTACACTAGTAGGAGAATATATTAAATTAAAATATAATACAAAAATTACATATAATAATTATGTTTTAAATCCAAATGAAAAAGTTAGTAAGGGAGAATATAGTGATGACTTTAAAAAGTATGCTAGAAAAGCTGGAAGGTTAGTGCATGAAAAACCAGCATATCATTATAAAGGAACTCTTATTAGTAATGATGATTTAAATGTTATTACTGGTATTATTAAGATAGATGATCTTAAAAAAATAACTAAAAAATATAACTGCACTATAACCTGTTTACTAGCATCATTATACATTTTATCAATACAAGAATTGTATAATAAAGAACATAAAAAGAAAAACAAGGAAATAAAAATATCAATACCAGTTAATTTAAGAAATTATTATGAAAGTAATACAATGAGAAATTTTTCTTCTTATGTAAATGTCGGGATAGATACAATATATGGTAATTACTCTTTAGAAGAAATAATAAAGATAGTTAAAAACACTCTGGAACTTAACTTGACTGAAAAAATGTTAAACGCTAAAATAAGCGCTAATGTAAAAATAGCAAGAAATTATTTCATAAGACTGCTACCAATGTTTATAAAAAAACATATAATGTCATTTACTGAAAAAATGATGGGGGATAGATATTGTTCTAATACCTTATCTAATTTGGGCAACATTGTGTTACCAAAAGAAGTAGAAAAATATGTTTTAGAAATGGGAATTGCAATAGGAAAATCAAGAGGAAAGCCCGCATCATCAGCAATGGTTGGATATAATGGTAATCTATATATAACTATAACTAGAAAAATAAAAGAAGCTGAATTTGAACGAATATTATTTACTACCTTAGTTGAAATGGGCGTGCCAGTTTTAATAGAAAGTAATAGGAGATTATGATGAGTTATTGCGTTAATTGTGGAGTTAAATTAAAACAATCTGAAAAAGTCTGCCCTTTGTGTAATACAAAAGTAATAAATCCAAATAACTTAAAAGATAAGTTTACTCCAGCATATAGTCAAGTAGT
>CAKOIS010000025.1 GCA_934087065.1 uncultured Bacilli bacterium
TTATCACTTCCGTACCTTATAAGAATATCATAAAATTATAGAAATTTCTATAGAACAAAGTTTTTATTTTACAAAAAAGATACTTCTTGTTTGGTTGAAGTATCTTTTAGTTTTCAATTGTTTTTATGTCTTTAAATACAAACACGCTTATTACTACTGAATATACTAAAATAAATATTGATGTGAAACCATATACACAGAATGAACCTGTTATAAAGTAGCTAGCTATGTCCATTAAACATATTACAGGTATTACTACTATTGTTATTTTGCTTACTATACTCTTTTTATATTTCAAACATAATGGAATAGCAGCAAGTGTAATAATTAAAAATATGTAGTCTATTATGTATGTTGGTAAAAACCAATTCCAAGCAGTTTTGTATGAAGACATTACTACACTTTCTACTTCAGGACTTTTGCTAATAATACCTGCAAATATTGAAGCTACATACGTAGTTATTCTTTCTAAACTTGAAATAAATATTAATACTGCACTTAATATAAGCATTGTAATTTTGATAATCTTTTTATATAAATCTCCCACTTTTATTCCTCCTAGTATAAGTATACAATAAAGTTAAAACTAAGTAAAGAAAAAACTGTAACTAATCGTTACAGCCACTTTTACAAACTGTGCTTTTTATTTCGTTGAATGCTTTTTCTAATTTTGTTTTTAAAGCATCTAAATCCTCATTTTTCCAGTACTCTTCTGGAGTTTTGTAACCTTTTGTATCTTTTGATGTTTCGTCATTGTAGTCTACTATTTGACCGTCTTTTACAATTATTAAAGCTGGTACATATATTCTTTTATTTCCTTCATCATCATTTGGTAAATATACATCTAACATACTCACTATTTTTTGATATTCTTCTGTGTTGTTTTTTCTGTCTTCTTTGATGTTAAAATAATATACTTTATCTATACCAACTTTTTTTGCTACTTCTTCAACATATGGAACGTAAGCTTGACACCATGGGCATTCTGGGAAACCTAGATATACTACACCTGTTCCTTTTTCTAGAATGTTTATTATTTGGTCTACACTTCTATAAACAAATGGATTATCATCACTTACATTAGTGTATTCACTCTTAAATTTCTTTGCATCATCAATTTTATTGTCGTCCTTCTTAATTAGGAAGAAATATGATAGTATTAAACCCAATACTATAAGTATGCCTCCAATTATTAATAATTTTTTATCTTTCATGTTTGTCCTCCTTCTATTAAAATGATAGCATATTTATTTTTATTTGTAACTAAACTTTAGGTTGAATTTATTTTTTATTACAAGTTTTGCTTAAGTTTAGTGGAATTTTATAGGTTGTTGTTTTGTTATTTTCATCTGTTGCGTTTATTTCAATGTATAAGCTTGAGTTATCATAATTGTTACAGTTTTTTGAAAAGTCTTCTAAGTCAAAGTCTATTTTTTCTAGGTAACTTTCTAGTGAGATAACACCATCATACTTATATTTACAAGTATCTAATACTTTTAGTACGTTATCTTTTTGTTCATATAGGTTACATTCTATTTTTGTGTATTTTGATGTGTCATCTCCACCACAGTATGTTACGTTTGATAAGTGTAAGTGACTATTGTTTTTGTTATATGCAAGTGACCCAAAGATGTTAAAGTCTTCACAATTAGATGTTACTGTTTTAAAGTTTATTTCTGAGTTATTAGAATGAAATAATATTGTGCATACTATTATTAGGGTTAGTACTAATAAAGTTGATATTAGGATAATTAAATTTTTGTTTTTCTTTTTTGATACTTGACTACCTAATATTTCGTCTAAGCTTATGTTATGTTCAGAACATATTTCTTTTAGTAAAGCAACATCTGGAAGATTTTTTCCGTTTTCCCATTTGCTTACTGCTTGGTATGTTACTCCATATTTTTTAGCAAATTCGTTTTGTGTTAGGTTGTCTTTTTGTCTTAGTGTTTTTATTAATGAAGCTATTCTTTCTGTATCCATAGGCACCCCTTATTCGTCAAATACCTTGTATACTAGCACTGTATTTATAACGAGTAAAACTATACCTATTATTAAGTGTGTTAAGTTAAATGGAAACTTGCTCACTTCATAAATTACGCTTATAATGCTAGATAATACAAAGCCTATTATTGCATAGTATGTTTCTCTTTTGTAGTGTTTTAGACACCATTCTATTAGTTTTGATATAAATATTATTCCGATAACTACGCCTAACATAAATGTAGCCATTAAAATTAAGTTGGGTCCAAGATTTTTGAATGAAGTTATGTCGTTAACTAAGTTTAGAACTGGTTCATAGTAACCTATTAGCATAAGAGTAAATGAGCCACTTATACCTGGTACGACCATAGTTACTGCAGCAATCGCGCCCACTAAAAGTAATGTGAAGTACCCGCCTATACTCATGTTAGTTAATATTACATTTGAGTTTGATTTATGGAATATTAGCATACTTATTACTATGATTAAACCTACTAGCATAAGAGTCATATCTTTTAAGTTTGTTTTTGTTCCTTTTACGTTTCTTACTAAAGCAGGTATACCACCAATAATCATTCCTAGGAATATAAGTATTGTTATTATTGGAGCTTTGTCTAAACCAAATTTAATTAGTTTTGCAAATACTGCAACTGAGAAAACTACGCCTAAGCCTATTGGTAGTAAATACATGAAGTATTTTTTAAAGTTTGCTATGCTTTTATAGAAATTACTTGCTGCTTCAATTAGTTCTTCATATATTCCCATTAGGACTGCTAAAGTTCCACCACTTACTCCTGGGATAACAAATGCCACACCTAGTACTACACCTTTTATAAATAATATTAATTTTTCTTTCATATTTAATTTTCCTTTCTATATAATTTTATCATATTTGATTTTCTTTGTCACTAAATGAGTATTAAAAAAATACACAAGTTTTAGTGTATTTAGTTAGATATTTTTTATTTTGTAATATCTTATGAACATTGTTAAGATAAGTATTCCTAATAAGTATGCAGTTAGTACGTCACTTAGAAAGTGCACGCCTAAGTATAGTCTAGAAATTCCTATTAGTATTATTAATATTGTAAGTAGTATTCTTAATGTTAGTCTTAAGTTATTGTTTTTTATATTTTTTAGTAAGTAAATTATTATTCCATAGAAGACTACGCTACAGATGGTGTGTCCACTTGGGAAACTTGGGTCAAGTGGTGGAGTAACTATCCATGTAAGTGGTCTATTTCTGTTTATAATTAATTTAAAAGTCATGTTTGTTATGTATGATGTAATAAGTGGTACTACTGTTAATTTAAAGTAGATTTTTGATTTTATTAAGACTATTAAAAGTACTATAATGTAGAAGTATACACTACCTAGAAGGGAAGTGAATCTCATGGTGTAGTTTAAGAAATCAGTATGATAAAGTGTTAATAACTTATCATGAATAAATGTATCTAGTGTTAATAACTCATAACTAAAGTGCTTTTTTACTAAAATAAATGTTAATAACATTAAAATAATTGTTATTAAGTAGTACTTATTCACTTTTATAAACTCTTTCATATTGTGCCTCTTATATAAATAAAGTTATTAACATCAAGACTAAACCACAAAGCATAGAAATGTATGTAGTTTTTTTATCTTTTGTTTCTTTTATTAGTGGTAGGAATTCAAATAAACCGATATATAAAATCATACCAAATGTTAATGAAAGTAAACTTCCAATTAAGAAACTATTTAATGTAACTTGTCTTAATACCACTGCACCTAGTAAGTAAGAAGAACCTATTAGTATCATATATAATAAGGTTTTACTTTTTCCATAGAGTTTACTAAATGTGCTAGATAAGGTAAAACCAAGTGGGACGTTGTGCATAGCAATTCCTAAAGTTAGAATTACTGCTGCTTCACTACTTGATAAGACCGTTCCATAAAGTGTCATACCTTCTATAAAATTGTGAATAACTAAGAATACGCAAGTGATTAAAGAAATGTGTTTAATGTGGTTACTTTCTTTGCCTTCTTGATGATGATGTCCGCCTAGTATGTCTAGTGCTATAATTAAACCAAATCCCATAATTGTGAAGAAAACAATAAATATTATACTCTTGAAGTTAGTTAAGCCTTCTATATAATACTCATATGCGTCTGGTATAAGGTGGAATACACCAAGTAAGACTAGAACTACAAAGCCCAGTGATACACTTATGTTCATTACTTTTTCGCTGTTTTTTGTGCTAAAGACTATTAATGAGCCAAAAAGTAGTGAGAATATTTCAAATAAACTTAGTACTAAAACTATAAATAATTCCATATAACTCTCCTATAAATCCATATATTTTTTAAATTTTGGAAGGTCTCCTGTTTTTATTCCACTTATGCTTGGCTTTACTTGGAATACTCCAGGATATTCGTTTCCTTCAATTACACAGATACCATTTTCTGTTATAACTATGTCCCATCCAACGTATCTTATTGTTGGTACTCTTTTACTTAGTTTGTCTACAAAAGAGAATACTTTATCAAAGTTTGGAACTTTAAAGCCCACGATTTTTTCGTGTGTTTTGGGGTGTTCGTAGTATATACGACCAACTTCGTCTATTGCTGGGACATAAACTATACCACTTTCGTTAACAAATGTGTACATTCCCCCACTACTGAAGTTATCAACACTTCCATTGTTACCAATTCTTAAAATTGTGTTTAGTATTCTAGTTGTGCCTGTGTTATCTAAAAATGTTATTACTCTTAATGTGTTAACGCTTCCACTATAAAGTTTTGATAGTTCTTTGTTTTGAATTATTACTTCTTCTAAAAGGAACTGTTCTTTTTTCATAATGCTATTATAAAGTTTAAGTATGTTATACTCGTTTTTAAATATTGATTTGTCTATTGGTATTATTTCTATACCTTTTCCACCACAGTTGTCTAGGGGCTTACATACTATTTTATCTTTATTATATATAAACTCTTTAAATTCTTTAAATGTAGCTTCTCTAAGGTCTAAGAATTCTCTACCTAAGTACTCTTTAAATAGTTTATTGAATTCTCCTTTATCTTCTAGTAAATGCCAATCTTCTTTTCTGTTGTATCTTTTTACTATGTCGTTGTTGTATTTTCCTGTTAGGTATGTTTTTCTTTCTTTTCCATTTAGTAAGTAAAACTCAAACTCAAAGTAGTCCATGTAACCACTTCCGTACAAAAGTGCACATTTTGCCATGTCAAAAAGAATGCTTACTGTGCTTTTGTTCATTTTGTCTGCCACGATTTTTGCATGGTTAACGTATTCTTTGTATCTCATGTTTTTAATTTTTTTTAATATATAACTTATTTTCATTTAACATCACTAATAAAATTATAAATTAAATAAAGAAAAAAGTAAACCCCAAAAGATTTACTTTTTATATTTATCTAGTTAATTTTTTTGCATTACTATAAGTTACTGCATATATGTATTTATTAGCATCGTTTATTGTTAGGAAAATGTTAGAGTTTTCGTTAATTTCATCATTTCCAACTATATCCCAATCTTGTACATCTAAGCTAGAACTGAATGCATATATTGTAGAACCTTTGAATTCTCTACTTAAAATGCAGAAGTCAGCATAGTTTTGGTAAGCAAATGCTAATGCTTCATTTTTTAGCATATATGAGTAGTTTTCATTTGTATTATTATTACCATTGTTGTTATTACCATTATTATTGTTGTTATCGTCTGTGATTTTGTTTGAATTATCTTTAATTACAGTGATATCTCCATCATAGATATTAACTAATGCTTCCATATATTCAACGTTAGTTGCGATTACTTCGTCTTCTTTTATGTCTCTTTTACTTACTTTTGACCAACCTTCAACGTATGATTTTTCACTTATTGCATAAACATAGTTACTTCTATATGATCCTTTTATAGGAATTCTTTTTCTTAAAATATAGTAAGTATCATAGTTTTCTACTGCATATTTGATTGCTTCAGCTTTTTTGTAAACTTTGTTTTCTTTGTCATTACCTAAATACATTAATTCAGTATTTTTTCCATCTTTGTTTAAGTCTACTAATGCAAACCCGTTAGCATTATAGTAGTAACTTGATAAGTCTATGTCTTTTAGTAAGAATTCTCCTAGTTCAATTGAAGTTGCTACTAGTTCAGTTCTTCTTACATCTCTCTTGTCTACTCTAGTCCATCCTGAATAGTCTGATACTGTTTTCTTGTCGCTTATTGCATAAACTGTAACTTTTTCTTCTTGTCTTCTGTTACGGCTGTCATAGTAATAAGTAACAGCAGTTTTCTTGAAGATGTAAGTATTGTCATAGTTCATTTCAGCAACATATAAAGCTTCGTTCTTTTCTAAGTAAACATTTTCTACATCGTTTCCTAAGTAAACATATACTGGTAATTTGTCAAGCATTTCTGTATACATACCAGTCATACTGTATACATTTTGGTCATAAGCTACATCACTTAGATAACTTGGCTCATAACGTCTACGACTATTTTCAGCAGCAGACACTGTTGGAGCGGAAACACCTAATGTAATTGCCCCAGATAATAATAATGAAATAATTTTCTTATTTGAATAATTCATATTCAAAACCTCCCATCTGTTAATAATTATACTACATTTGTACTTAATTTTCAACATTTATAGTTACTATTCTGAGTAATTTGTAGTTTAACTCTAATAGAATTATTATAAAAACCATTTTTTTCGGAGCTTTAATCATAATTTACTAAATTTTCAATAGTATAATGGGCATTTATGATATATAATGAAAGATTATTTTATAATAGATTAGCCTAAGATAAATTATTTAAAAGAAAAATTGTTAAAGTTAAAATGAATAAAATTAATTGTTTTTATTTAGTAGTTTTAATTAAATTTATAGTTAAGAGAGTCAGATTATATACCTTTTCCTTTTTTACCGAAAAAAGAAAAAATGCTGAATTCGGTAAACATTTTTACTTATTTTTTGTTATAATATGTTTAGTAACGGGAGATGAGTTTAGAAATGACTTTTACTGAGGCTATAATAGAAAGAATTAATGAGCTTTGTAAGTTGAATCATATAACTACAAATAAGTTGTCTGAGCTTTCCACTGTTCCAGCAACAACACTTTATGCGTTGCTTTATGATAAAGTAGAAAACCCAAGTTCTAAAAACATTTATAAATTTTGTAAAGTTTTTGGAATAACAATGAAAGAGTTTTATGACACTGAAATATTCAATAAAATGGATTTTATAGAGAAATAATGCTTGTGACAACCACTTTGATTGTTTTTTTTATATTGTTTAGTTTATAATCACTGATATGTATAAAGATTGTTAATTGTTCCATTCCCTGTCAGTTTGCTGTTATGACTGGTCTTATATAACAACTATTAGTTAACAAACAAGAAAAAAAGAAGTCTAATTAAATAGATTCCTTATCTCATAGAAAAACTATTATTTATAGTTAATATACTATACATAAAAAGAACATCTTGATTATTAAATTTTATATAATTATTCAAAATTCTTGAAGAAACATATCTAATATCAATAACAGTAATCTTCTTATAACCATCTATTAACAAAGGAATTAAACTACTGCCATAAGAATCACGAAAAACAATTAATTCTTTATTACTATTTGAAGTAGGATTAACAATATCTATAATAGAAGATGCTCCTGATAAATATATATCATATTTATCTAATGATTTTAGTTTGTCATAATCATATATTTTTGTATATTTTTTTGTTTCATAATTATACACACTACTATTAAGAGTGGATGGATTAGATATAGTTTTTATAGTATCAATATCTTTAGTTACTGATAGTCTACCAGCATAAGTACCCTTGAAAGTAGTAACTGTATTTATAACATTGTTATTTGTTATATCAAAATTCATTTGATTAGCAATAGTATTTGCAACATTAAATAAATCTTCTTGTTTCCAATGAGTATCAGT
>CAKOIS010000026.1 GCA_934087065.1 uncultured Bacilli bacterium
TTTAAAACTACATTAGTTGTGATAAGTAATAAATATTTAACCGATATAGGTGACTATAGTACAAATGATAAGTATACTTTTACATATACTGAGCCAGATGAGAAACTTACTTTTAAAAATATAACTATTAAAAATGATTTTAAAGATTATAGTGTGTTTAATTCAAGTAATGGAGTAATATATAACTTAAAGAATGAAGAAGAAAAGAGCATGTTTTATATAGCTATTGAAGATGATAAGATATTAAATAATACTAAGGTTAAGTCTTATTTAAAGAAAAACAATATTAATAGTTTATATGAAGCAGAGAGATTTCTTTATAAAAATAGAAATGCTAAAAATAGTATATTTACTTCAGTAAGTGATATTATTGCTAAGCAAGAGTTAGTAAATTTAGTTAAACTTTATACAACAAGAACACCTTATATAATTGAAGTAAATGATAATTCTTACATCTATAAATTAGGAGATGACATCTATAATTATATGGTGTTTACTGGTGGAAAAATCTATACGTTTAGTTTTAATAATAAGAATATTGATAATTTATCTTATGTAAAGGATATAATAAAAACTATTAAAATATATGAATAAACTCCAAAACGGAGTTTTATTTTGTTTTAAATTATGGTAAAATAATAAGTATGAAAAAAGTAATAATATTTATAATTTGTTTGTTCTTGTGTGGTTGTAGTAGTGTGAGTTCTAGTAGTGAAGTATATAACGAGTATGTTGATACTTTAAAGGGTGTTAATGAAGAGAAAGTGTGTAGTGGTATAGAAGTAACTTTTAAAGTTGATGAGATAACAGACGATTATATAAATTATTATGCTCTTATAAATAGGAACAAGATAGTTATGAAGAATATTGAAGCATTACTAATTCATGATAAAGAGACAATTAATTCTTTTCCATCAATTGGGATATATGATGAAGAAGTATCATTAACTAAAGAAGGAGATAAACTTGGTGTAAAGTTGAGTGGATACTTAGAAGTTAATGAGAGTACTACATTTAAGCTCTTTTTAAAGTATACAGATAAAGATGGTGTAAAGAAAGAATGTTATTATATTTACAATTATCAACATAATTAGACATAGAAAAGTGTTAAATTAAACTTGGTGGAATATATGAAAGTAAAAGTATTTGACGAAAGTCATGAGAGAGATTTAGAAAATAAAGTGAATTTATTTTTAACAACTATACAAAGTAAAAATATTGTTGACATTAAGTTTTCAGTTTCAAATAGTATTTTTGGAAGTGAACAGATATATTGTTTTAGTTGTATGATTATATATGAGGAGTAAGTATGAAGAAAAATAGTTTTGTAGAAGGAACGTTCATTGCAACATTTGCAATAATAATAGTTAAAGTATTAGGTGTATTATATGTAATACCATTTTATAGAATAATTGGAGAAAGTGGTGGTTCTTTATATAGTTATGCATATAATGTGTATAATTTGTTTTTGAATATTTCTACTGCGGGAATACCTATTGCAATTAGTAAGATTATAGCTGAATATAATACTTTAGAAATGTACGAAGCAAAGGAAAGAAGTTATAAAGTGGGAAGAAATATGATACTTATTTTGTCAGTTTTAGCTTTCTTTGTACTCTTTGTCTTTGCACCTGAAGTTGCTCATGTGATATTGGGTGAAATTAAGGGTGGAAACACATTAAATGATGTTGCTTTTGTAATTAGGAGTGTATCGTTTTGTTTACTTATTATACCATTTTTATCAGTTTCAAAAGGATATTTACAGGGACATAACTACATTACTCCATCAAGTGTTAGCCAAGTAATTGAGCAAGTTGTTAGAATAGCGGTTATATTGTTTGGTTCATATATTGTGATAAATGTGCTAGATAAAAGTGTAACTTTAGGTGTTGGAGTAAGTGTGTTTGGAGCGTTTGTAGGTGGACTTGCTGCATATATTTATATAAAGTGTAAAATTAATAAAAATAAGGATGCGTTTATTAAGAGTGATAAAAGAGATAATGTTACAAATAAGGAAATTGTTAAGAAGATAATTAGTTATGCACTTCCACTTATAGTGGTTAGTATAGCAACAGATATATATAGTTTGACTGATATGACTTTAGTTGTAAGAACAAGTTATAAATTAGGGTATTCAGCAGAAAATGCAGAGACAATTGCGAGCATAATAAGTACATGGGCTCCTAAAATATGTATGATAATTAATGCAGTTGCAATGGGTATGAGTATGAGTTTAATTCCACATATGGTAAGTAGTTATGCAAAGAATGACTTGGTAACTTCAAATAAAAGATTTAATGAGGCTATTAGAATTATTATATTTTCAACTTTACCACTTGCAGTGGGGTTATCATTCTTAAGTGAAGGAGTGTATTCATTATTTTACGGAGAAAATTTATATGGTACTTTAATTCTTAGATACACAGCAATTAGTAGTTTCTTTGCAAGTATATATATGATAATAAGTGTATCACTTCAAAGTTTGAATAAGTTTAAAATAGTTTATATTAGTAGTGGGATAGGTTTTTTACTTAATGCTTTGTTGGATATACCATTTATGTATTTATTCCATTTGATGGGGCTTGAAGCTTTTTACGGGGCAATTCTTGCAACAATTGTAGGCTATATATTTAGTTATATTTATAGTTTATCTAAATTAAAAATTGAGTTAAACTTTAGTTATAAGAGTATTCTTGATACTATAAAGGAAACTTTGGTGCCAATACTAGCGATGATATTTGTGTTAGTAGTGTTAAAACTATTTATCAAAGTGCCTACAAGTGGTATAATGTTAGTGCTTACTCTTATGTTATATGTGGTTTTTGGTGGACTTACTTATGTGTTTGTTTCGTATAAAACGGGTTTACTTGAAAGAGCACTAGGAAGAGAATATATAAATAAGATATTAGGTAAATTAAGGAGGAATAAGTAATGTTAAAATTAAGTCATGTCACAAAATATTACGGAGACTTTTTAGCAGTAGATGATTTATCTTTTGAAGTAAAAGATGGAGAGATATTTGGTTTACTTGGTGTTAATGGAGCAGGTAAAACTACTACTTTTAGAATGATTACAGGTTTACTTGATAAGACAAGCGGAAGCATTACTTTTAATGGTAAAAAAATAGATTACTCTGTTACTGATAAGTTAGGTTTTCTTACTGAAGAAAGAAGTTTACTCACTAAGTTAACTGTTTTAGAACAAGCTAAATTCTATGGTGGATTAAAAGGGATGAGCGATAAAGATATTGAAAGTAGACTAGATTATTTACTTGAAAAATTAGAGATAACCGAGTATAAAAATAAGAAGATAAAAGAGTTAAGTAAGGGTAATTCACAAAAAGTACAGTTTATTATGAGTATAATAAATAGTCCTAAACTTCTTATATTAGATGAGCCTTTTAGTGGATTAGATCCGATTAATATTGAGTTATTTAAAAAGTTGATACTTGAACTTAAAAGTGAGGGGACAAGTATAATATTCTCTTCACATAGAATGGAGCATGTAGAGTATTTCTGTGAAAGTTTGGTAATTCTTGTACATGGTAAAACTGTTTTAAAGGGGAATTTGAAACAAATAAAGGAAGATTATCAAAAGAAGAATATTATGATAGAAGCAGATGCTGATATGGATGAGTTAAAAGGTATTAAAGGTGTAGAAAAAGTGGATAAAATAGGTAATACTTTTGTAGTTAGTATAAGTGATAAGAGTTACGTGCAAAATGTGTTTAACTATGTGAAGAAACTAAAGAATGTCACAAAATTTGTAGTGGAAGAACCTACACTTAATGAAATATTTATTGATAAAGTAGGAGGTACTTATGAGAAGTAAATTATCTCTTTTAATTAAAGATGGACTAAATAAAAAAATTAATACTAAATGGTTTAAGGTTATCAATATAATTTTATTAGTTGTTATTGTTGGTTTGTTTAATATTGACAATATCATTAAATTCTTTGGAGGAGACTTTGATGAAGATACTACTATTTATGTTTATGATAATACTCTAAAATATTATGACGCGTTAAAAACGGCGTATGAAAGTACAAATATACAGTTAAGTAGTTCAAGCGTAAAAATTGCAAAAGGAGAAGGAAACTACAAAGATGAAGTAGAGAAGATTAAGGAAGATAAGAAAGGTGATATAATTGTTGTTATAAATGATTTACATAATGTTGAAGTTATTTCATTTGATTATGTAGATGCACTTACTATACAAGTCTTGAATGCAAGTATAGAAAAGGTAAAAACAAGTATAGCGTTAAGTGAAAGCAATATTGCACCTGAAGAGTTAGCTAAAATATATGAACCAGTAAGTATTACGAGAACTTATTTAAATGAAGAACTAGATGAAAACTATGAACTAGTTAATACTATTGGAAATTTAGCAATTCCAGTGTTTATAATGCCTTTCTTCTTCTTAATTCTTATGGTAACTCAAATGATAGGGGCTGAGATAAATGAAGAAAAGTCAAGTAAAAGTATGGAGATTATTGTTACTAGTGTAAGTCCTAAAATACATTTCTTATCTAAAATGATAACATCTAACCTTTATGCAATTATTCAGTGTGTACTATTTATTCTTTACTTTGGTGTAGGTGCTTTAGTTAGAAGACTTGTAACTGGTACTTCTTTCATGGGAAGTTTAGGAGAGAGTACAACTAAGCTATTAAATACTTTTGTAGAAAGTGGAATGCTTAATAACATATTAAAATGTTTACCATTTATAATTATAATGATACTTCTTAGTTTCTTTGCATATTCACTACTTGCTGGAATACTTGCATCTATGACAACCAGTGCAGAAGATTTCCAACAGTTACAAACACCAATGATGATGCTTATAATGGCTGGATATTTCTTAGCAATAATGGCTAGTACTTATGAAAAAAGTACATTTATAATGGTAGTTAGCATGATACCTTTTATATCATGCATATTAAGTCCTGTGTTATTATTCCTTGGACAAATTGGAATAATGTATGTTATAATATCGTTAGCTTTACTACTTTTAGTAATATACTTACTTCTAAAATATGGCTTAAGAATTTATAAAGCAGGAATACTAAATTATAGTTCAAGTAATTTATGGAAGAAGATGTTAGAAAGTATAAAAGTAAAAGATTAATTTAAGGAGGTTTAGTAAAATGAGATTTAAAACGGAAAACTTATATTTAGTTAAAATCAGTAAAATTGTGAAAATAGAAGAACTGTCTGATATAATTAGAAGATATTATGATACTGATGTAAGATATGCTTTAGCTTATCTAAAAGATGGCGAGTATAAATACCGTATGACCTATGTAGATGTTTTTACACATACAAAATATCAAACTTTAGTTAATACTGATGTTACTGGAATTTCTACTGTAGTAGAAGCAGAACCAGTAATTACAAATACTGAATATTTAACTGAAGAAGAAGCGCTTCGTATATTAAAAGAGTTAAATCCAACTTATTTAAAAGAAGTAGAAAAAGAAAATACTAAGAGATTACGTTTATTTAAGTAATCTTTTCTGTTAGCGTGGTGGAATGGTAGACACGCACGCTTGAGGGGCGTGTGGGGTAACCCGTGAGAGTTCAAGTCTCTTCGCTAACACCAGTAGGCAATCTGTCCGAACTTTTATAGTTTAGACTTAAATAAATGTATCAACTTCTAATGAAGTTGGTATTT
>CAKOIS010000027.1 GCA_934087065.1 uncultured Bacilli bacterium
GCTATAATTTCCAACATTAGTAGCCTTAATATCGCCAGAAAAATTCATCTTATTTAAATCAAAATTACTATCTTGTGGAACTATTTCATCACCAGTATATTCAAAAGTATCTTTAACAATAGTTACTTTATCAAGTTGAGCTTTTTTAATAGTGAATGCTACACTAAATGTTCCTGTATAATTTGTATTAGTATCAGGAACTTTATATGTTACTGTATAAGTTCCAGCATTTGTTGGTGCTGTAGCACTATTATATGAAGTTGTTCCTGTTCCTTGATATTTTACTTCTAAATCGCTAACATTTACTGTTCCATCATTAACACTAATTGTTCCTGTTGGCATTTTAGGATTTCCATCATAAGTAAATGTTTCATTATTAGAAAGTCCTGAAATATTTACATCAGTTTTATTTACAACATGAATTGTAAAATCTTTTGATGTTTCTTTCCATTCAGGAGTATTATCTCCTCCAAGATCCATTTTTGCTGCTGTAACAGTCATTACAACATCACCTTCAGTAGCTCCTGCTACATATTCTTCATTTATAGCATCATATGTAAGTGCATCTCCTGATTTAATAGTAAAATCAATGTTTCCTACATTTCCAGTTACTGATTGTTCTAAATAACTTAATAATATAGAACCATTAACTCTTACATATTGATCTGCAATTGCTAAAGGTTGTTCTGCACTTGTTACTTCAAGCACACCATTTACATGTGTTCCCATTGTATAGTTAAAAGTAATATCTTCACCATTTCTCATTACTTTAACATTGCTTACAGTATTATTTGAAGAACCTACAAATTTTTGGCTACCAGTAATTGTAGCTTCTAACATATCACCTGGTAGTAATACATGATCAGTATTTGTATAAGTATTTTTTGTTAATTCAGTACCATTATATACTTTAGTATCTGAACCAGCTGTTACAACTATTGGTGTTGTAATTGGGTTTACTGTTAATTTACCAGCAGATTTTTGAATATTATTGTAACAATTAGTTACATCAACACCTTCTGCATTTGTTATTGTAACACTTTCAATTGTATTATTTTCAAGAGCTGTATCTTTAACATCTCTTACTTTACCAGTAATTACTGCAGTAACTTTATCACCATTAGGTAATTTATTATCAGTTATTGCACTAGCGTTATTTGCCCATAAAACATCATAATAATTTTTTGTATGGTATGTTCCATCATATGTAAATTCTGCATCATAACTTTTTACTTTTACTTCTGTAGTAATTGGTTTAATTTCAAAATCAACACTACTTTCACTTTCAATATAGTTTACACTTGTGATTTTTACATTCACTTTATATTTACCTACTAATATAGGTAATGTATTTCCTATATTTTCATAATTTCCAGGAGTTGTTTCTTTTGAATAATAAATTTCATATTCATTACTTCCTAAAGATTCTAATCCTGTTATACTTAAAGTTGGATTACTATTATATATCCAATTACTTGGATAATTAATTACTACTCCATCATAATTTTTCTTTTCAACTTTTAATGTAACTGTTGCTGTATATGTTTTACCATTTTCATCAGTTACAGTAATTGTTGGTGTATATGTTCCAGCAGATAGACCAGATTTTGCTTTAATTTTAAAATCATTATTTATTGCACCAATACCTATTGTTGGTTGTGTATCTCCAATGATTTCAAATTTATCTGTATCAGATACTGTTACATTAGTAATTTTTAAATTATCAGCTCCAATATTAGTAATATTAATTGTTGCTTCTGGCACATCAGTATATCCAAATGTAACATTTGGTAATGTAACATTATCTACACTTAAACCTGTTTCTTTAGCAAGTTTAATATATTGTGGTTGACTTTCACTTATACCACTTCTAACATCCATAACTAATTTTGTTCTATCTTCTAGTTCAATTACTCCACTAACATCAGTATAGTATAGTTTTGTATCATTTGGTATTACTTCATTAATTCTTTTTTTACCTAAAATATTAGATCCTAGTTTAACACCTAGACCTTTTACCATAAGTGTTTCAAAATTGAAGTTTGCTTTCATATTATTATTATCAGATGAAGGGAAATAAAATATTTCACCATCTACTTTTCCAACTTCAAAAATACCTTTTTTAACATTAACATTTAAAGTAATGTTTTGTTCCTTAGGTTCTGAATCCTCAAATACAGTAAATATATATTCATCCCATGAACCTGTTCCAGTAACGGCATAAGTTCCTCCATCAATAGTAAAACCATAAGTCTTAGGTAAATTTTTTAATTCTTCAGCCATATCTAAAGTAGATAGTCTTATTCTACCCTTAAATCCTACTCCAGTTATTTTACCACTATTACCAAAGCCACTATCTTTAATAGTTAGATTGCTTCTAAAATTATAATTGTTTTCATCTTTATAACCATAATAGAATGTTAAATGATTTTCTGTTACATCTAAAGTATTACCTGCTAAATCTAAAGTAACATTACCTAAAACATAAACATCTAAAGGTGCTGTTAACTTAATATTACCACCTAATTTAATAATAGTGTCTTTGTTATTATTAATTTGATTAGCTGCATTTATTAATTCAGCTTCTGTTGTAGCCGTTAATGTTTGAACTTCTTTTTTCTTAACTGTAATTGGTCCCCAATAAGCATTTATCGTACCAAGTTTATCAGCTCTATTTGCTATTTTAGTTCCTTCTCTATCATAATACTCAATAACTGAATCTGCATCAATTACCTCATCAACAGTTAAAGTAGAACTCTTTATCAAATATGTTTCTGCACGACCTTTTTTATTATCTTTAGTAACATTTGAAAATTTTATTGTTTTATATGCTCTAGTATCTGCTATTTCATAAAATCCAGTAACTTTTAGATTTTTAAAAACTACATTATTAAATCTGTTATTACCAGCGGTTTGCCAAAAACTTTCTAAATCTTTTATATATTCAACATCTATACCATCCATTTCAAAATTAACAGTATGTTCAGCCTGCGTAATTTCGTTGTAGATTGGTGTGTAGCCAGTATTAGATAAAAGATTAAGTTTTGCTCTTTTAGAACTATCTGAATTAATGAATTTTAAGTCTAGACTATTTCTATAAATTAGTTTAAACCTACAATGTTCTGGCACAATTAATGTAAAACCATTAAAATCCAAAGTTTTAGACATTTCAAGAGAGAAAGTTGTATCAGAATCTTCTCTTAATGTAATGTCACTAGTAAGTTTAACTACATCTGTTACATTATCACTCATTTTATCAGTTAAATCTGAATAATTATTAACTTCTGCAGTTGTTTCTGCATTTACATTAGTAGCTCCAATTAGTAAAAAACTAATTAGCATTAATAATATTGCTACTAAATATTTTGTTTTATTTTTCATAAAACCATTCTCCTTTCTCAAACAAAACATTTTCTGTTTTATTTAACTCTAACACTATGTAACACCACCCTGTATTTGTTGTTATTTGCACAGGTGGAAAGTGTTAGTATTGTATCTTCATTAGATACATTTACATTGAAATCTTTTTTACTTTTCTTTTCTACTCATCTTTTATTAATTCATCTATTCACCCCCCCCATCTGAAACTTTACTTTTCCATATAATCTTATATCATTTTTTAGCACAAATTACTATTGTACTTTTGGTGCAATTTTTCATTAAATTTTGCACCAAAAGTGCAAAATTTGTAAAAAATATTTATTTTCACAATTTTTTATGTTACAATATATCTTAATGTGAGCAAATTAGGAGGTTTCTGTTTTGTATAATATTATTGTAATTGATGACCATAAAATGTTAAGAGAAATGATTTCTGAAACATTAAATACAAGAGGGTTTAATGTTGTTGCTTCTAGTGGAGATGCAAAAGACTCTGTATCTTTATGTGAAAAATTTAAACCTGATTTAATTTTAATGGATATTTGTACTGAAAATAATTCAAGTGGATTAGCTTATTCAAAAATAATAAAAGAGAACTTTCCAAGTGTGAAAATTATTCTTATGACTGGTGTGCCAGATTTAACATTTATAGACAAGGCAAAAGCTAATAATGTTGATAGTTTTATTTATAAAAATATTAGTAGTAATTCTCTTATAACTACTATTCAAAATACTATTGATGGCTATTCTTTGTATCCAACTTCTAATAGTCCTAAATCCAATATTCCTGATGTTTTAAAGGATCTAACAGATATTGAATTAAGTATTCTAACTGAGTATTGTAAAACATTAGATAGAGATGAAGTTGTAAAAAAACTTGGAATATCTGTAAGAACATTAAAATCACATATTTCATCTATTTATGAAAAAACTGGTTATAATAATTTAGCAAAACTTGCAATATATTGTGTTGGTAATGGTTTAATAGTTCCAAACCTCGAAACTCCAAAAGAGTAAAAAAAAATAACTGCTATTTCAATGTTAGCAGTTATTTTTTATTGATATATTTACCGAAAACTCTGGAACTGTTGAAATATAGAACATTCCTCCTAGTTTTTTTACTTTTCTTCTCATATCTTTTATTCCCTGATTTTCTGTAATAAATTCATTTGGCTTTCTACCATCATTTGTTATTATCATATATGTTTCTTCTAGTGTTTCTTTTATATTCACAAATACTTTTGAACTCCCTGCGTGTCTTATTGCATTTGTGGTTGCCTCTCTTATTATTTCAAAGAACACTTTTGCAGTTTCTTTATTTTGTGGTAGTTTTCCATCTATAATAATGTCTGTTCCATTTTTCTTGTGTATTTTTATTAAATTTTCTAGGTTTGCATTTGTGTCATCTGTATCTTCAATATCTATGAACATTTTTTGTATCATAAATTTTATTTCTTCAAAATTTTCTTGGGTTATATTTTCTTTATTTAAATATTGTTGCAGTATGGAAAGATTTTGTCCTAATATATCGTGATATTTATTTTTTAGTTTTAGCAGATTTTTTTCCTTTTCTAATTCTTCTATATTGTCAATACTTAATAATATTTTTTTATTATTCTCTTTTAACTTTTTATTTTGCTCATTTAGCTTTTGATGTAATTTATATACTTCTGTTATATCAAATGTAATTATTTCATTATTATTTATCGCAAATACATAATATTTATCTTCTACTTTTACACAATAATTTTTATCTAACTGGTCTATACTTTGTTTTATTATATTTGTTATATAGTCTTTCTTTATGTTTAATTTGTCTAGTATTTCATACATTTTATTATTTATTAATTTTGCTCTCTTGCCTTTTAATACTAAAATTCCAAACTCACATTCATCTATAACTTTTTTTATTGAGAAATCTGTAATAGTTTCTTTTTTGTAATATCTAAA
>CAKOIS010000028.1 GCA_934087065.1 uncultured Bacilli bacterium
GTATACTTATCATTTGTACTATAGTCACCTATATCGGTTAAATATTTATTACTTATCACAACTAATGTAGTTTTAAAAGTTACATAAACAAACACAAGTAACAAGACTACCATTAAAGAAACTTTCAACGCTTTTTTCCTAGTTTTTTCTTTCATTAACACACCTTCTTATTCTAACAATAATTCTATCATTTTTTCATGTGTTTTTCAAGTCTCAATTCGTAACAACATATGTAGTAGTTAACACATTTTATTAGTTAAAACAAACACATTACATTTTATTTCTTTTACCTCGGTTACATCTCTCACATAATGTTTGCAAATTATTAAGTTCAGTTTTACCGCCCCGTGAAACTGGTATGATATGATCAACTTCTAACTTCACACCATCCTTTCTAGAAGCACCACATATTTGACAGCAATAATTATCCCTTTTAAAAACATCATATCTTAAACTATCAGTCATAATAGTACGTTGATATTTTGCAGTTTTCATGTAATCATTTTTGTCATTTATAATAGAAATAATTTTTTCTAGGTCATTACAATAATAATTATTATTTTTATACCAATGATTTCTTCCTTTTGGACTAATATAATAACAATTTACATATAAAGATAGATAATTTTTATTTTTTATCATAGCATTTTTACATATTAGATTTTCACATTTTATAAAATCTTTTAAACTAAAATAACAAAATTTATTATATTGCAAATCGTCATAATTAATTTTTTGAGTTAGTAATTCACAATACTTAACATGATAATTATAATACTGGTTTTGACATTCTTTATATCTTCTGACATAATCTTTGATATAATAAAAATTTTCTTCCACATATTGAATAGCAGCATTATAAGTATCAGCCCTATCTAAAGCAGATTTAGATTTATAGCTTTTATTAAATTCCATATTTTCTGTGAAAAAATCTAACTTAATTTTGTTATTTAATTCTATTATCATTCTATATCTTTCACTGTATTTTATTAATAATTTCTTTCTAAAATATTCTCTTAATAAAATTAAAAATAAAAACACTAAAATTAACGCTACTACTTTTTCATTCACACATAACATCTCCTATAAGTATTTTACATTATTTTTCTCACTGATACAACATTAGTATAAGAATTTTACACTAAGACAAGAAAAAACACAAGCAAAGCTCATGTTATCTAAACTTTTTTATAATTCTAAGAGTATTTAAAATTGTTAACAAAGTTACACCAGTATCAGCAAATACTGCAAGCCACATACTAGCAAGTCCTAAAACACTAAGAACTAAAATTACAACTTTAACACCTATTGCAAATATCAAATTCTCTTTAATAATATATTTAGTGTATTTACTAATATTTATTCCAAGTGGTATCTTATCCAAATCGTCATTTACTATCACTATATCGCTTGCTTCAATTGCTTGATCTGAACCTACACCACCCATTGAAATTCCTATACTACTTCTTTTTAATACAGGTGCATCGTTTATTCCATCTCCGACAAATATAGTTGGACCGCTTTTTTCTACTTTCTCATAAGCCTTAAATTTATCGGTTGGAAGCATTTCGTATTTAATTTCGTCAATCCCTAACATTCTACCAATTTCTAAAGCCACATCCTTTTTATCTCCAGTAAACATATAAGTTTTAATATCATTTTTTTGAAGGCTCTTAATAACACTACTAGTGTTCTTTTTAATTCCATCATTTATAAATATTGAAGCAACGTGTTTTCCGTTAATATGCATATGAATACTTGCTGTTTCTGTGCACTCATCTATTTTATTATTTCCAATACTCACTTGTTTACCATCAAGTTGAAAAGTTATTCCTTTACCACTAATCTCTTTATAGTTCTCAACTTTAGAATTATCAACAAATTTAGTACTATTACTCATTATACTCTTAGCAATTGGATGGTTACTCAAACTTTCTCCCATCAAAAGTATTTCCATTATATCGTCTTTATTGTACTCATCAGTCAAGTCTTCATCCTTTATATCAATACTTGTTACTTTAAAAGTTCCATTAGTTAAAGTACCAGTCTTATCAAATATTATATTTTTTGCACTACTTAAACTATCTAAATAATTACTACCCTTTACTAAAATACCATTTTTACTACATACACCAATTCCAGTGAAATAAGATAGTGGCACGCTTATGGCAATCGCACATGGGCAAGATATTACCAAGAATGTTAGTCCCCTATAAATTGAAGAAGAAACGCTTACCCCGAAAAGTGGAAGAACAAGCATAACTAAAATACTGAGTACTAATACAATTGGCGTATATATTTTACTACCTTTACTTACTACAGTTTCAGTTTTTGTTTTCTTGTCAGTTGCTGACTCAAGCATTTCAAGTATCTTACTTACAGTAGAGTCCTCAAATGTACTTGTAGCTCTAACCAAAATAATATCTCCTAAGTTAATACTTCCTGATAAAACTTTATCTCCTTCTTTAATAAAAACTGGTTCACTTTCTCCAGTAAGCATAGAACTATCTATAGAACTATCTCCACTTTTAATAATTCCATCTACTCCAATTTTTTCACCTTTTTTAACTAAAAGAATATCTCCTACTTTAACGTCTTCTACTAAAATGTTCTTAACTTCTTTACCAACTTTAATATTAACAGTTTTATCAGTCAAATCCATTAAATTTTTTATAGAATTTCTAGAATTATTAATAGCTTTTTCTTCAAGTATTTTTCCAATTGTATAAAGTGTAATTACCATTATTCCTTCAAGAACATTACCAAGCACTAATGCACCTAAACAGGAAACTGTAATTAGTAAATTTTCATTAATTGTCTTACTCTTAATTAATAGTTTTAAAGAATTTATAATACACCTATATAATAGCATAGAATAACTTATTACATAAAGTATCCATTTTAAATATATAGGCATTTTAACAAAATATCCAATTAGTCCAATAATAACTGCAATAACTAATATGCTAAAATGATATTCTTTTTTAATGTTTACTTCTTCATCTGTAATAAATGCTTCAGGCTCTACTTCTTTAACAAGTTTATTTAACTCTAGAAGCGTAAACTCTTTATCTGATTCATAAATTAACTTCCTTGTATTAAAGTTAACTATTACGTTTTTAAAGTCTTTATTCTCATTTAAACTCTCTTCAACTTCTCTTGCACAATTAGCGCAGTCCAAGTTATTTATGTTATATTTATATTTTTTCATTATTCTTTCTCCTTCTTATGTCCAATATGGTATAAAGCAACTTCAAATACTTCGCTTACGTGTTCATCATCTAATGTATAATACACTTCTTTCCCAACTCTATTACTTTTTACTATACAGGCATCCTTTAAAGTTTTTAATTGATGACTTATACTAGATTTAGTCATATTAAGTAAGTTTGCAATGTCACATACACATAGTTCATTCTTATCAAGTATAGATAGTATCTTAGTTCTAGTGGGGTCACCTACTATCTTAAAAAATAATGCTACTTCATTTATTACTTTATCACTAAGCATACTTTTCTTTACCTCTTTTACAACACTTTCATGTATTACATTACAGTCACAATTATATTCATTTATACTCATATTATACACCCTTTCAGTTGAATTATTACTCAACTAATTATATTATAGTTGAATATGTACTCAATTGTCAAGAAAAAATTAAAAAGAGTTTACCTTTCACTCTTCTTAATAAGTTTAGCATGCACTACATATCTTTCTTTATCATTAGCACATGTACTAAGTGTAATAATTTTATCACTTGCACCTAACACCACATTAAAGTCATATTTGCTTCTCTCTTTTATAGTATTTAAAAACTCTAAATAAACGTCATCAGTAGTAAAATCAGTCTGTATATAATAATTTTCTTCTTCTATCTTATAAACACTAAATATTTGATAACTCATATTAACACTAGGTGTAGATATTCTTATAACATGATTAGACTTATTCTGATACCACGCTGGATACTGAGTTTTATATAAACTACCAAACATAGTCTTATCAATTCTACCATGTGCATAAAGTATAGTATTTCTACTATTCATTTCCTTATTATTTCTATAATCCATAAATACCCAACCAGCAGAATTATAACTTTTATCAAAAGAATGATTTAAATAATAAGTATTATTAATTCCCTGTACAAAAGGATAATTTATATTAGTATTATTAACATTTATCCAACCTACAGTCTCATTATTTGTCTTTAACAATTTTTCAAAATCAACATTTATTAATGGATAAGTTATATAATAAAAATAATCACTTACTTTTTCAGGCTCGGTTGGTTCTTCATCTATAACTTCAGTATTTTCATTATCTATAATTTCATCAACCTTAACATCATTATTAATTTTCTCTATTACTTTATCTGTACTATTATTATCACTAAACCACTCTATTACTTTAAAAGCACTAAATATAAGTATAGTACTAAAAAATAACAGTAAAGCAAGCAAAAATACTCTATCTTTTCTTAATCTTTTCTTAACAACTTTCATAATTTTTCTCCTCTTTAATTATATTAAATAAAATGCAAATTTTCAACTTTTTAATAAAATTTTCAAAAAGTACTTGATTTTTTATAAAAATTTTTATATCATTTAATTAGCATAGCAGAGTTCTGCTATGTGGATACTTACTCTTACGATTTTAAGGTGAGAGTGTATTCAACCAAAACCCCCTGAAGAGAGCATCTAACCGTGCTCTCATTTTTTATACCCATTTTATAAGGCTTGCGAGGTATCAGTATCGCTAAAATATTTTTAGGTACAATTTAAGTACAAAAAATTGAGTTTTAAAATAGTTCGTTGAAGAAAAGTGCCGAAAGTGTCAAAAATATTCAATGGATTTTTAATTTTAACAATGATACGGATAAAATATTAATGATCCGTATGAATGAAAAAATAACATTATTCCGCAAATGGCATAAAATATATTGACATATTATTCCAGAAACGGTATAATCTATATACAGAGGTGATAACTATGCAAATTAAAGAAGCTAGTGAAAAGTGGAATATTAGTGAAAGAAGAATAAGACAACTTATTCAAGATGGAAGAATTGAAGGTGCTG
>CAKOIS010000029.1 GCA_934087065.1 uncultured Bacilli bacterium
CTTTCGGTTAATTCCATCTTTCTGGTTTGTATAGCAAAATAGGTTTGAGCAAGAGCAACACTTTTCTTCCTGCTATCACCATTTTGTGCTATCAAGTAGCAAGCGTATCTTGATAACTTGTAATCAGGAACTTCTCTTTGACCGCCATTACCTAAACTTATCATTTTGGCGGCTCCGCCAAAATGTTCTGAAGCCTTATAATCACTTGATTCACAAGCAATTTTTGCTTTATCAATTACACCTTCGAATTTTCTCCATTAAGTATATTGTAGTGCTTCTTGTAACTCTCTCGCAAACCAGTATTCATTCCCATATTCATCGATATGTTTAATACTTTCGAATGTATTATTATTAACTTCTAAATTATTCATTTTATTTCCCCCTAACTAAGTTAATTTTTTAATAGAAAAAGTATTTTTTTCTATACCTCTATTATACCATAACAAAAGACAGATTTATTATAATCTGCCTTAAGTATACACTATTTTTACAATTTATTTATCCAGTCATTTATTTCTTCTTTACTAGTTACTAATTCATCGGAGTAACTTTCAAAGACAATGTTCTTTTCATTTATAACATTTGAATTAGGACAGAGTTTTTTTATTTCTACAAATGTTCTTCCAAGCCATCCAGCATTAGTGGCAAATAGTATAATAGTCTTACTAAATAAGTTATATTTATTTAAAAACTTTCTTATTGTCAAAGCTGCATTATACCACTATACAATGACTTTTTAAAATCAATTCAAAATTCAATTAACATTAGTACTTTTTATAATGCAAATCAGACTTATTAATAACCGATAGTTCTGTTTTATACCCTATTGGTTGAACATTTCCTATTACTACATTCCCAAACATAATTGTACCATCTGGGTATATTAATTCTTTATTAACAACAAAATCATTTAATTTATCAACAAAAATTATTGATTTTTCTTTATCATAAATCATTTTTCCTAAATATTCTTGTTTAAAATCATTAGTTGCTATTATTCGACTAAAGACATCAACAAAATCATCTCTAGTATATCCTCCTTCAATAAAATTATAATAAATTGTAGGATTAACTTTAACTATGTTTTCTATAAGTAAATTCTTAAGAATTTCTGTCTTTTTAGAATTTGTTTTGCTTGTATTATAAATTTTAGAAAAGTATTCGCAAGCATTCCTTATATTATCAAAATTGCTATGTTCATTATTAGAAAAATTTCTTATAATAACATCTAGAGTAATTCCACATAATTCATCTACTGCTTCAAATATATTTTTAGATAGTAAGTTTCTTTCGATTGCATATTTCATATTTTTTGGGAAATTTTGAATCAAAAGATTTTTATATTCTTCCTCACTCATTTGATTATCAAAATTTTTCTTATTTTTTAAATAATCTTCAATAGTCGTTTTATCCCCATGATATGAATAATTTAATATAAATGTATTAATAAAATCTTTAAGTGTAGTTAATTCATTTTCATTCAAAATGCTTTTCAAGTTTTCTGTTATTCTATTTAAAATATCGTTTTTTATATTAGGATTATCTTCATACATTAACTTGTTAAATAAAAAACTATTTTTGCCCAATATTATCATTAAATTTTGATAGAAAACTTTATTTATTGTGTATTTGTGTGAGGGTTGGGTTTTAAAATCATTAAGATGAAAGTCTTCCCCGTTTTCTAAATTATTTATAGTCATATATGTATAATTTATATCACTAAACTCCAATTCATCTTGTCTTTGACTAACTACAGCTTCTTCTAATTTATTCAAAAATGATTCGCGATATTTAAAACCTTCCATTAAAAAATGGCTTTTTTCTGTTTCTAAAGAACCAATTACATGACCAGCTTCATGTATTAACAAAGTTAATGCTTCATGTTTATTTTTGTTAGTCCAATCAAATTCAATTTTCTTTTTACTTTTATATGTTGCACCACTATTTACTCCTATAGTACTTCTTGGAACAAAGGTATACTCATTTAAAAATTTAATTGTTTTTTCTTTGCCAAAAAGGCTTATCATTTCTGGTAGTAATTCTATAGTATAATCTATTAATATTTCATCACAATTTTTACTACTCATTAATTGTCTAATCGTATCTTCTGACCACATAATTTTTACTCCTTTAAATTTAATTTTAATATTTGCTGTAATTAACATAGCATAAAAATAGAAAACTTCCTTTATTAAATTTTCTCTATCCAGTCATTTATTTCTTCCGTGCTAGTAACTAGGTTACTACTATAACTTTCAAAAACAATATTTTTTTCGTTAATAACATTTGAGTTAGGACATAATTTTTTAAAATCAGGGAAAGTATGTCCTAACCATCCAGCATTTGTTGCGAATGGATATATCTTTTTTTCTGATAAATCATATTTCTTTAAAAAAGTTACTACAACAGGACTTATTGTATACCATCGTAGACTGATTTTTGGAAAATTTGTAAAAATTTTTTAATACAATTTCATATTTAAATTCATCTATGCTTTACACTATTTTTTTCTTGATATAACTGATGTTTATGTAGTAAATCTTCAGTCAAAAATAAATTTCCCTCATCGTCAGAAAAATATTCTTGTACTTCTTCTTCCAATCTTTTTTCTAATTCTTGTGGAGTTAATTCTCCTAATGTAAGATAATCAAAAAAATTTCCATTTTCCTTTTGATAATATAATTCTCTTATTGCTTGTTTTGTAGTTCTTCCATAAAGTACATCTTGTTGTACAAAACAATTTGCTAATGCCATTAATTTATCACTTACATTTCCAACTAAATCATCACTACTAATTGGTACAGATATTGTAATGGTATTTCCTTCTCCTCGAGCTGAATTATCAACAATTTTTCCCATTATTCCTTCACTAATTAGATTTTTTACAATGTTTTTATTTTCGTCATTTAAAGTATCATAAGAAATTCCAATAAAAGCTTCTGCAGTTTCATTTTCTTGTCCATCTACATTAGCCCCAGAATTAAATGTTTGAATATTTAAATCATATAACAATTCACATGCTTTCACACACGCCTCATCAGCATAGTATTTTATAAATTCTCTTGATAATGGAATACAACCTTCCGTACTACCAGCATTAAAAAAAATTTGAGATTCTTTTTCGTCATAACCTGTTATTATTCTTTTTGTATCTTTAATTTTAGTGTCCCTGCTCATATATTTTCTCCTTATAAAATTTTTCTATATTTCTATTATACCACAACGAAAGACGGATTTATTATAATTTGCTTTAATATACTTATTTTTACAACCTATCTATCAATTGTTGTTTTCCAAATATTCAATATACTCTTGAGGCAATTTAATTTTAAAAGTTTCTCCTATCGTTTTTATTAAATCATTCATTTTACTATATATATTTCTTTCATCACACTATTTTTTAAATTTTATTATTCTATTTCATTAATAGATAATTTTACTGTACTAAAAAACGAACTTTGCTTTAATAGTATATTTGTGTTTTTTCTTATTGTTAATTCGTTCGAAACAGCAAAAGGATATATTTTAGTGTCATAAAAATTAAAATTAATTGCAAAAATGTTTGTTTGATTACTTTGAGTGGTTAATTTAATTGTTTCCCCATTCTTATTCAGAAGCATTTTTGCAATTATTAATTTCAATATTTAAATTTTTAATTAGTTCAATTAGTTTTTCTTTTTCATAGCCAACTACTATACCAAAAGAAACTAAAATGCTTGCAAACTGTTTTTTTCTATAAACATTTATTTCCATATTTTCCTCCTATACTATTATCAACTATATTTTGTTATATTTATTGTAATTATTTTTTTCTTAACTTAAATGCTTTGTTATTTCTTGTATCATTTCTAATATAAGGTCTTTTTCTTGAGCGCAAATAATTCCTTTTTCCCTATACGCTTTGTCCATAGTATCAAATTCTTTTATAGATATACCAAGTTCTCTACAGTCTGACATTATATTACCAGAATATTCGTCAGCTATAAACTCCCAAAAATTAAATAATGATTCCAAAATATCTTCTATTACTATATCAGGTTTATTTAATCTGCCTAAATATACAAGCATATATAGTCCTACTGCTAACTGAACAAAATTTCTTGCATATTTAACTTTATGTGACATTAAATACATACCAATTGATATACAAATTCCTATATAATTAAAATTTAATAAATAAAATAAGTTTTTTGTTGATATAAATAATGATATAGCTACAGTCTCAAATATCAGCATAGTTATTAATATAATTTTATTTTCTTTAATCCACTTTAACATATTTTCCTTCTTTCTAATAAATTGTAATTTTTCATTATATCTTATTGAAAATTACTGTCTTTTCTTTCATAGATATTTTACCAACTTCATATCCAAATTCTTTTGCTTCTTTCTTGTAAGTTAAAAATGAATGGTCTATTTCAAATCCTATAATGTTTTT
>CAKOIS010000030.1 GCA_934087065.1 uncultured Bacilli bacterium
ATACTCATCATCTTCCTTATTAATCTCATCAATAACAAGTTTAATAGTATCACATACAGACCCCATAGCAACAATAACATACTTAGCATTTTTAGCACCATAATAATTAAATGGTTTATAATCTTTGCCAGTAAACTCATTTATCTTTTCCATATAACTATTAACAATAAGAGGAGTATTATTATAAAGTTCATTCCTAGCTTCAGTATTTTGAAAATAAACATCTTCAGTCTCACTAGTACCCCTAGTAATACATTTTCCCACATTAATCGCGTGATCCCTAAATTTATTAACATAATCCATATTAATAAGTGACTTAATTTCCTCATCATTTAAAGTACTAACCATATTAATCTCGTGACTAGTCCTGAATCCATCAAAAAAATGCAACACTGGAATAGAAGACTCTAAAGCTGACAAATGGCTGACTAGACCTAAATAATAAGCATCCTCAACATTACTACTTGAAAGAATAGAAAATCCCGTACTTCTAGTACTATAGATATCTTGATGATCTCCAAATATACTTAATGCATGAGTAGAAAGACTCCTTGCCGCTACGTGAATAACACCAGGCAGACACTCTCCAGCCATTTTATACATCGACGGAATCATTAAAAGAAGCCCTTGACTAGCAGTAAACGTAGTAGTTAGCCTTCCGCCTTGTAAACTACCATGCATAAAAGCACTTGCACCCGCCTCGCTTTGCATCTCAATAACAGAAACCTTCTCACCAAAAATATTAGTTCTGCCTTCACTACTCCACTTATCTACTAAAGAAGCCATTCTACTAGATGGGGTAATTGGATAAATAGACGAAACCTCAGTAAAATTATATGCAGCCATCGCACAAGCTTCATTACCATCTACAACTTTCATATTCTTCATTTAAGTCACCTTCCTATAATAGTATTATACTATCTTTTTAACAAAGAAAAAAGACTTTCTAATTGTCAGTATCATATATAGTTAAAATTTTTATAAATCCTTATATTCACATTTTAAATTGTATTTATTACAAGTTGATAAATTTAATCTACCATTAAAATATTTTTTAGGAGAAGCATTAAATAAATTCAATAACCCATACTCATCAAACAACTTTTTTTCATTGAGATACGTATCACCCGAAGGTAATTCAATTGCTATAGATAAAGGAGATTTTTCATCATTAATATTTTCTAAACCTCGTCCCCAAACTTTAAATCCTTCTAAGTCATTAATTTGTTTAATAAATTCATCAGAAATTTCAACAGGACACCATTCATACATCAAATAATTAGGTGTCACTCCATTTACTGGATCAATCATTTCTTGTAAATCTTGAATGCCATAATTGCCAATTTGACAACCACCAATTTCTGTACAACTAACTTTTTCTCTACATTCACTTCTTAGAAGAACAAAATTTATAACTGCATTAACTGGATTCTTGCTAATATAATCATTATAATCTAATAACTTTTTGTTTTCTAAATCTATCACCTCTTTTCTTTCGTTATCTATAAGAATGTTAGAAAGAGTTACCCTTACATTTTCATTTACATAATAATAATTATATCCATCATTGGTCATTTTATATAAAGGATATACTAAACTATCAATATCTATTATTTCTGAATCATTTTTTTTAACGTTCTCATTTTTCGATTTTTCATTAACATTGTTATTTGTATTGCAACCTACCACAAATAATAAAAGTGCTAATACAACTATTGCTTTTTTTCCCATATAAAACAACCTCACATTCTAAATATTATTATATCATATTTTCTTGTATTTGGTCGTTCTGATATTAACTAATACCTTAGTGATTGCCAGTTTAATTATCAAAAAGCAAATTATCTTCATTGAAGATTTATACCGCTTTCGGCACTTTTCTTCAATAAACTATTATAAAAATCAATTCTTTTCTATCTAAATTGTACCTAAAAAAGGTATCAATTACTTTTTTGATGACTTTGATTTTTTCTTAACTTGCTTTTTAGATTCTTTCTTTTTATCTACAATATTTGTATTAATACATTCAATATATAATTCACTAAATATTTCTTCTAATCTTTCAATCATACCATCTTCACCTTTTAAAAATTTTTTTGCTTCTATAAATTGACTATATGAAAAGTATAACATTATTATTACAATACTAAAACTTATTAAATATGGTAGCGCAATTGCCAAGCCACTAAAGTCGAAGCCATCTTTAGTATAAAATGAAAGTATTGCTGGAATAGCTATTGATAATATAGCTAACAAATTACCTCCAGCCATTTTAGTTTTAATCATATTCCTATAGTGATCAATTATGCATAAAAGTGTTTTTTCATTATACATATTATTTTTTACGGAGTAATCTTTAAATAGCTCTTTTTCAGCATTTCTGATAATTAAAGGCAATGTTATCTCATTTTCTTTTCTTTTAACTATGTTAATGTGTAATTTTGTATTTAATACTTTTTCACTTACAAATTTCAAGATTAATAGCATAGCTATAAACACTAAGATCATTGGTACTATTTTATTTAAAAAATTGAGAATTAATGAAGTAAATATAAATAAAACATATATCCAAAACGTTCTTTTTTTAATAATGTTATATGGACTTTTTTTCTTATATATTTCTTCTATATCTTTGTACATATTATTCCCCCTAAATTTAACTAATATTATATCACAAATAACTTGACTAATCTCAATAATTAAGTAATTAATACAACAACTATTAAAAAGGAGGATTATATGGTTAATAGTGTTGTTATTTCAGGATGCTTTAAAGGTATTGAAAATGAAGAATTACTCTTAAAAGTGAGGGTTTAAAAAACCATCAAATTGCCCGAATAAATATTTCAAAAAGCTTTCAAAAAGAATTAGATAATTTCATCAAAGAAAATGATTTAATTGGTATAAAAAGTTATATTGAAGTTGATGATCTTCATAGGATTATAATTAATGCAACAAAAATTACTTTTATATCAAATAAAAAAGCTCAGAATTAAATTTTCTGGCCTTTAATTTGAATATATTTTATAACTGGTTGGAACAAAATTATAATCCGTTTTATTGAATAGATCTTTACCTCTTACTATTTTTAGATAACGGTCTTTACTTTCACTATTAATTATCCTATACAAATAATAATTATCTATATGTTTTTTT
>CAKOIS010000031.1 GCA_934087065.1 uncultured Bacilli bacterium
ATAGAACTTGAAGAAATAAATAATATGTATGTTGTTAAGAAAGTTAATTTTAGAAGTACTTTCTATGAAGATTTTAAAATGCTATTTAATCAAGGTTATATTGATTGTAAAAGAGAAATGATTATTGACTTTAATGGAATACAAACTTCAGTTCCAGTTAGATATAGTGAATTTACTAGTATTAAAGATATAATGCAAAACTTTTATAGATTAAATGAATGTTATGAGGTTAATTTATATAAAGGTACATTTTATAAAGATACTGAAAAATTAGATATTGGACCAATATTAAAAGATGAAATACCAGTAAGAATGTTCCCATTACAAAAAAATAATAATGGAGATAATAATTGGTTATCAATGGGAATGCTTGCTACAAAGAATAACCCAAATGATATAAAAGTAAATATTAGAGATGTATTTGAAACAATACCAGATAATGTTACCGAAGAAGATTTTTAAAATGCGTGGCACGTTTTGTTTACGAAGTAAATGAAAGTGGCGATAGCAATTTAAAAATTAATATTTCATGTAGTTTTAACTATTTATGAAGTTTATAGTTGCTATGAAATAAAGTAAACGGATTCTAAGGTGTTAAACCTTAGCCCACTGGATATTTTGTATGAAACGTACAAAATTCCTAGGGGGTTAAAAATTTTGGATGACCAAAATGACCACTCAAGTGGTCACTTCTAGAAAGGAGGGAAACTATGTCAGAGCTTGCTTATTCATTACATTTAGGTAGTGATAAAAATAGAAAAAATATATCTAAACAAAATGGTAAAAACAATTTAAGTGGAATGACTTCTTTACCAAATAATGCTATTCAAAATGTAAGACAATTATCAAAAGTAGATAAGCATAATTATAGAAAATATGATGATAATCAAGAACTAATAGAAATAGTTAGAGGTACTTCTTCTCCACTTGACGATGTTAAAGAATTATATTTAAGTGAATTTGAAGAAGCAAGATTAGAATACAATTCTAAACAATCTAGACCTAGTAGAATGATAGATAATTATTTTGATAATGTATCTAATAATGAGAAAAAGGATCTTGCTTGTGAAATTATTCTTGAACTTGGAGATAAAGAATACTGGGATACTAAAGAAGAAAAATTTAAAAAGAAAATGTCAGAAGTTTATAAAAAACAAGTTGATGATTTAGAATTATTGGTTCCCAACTTTAAAGTAGCTAGTGCTATAATTCATTATGATGAAACAAGCCCACATTTACATATTGTCGGAGTTCCAATTAAATATAAAAATAAAAATGGTATGAAAAAACAAGTTGGTAAATCAGATGTATTTACTAAAGAATCATTGATTAGATTACAAGATAAAATGAGAACTTTATGTATTGAAAAATTTAACCAAATATATGGTTTAGATTCTACTTTAAAACAAAAACAAAAAGGTAGAAATCGTGATATTCATGTATCTGATATGGATAACTATATTGAAATAAAAAAACAAATTGAAAAAAATACTGAAAACTTAAAACAAGCAAATAAAAAATCTTCAGAGTTAAAACAAAACTCTAAAGATATAAAAGACAAAATTGATAAATTAAAAACATCTAAACTTAATAAAGATAATTATATTTTATCAAAAGAAGATAAAGATTCTTTTATCGACTTTATCGAACAAGTAGATAATACAAGTAAAGAATATAATAAGATAAAAACTTTATCTAATACTCTAGTTAATGCTCACGAGCAATTAAAAGAAAAAAATAATAAAATTAAGACTCTAACTGAAAATAATGAAGCACTTAATTTAAGAGTTAAAACTTTAAATGATACGATTAAGGAAAAGGATAATGAAATATC